>NZ_CP133261.1:1297421-1621776 GCF_030931715.1 Tissierella sp. MB52-C2
ATCTTTACGCCTTTTTATGATGGCAAATAGTCATAATTTACCAAGGCACAAATTTATTATTTGATATAAATCTTTGTACAACAGAATATTGTTAAAGTTAGGAGAGCTATAGATGGATAGGTTATTCATTTATAGCTTTTTGTTTTTATTGTCATGGATAATTCAGTATACATGAGTCCACATCAAATATTTTTAAGGTGGTGGATTTAATGTTTAATAAGGATATTCATATAAAATTAAAGGATTCACAAAATTTTTTACGCAACAAAAAATTGATATCTGATTTAATAGGTGAAAGTAATATATGTAAAGATGATGTTATCATAGAGATCGGAGGGGGTAGAGGGATTATTACAGAACAATTGATAGAAATATGTAAGGAGGTATATGTTATAGAACATGATTATAGTTTATATAAAAATTTAAAGGATAAATTCTATAATATAAATAATATTAAAGTAATCTATGGAGATTTCTTAGAATTTGAATTGCCAAAGGAATATAAATATAAGATTTTTTCCAGTATACCCTATAATATTACTGCGGCTATTTTATCAAAATTAACATTTGCTGATAATCCTCCAGAAGATATATATATTATCCTTCAAAAGGAAGCAGCAGAAAAATATGCTGGTAAGCCTTACGGTGGAGAAAGTATGCGTTCATTACTTCTAAAGCCATATTTTGATTTTGAAATTATAAGAAATATTAAAAGAACAGATTTCACTCCAACTCCTAGTGTCGATAGTGTATTTTTACACATTAAAAAAAGAGGAAATACACTAATGAGGAAAGATAAAGAAGACCTATACTTTGATTTTATTGCATACATCTTTAGCAATACTGGAAATGATATTAAATCTAGATGCAAATATATATTTTCTTATAAACAGATTAAGCGGCTATCTAATGATATAGGTTTTAAAATAACAGATAGTCCAACTTGTTTAAGTTATGAACAATGGTTAAAGGTATTTCAATATTTTGTAATAGGTGTGTCAGATGAAAAGAAAAAATTGGTCAATGGCTCATATTCGAAGCTAATGAAAGAGCAAAATAAAATAGATAAATTATATCGTAACAGAAAATAGGTTTGATGTTAGCAGATAAGTATAGATAGGGAAAAAATTATGGTGTAGCATACGAATCATAACTTCAAACAAGAAAAGTAATATGTATTTAATGAATCTGCTAGACAAACACTTTGAAACAGTATAAAGTTGGTTTGAGAGATAATTATTTGTCAAATAGGCTTCACGATAAGTTTTGTGTTATAAATTTTGAGACTGTATAATGAAAATTTTATAGGAGATAAAGAGTCTAAGTTTTTTTGATTAACTAATAATTGAAGTGCCCCCTGTCAAGTAGACAATGTAAATAAATAAAATACTTTAAGCAGCATGAGCTCTATATTCAAGTGGACTCATGCTGTTTAATCTTTTTTGTAATCTTTTATTATTATAAAAAGTTATATAATTTTTAATATCAGTTTCCAACTCTTCAAAAGTTTCATATTTGTCTTTTAGATAATACTTTTCTGCTTTTAATATTCCCCAAAAGTTTTCCATTGGACCATTATCAATGCATCTACCAGCTCTTGACATACTTTGTTCCATACCATAAATTTCTAATCGCTTTTTAAACCCATGGGACGTATATTGGTAGCCCCTATCACTATGAAGAAGTGGTCTTGCATTGGGATTAGATTTGATAGCTTTATCAAAGGTTTTAAATACTAAGGAATTATTATTGCTGTGTCCTATTTTATAAGCTATGATACTATTATCATAAAGGTCTAAAATTGCACTTAAGTATGCCTTTTGACCAATGCTGTATTTAAGTTCTGTTACATCAGTTAGCCATTTCTCATTTGGTTTAAACGCTAAAAAGTTTCTATTCAACTTATTCTTTGCAATCTCCTCAGCAGATACTTTTAAATATCTTTTCTTTTTAATTCTAATTACTGATTTCAACCCTAAAATTCTCATAAGTCTATATATTCTTTTATGATTATATTTACTGTTTAATTTACGATTAATATTCATAGTAATTCTTCGGTAACCATAGATTCCATCTACTCTTTCATATAACTTTATAATTTCTTCCATTAAATTATCATTAATTTTATCATTAACTGCATCAACTCGTTTAAGCCATTTGTAATATGAAGCTCTGGAAATCTCTGCCACTTCACATAGGGAAGTTATGGAGTACTTCTTTTCTTTATGCAATTGCTGTATTGCTTCATATTTAAGACTAGATGAGCTTAAAATCCTCCCCTTTCCAGCTCCTGTAGCTTTTTTAAAAAATCATTTTCCATTCTTAATCTTTCGTTATCTTTTTTAAGTTTTCTCATCTCAATTTGATCTTTATCTTTTGATGTAAGTTCTATTTTTCCTCTACGATCTACAAGTCCATTTTCACCGGATTCTTCATATTTTTTAACCCATTGATAGACTTGTTGATATGAAACCTCATAAATTTCAGAAGCATTATTATAGTCTTTATTTTGTTCTATACAATATTTAACAATTTCTATTCTTTCTTCTAAATTGGTCTTTCTACCTTTTGTCATAACAGCACCATTCCTACCTTTCGTAGTGTTTAATTCGTTATGACTATTATACCTTTTAACCCATTTCATTAAAACAGATCGAGAAGATATTTCATATTTTCTACAAATATTTAATTGTGTATCTTCTCCATTTAAATATTCTAAAACTGCCATTTCTTTTAATTCTTTAGAATATCTTTTCCATGTTTTACTTTCTTCTAATGCTTGTATTCCATATTTTTCATATGTAAACTTCCAGTTATCATAAGTATTATAACTAATCTTAAATTTTCTACATGTATCTTCTATAGATATTTCAGATGATTCAATTTCCTTTAAAATAGTATACTTTTCTTCTTTAGTATATTTTGATCTTTTAGACATAAAAATGCTCCCTTCTTAGTATCAGATTTTTATTTTTTAAATCTGTCTACCATAAGGGGAGCATATCATAATCTATAAACTTAGACTCTTTTTTATACCCCAAAATAGAAAAAGAGGAATGAAAACAATGTGAAAATTATTTATGTATAGGGCATCAATTGGAAGGAATAGAGAATTAATAATTACAATTCTCGGCAGTTGAGTCCAAGAGGAAAGCAGGGAATCAAATGCAAATAAACTAAACAATTGAAAAAATTAGTAAATGACATAATTTCATGTTGAGAAATATTGGAGTATACTATAAAATTATAATAACAATGTTGCCTATATCATAATTATCTATAGCATCTTTATTGTCATCTCAAGGCATATAGAATATATAACACTGTTTATAAAGACGTAAAACGATTGAAGAAGGAGATGTACATCTTATGTCAGAAATGTCCAAGTGAGCTAGCGGAATAACGTATGATTGGTGTTAGATCACTAGGATGAAATTTATTAGGTTTGATGAAATTGAGGGGGTAAGTATATGGATGTTTCACATATTGTTGAAGAAATTAATAAACTTTTTAATGTGACAAGTAAGGAAATCTATTCTAGTGAATCTGGGATTACATACGATGCGGATAAAAAAGTTAAAAAATTAGGATACTGTGTTAATCTAACACTTGAAACTGTAGAGGAAGCAAGAATTCATGGAGTTGATATGATGGTGACACATCACGATGCATGGGATGAAATATATGGATTAAAAGAGGCATGCATAGAAAAACTAGCAGAGTATGGTATAAGTCACTACTATAATCACTTGCCACTTGATGACTGTGACTTTGGAACAAATGATAGTTTATTAAAAAAATTGAATTTAAAAAATGTTAAAAGAACCCACGAATGGGAAGGGTTATATTTTGGTAGAGTCGCAGAATATGATGAAGAAATTGAATTTGATGAATTAGTAAAAAGTATTGAAAATCTACTTGAAGAACCAGTTAGATTTTGGAGGTTTAATGACAAAAAGGTGAAGCGAGTGGGTTTAGTCTGTGGTAATGGAGGGACAACAACTTGCCTTAAGGAAGCAGTTGAAAATAATTGTGATGACAAGTAATAAGTGAAATATTAGTGGGTCTAGTGTAAAAAAGGGCCAAAAATCAGTGGAAAACACTATTTTTGACCCTTTTAGTTATTGTTAGTAAGTCTAAAGCTATTTTATGCTAGTTTCTGAAATTGACTCATATACAAACTTTCATAAAAACCTTTTTTCATTATTAACTCATCATGAGTACCTTGCTCAACAATAGCTCCATTATTCATAACAAGAATTAAATCTGCATTTCTAATTGTAGAAAGGCGGTGGGCAATAACAAAGCTTGTTCTGCCTTTCATAATATTCTTCATGGCAGTTTGTAACATTGACTCAAGCCTTGTATCTACTGAACTTGTTGCCTCATCAAGAATTAAAATAGCTGGATCTGCCAAGAAAGCTCTTGCTATAGTTAATAACTGCTTCTCGCCAGCAGATATATTGGAAGATTCCTCATTTAATATCATATCATAACCATCTGGTTGTGTCTTAATAAAATGATCCACATTTGCCATTTTAGCTGCATTTATAATATCTTCCCTAGTTGCATTTTCATTGCCATATTTGATATTCTCAGCAATACTTCCGTTAAACAACCATGTATCTTGTAAAACCATGCCAAAGATAGAACGAAGTTCATCTCTCCTCATGTCTTTTATATTTACACCATCTACCTTAATTGCACCACTATTTACATCATAGAAACGCATTAAAAGGTTGATAAGTGTTGTTTTTCCAGCACCTGTAGGACCTACAACAGCTACCATTTGGCCACTTTTAACGTTTAAATTTAAATCTTTAATCAATATATTGTCTTTCGTATAGCCGAATGATACATCTTCAAAGGTAACATTTCCTTTTAAATTTTTAATTCTAAGATGATTAACTAACTCTGGTACCTCTTCCTCTGCTTCAAGAAAATCAAACACTCTTCCTGATGCGGCAATGGCAGATTGAATTGCTGATGATAACTGAGTTACCTGCTCAAGGGGTTCATTTAATTGCCACATATAACGTATAAATGCTTGAAGATTTCCAACAGTTATTGCACCAGAAATTACAAATGTTACTCCTATAAAAATAACTGATACCATTGCAATATAGGTAATAAATGATATTAATGGTGACATAAGTCCTGATATAAACTGCGCCTTAAATCCATTTTCACTAAGATTAGTATTAATTTTTTTAAATTCTTCAATAGATTCTTCTTGTTTGCCATATAATTTAATCTCTGTTAATCCTGTATATCTTTCTTGAATATAACCATTTAAGATTCCTAAGGCGCTCTGCTGATTTTTAAACATAATGGAAGAACGCTTCATAATAAATCTCATTATAAAGGTACTACATGGAATAATTAAAACAGCTATTATTGCCATAATAGGATTAATATAGAACATTAAGATAATAGCTAAAGATATGGATAAAATAGCACTTAATATTCTAGATAAAGATTGCTGCAAGGCATTTGATATTGTATCTATATCATTAGATATAATACTTAAAATATCTCCAACTGTACGATTATCAAAATAACTAATTGGAAGTTTTGTGATTTTCTTTTGAACTTCATTTCTTAAATCACGCATAGTATTCTGTATCCCATTAGTTAAAAAGTATTGAGATAGAAACCCACAAGTTATGTTTCCTATATAAATAGCAAATAATATCTTTAAAATTTTAAGAATATAAGAAAAGCTAATGGTGGCCCCAGGAATATTATTGGCAATATTAGCAACATCATCCTTTAATCTAGTTGTAATTAATCCTTCTACCATTGGTGCTGCTGCTAAAAATCCTGAATATATAACTAAGAGAAGAATTGAAGCTATAAAAAATTTCAAATAGGGTTTCATATAAGGATATAATTTTTTCATTGCTCTAATTCCTCCTTTCTTAATTGTGATTCTGCAATTTCATAATATACATTACATGTTTTCAATAATTCTTTGTGAGTTCCAATTCCTACTACTTCACCTTCGTTTAGAACGATTATTTTATCTGCATTCATTATTGTACTAATTCTTTGTGCCACAATAAATACAATAGATTCTCTTGTCTCTTTTTGTAACGCCTCACGTAGCATAACATCTGTTTTATAATCAAGTGCTGAAAAACTATCATCAAAAACATAAATTGCTGGCTTCCTAACAACTGCTCTTGCTATTGAAATTCTTTGTTTTTGCCCACCGGAAAAATTTTTAGCACCTTCACTTATATATTCTTGCAATTTGTTTGGCTTATTTTCTATAAATTCCTTTGCCTGAGCTATTTCAATAGCATGATTCATTTCTTCTAATGTTGCACCTGGATTACCGAATTTTAAATTTTCTTCTATGGTTCCACGAAATAAAAATGCTTTTTGTGGAATAAACCCAATCTTTTCACGAAGTACATTTATATCATAATCTCTAATATCCATATCATTTATTTTTATTGATCCCTTTGTAACATCATAAAATCTTGGAATTAAATTAATCAATGTACTTTTACCACTTCCAGTACTACCTATAAAAGCAATTGTTTCCCCTTGATTTGCTATAAATGATACATCTTTTAATACAGGAAGTTCACCATTAGGATATTGAAAGGTAACATGGTCAAATTCTAATTTTATTTTGCCATTCATCTCTCTTACTCCACTACTAGGATTTGTTATAGTTGGCTCTTCACCTAATAATTCCTGAATACGATTTGCAGAGACTCTTGCTCTAGGATACATTATAAATACCATAGAAAATAGCATAACAGAGAACAAGGCATGAAACTGATAGTCTAAGAATGCAACTAATTGACCTACCTGTAAAGTTCCTTTATCAATCATAATGGTAGAAACCCAGAACACTGCCATCATAGATAAATGTAATAAGAAGAAAAATGCTGGTTGTGTAAAAGAAATTATTTTGAATAATTTCTTTGAATTAGATGTATATCTCTCATTTACTCCTGCGAAGCGTTCTGTTTCATACTCACTTTTCCTAAAAGCCCTAATAACTCTTGTTCCCATTAAATTCTCTCTTGAAATTCTATTTAAATGATCCATTCCTCTTTGCTGTTTATCAGAAATAGGATTTGTTACTTTAGCAACTATAATTACACCTAATATAATAAATGGAAAACTTGCTCCAATAATTAAAGATAGGCTTAAACTTGTTTTCATTGTCATAAATACACTTATAAAAATCATAATTGGTGCTAATAATGCTGTCCTAAAAAGCAAGTTTGAGAATAACATCAGTTGAAAAGCATCACTAGTTGTACGTGTAATCATTGATGATACGCCAAATTTATTATATTCTGTATGGGAGAATTTCTGTGATTGTGCAAAAACATCATTTCTAATATCACGAATCATATATGTTGAAATTCTTGAAGAAGCATAAGAAATCAAAATCGTTCCTGCACCACCTATAATACTTATAAGCAGCATGATTATTCCCATCTTTTTAACATAATCAATATCACTGTTACCAATACCTTTGTCAATCATGGCTCCCATTATTGTAGGGATACCTAATTGAACGGTAACAAAGCTAAATATTCCCAATATGTTTAATAGAATTAATTTGGGATATTTTTTAAGATACTTTAATATTAACTTCATAATAACCTCCATTTAATAACATTGTTTTAATAATATATTTTAAGATTTCTTGATTTTAAGGGACACTTGAATTATTATAAACTATAAGGTTATATTATAGTCAAGGAAAATAACTCATAAAATATTATGAGGTCTGTGGAGGGTGACTATGTCCAATAGTAAAAACGAATATTTAACCACTGGTGAATTTGCTAAACTTTGTGGTATTCCAAAACATATTTTATTTCATTATGATCAAATAGGATTATTCCAACCTGAAATTATTAAAGAAAATGGTTATCGATATTACTCATTCCGTCAATATGATACCTTTTCTATTATTGCTGCTTTAAAAAGATTAGGTATGCCTTTGAAAGAAATTAAAGAATTTATGGATAAGCGAAATCCAAACGCCTTAATATCTTTATTGGATCAAAAATCAAATGAAGTTGTCAAAGAACTTGCTAGGCTAGAGCAAATTAAACATGAAATTGATGCATTAAAAGATTTAACGGAAGAAGCCTTAAATTTAGAATATAATAAAATTGAATTAGCTTACCATAAAGAGGTCTATGCTCTACAAAGTTCGTTAATGGATAAGGGTATGGATGATTCTTATCCTGATTTCATTTCTTCCATAATTGCTTTTCGTGAAAGTAGTAATGCCAGTATGATTGATTTTCTAGGAGCAGTTCTTGCTATTGATAATATTCTTGAGAAAAGATTTAATAGCTTTTCTTATTTATATACTAAAGGTGAAAATGTCCATGATAAAGATACTACTTTAATACGGAGAGAAGGCTGGTATCTTCAAGTTTATTATAAAGGTAGTTATCAAAACATCAGTGAAATGTATAACAAGATTATTGAATATGCTGCAAAACATCAGATTAAGCTAGGTAAACATGCTTATGAAGAATATCTTATTTTTGAGATTGGCGCAAAGAATCGAGATGATTATGTTACATTAATATTGATCGAAATATTAGAATAACTTTTTCTATAAGCAGTAATTTGTTAATAAAAAAGTAAACCTACAAAACCTGTTAAAATCAGAACCAGTATAGGATTCAGTTTGTGCTTTCTCAATAAAAATAAAGAAATAATAAATATAATTATAGCAGTAATATTTGTGCCAATATCTTTAATATTGTAGGATGAAGTTCCAAAAAAAGCAATTAAAACAATAGTGGATGCAGCAGATGCAATAAGTCCTACAGAACTAGAACGTAATCCTTTTAATATATTAGAAATACTATCTATATCCTTATGTTTTTTAAAAAAATTATATAAAAAGATAGAAATAATAAATCCAGATATAATACTTCCTAAGGTAGCCACTATGGCTCCAGATATACCAGCTATACGTATTCCTACAAAAGAAGCAGTATTGACAACCAAAGGTCCAGGTGTCATTTGGGAAATTGTGATAATATCTGTATATTCTTGGAGCGTAATCCAATTATAATAATTTACCACCTGTTCCTGTATCAATGGTATAATAGCATATCCACCACCAATACTGAATGATCCAATCTGTAAAAAGGTAATAAATAATGTAAAAATAATTTTATTCATATTGGACTCCTCCTTGTCTACTTTTTATATAAGTTTGCATAAAACATAAAATAGAACAGAAAATAATAATAACTAATACATTGATATTAAAAATAAAACTAGCTAAAAATGCGAAGGGAGCCATTAAAGTTAACAGCAAATTTTTTTCTTTTAAAACTCCCTGACCCATATCAATTACTAAATCTACGATTGTAGCAGCAACTCCTGCCTCCATACCTTTTAAGATTGCAGAAATAACTCTATTATCCCTAAAAGTCTTATAGAAAAATGATATAACTGATAATATTAACAAGGGAGGTAAGACTGTTCCAATACAAGAAATAATTGCACCTATAATTCCAGAGATGCGATAACCTACTAATACAGCAATATTAACTGCAATAGCACCTGGAGTTGATTGTGCGATTGCAGCCATATCTAGTAGTTCCTGCTCACTAATTAACTCTAAGTCATTAACAAAATACTTACGCATCATAGGAATAACTATATATCCTCCTCCAAAAGTAAAAGCACTAATAGAAAATGTGATTCTAAAAAGTGAAGAATATAGCTTCGATTTCTTTAGCTTCATAATAGTGAACCCCCCCAATAGATTTATCTTCGACATTGTTTATTATATACCTTGAATCAATATAAGTATAATAGTATAATTTTATAGAATACATAACTAAATGGTAATGAATAAGGAGTTAAATATGAAAATAAGGCATTTACGTATTTTTAAAATAGTATGTGAGGAAGAAAGCATTACAAAGGCGGCAGAAAAATTGTTTATGACACAACCAGCAGTTTCTAATGCAATTAGTGAATTGGAAAGTTATTTAGGTGTTTATTTATTTGATAGAATTTCAAGGAAGATTTATTTAAATGAAACAGGTAAATTATTCTTGACAAAGGTAATAAAGCTGTTAGATTTATATGATGACTTAGAACAAAATATTAAAGAACTAGAAGATAATGCAACTATTAAAATTGGATCAAGTATAACTATAGCCAACTTTATTTTACCTAAAGCAATAGTAGAATTTGAAAAAAAATACAGGAATACTCCAACAAAAGTTATAGTTGGAAATGCTGGAAAAATTGAAGAGATGCTATATAATAATGAGATCGATTTAGGATTAATTGAAGGAGTTATATATAATGAAGAATTAATAAAAATTCCATTTTCGTCATATAAATTAGCAATAATATGTTCTCCCAAACATAAATTAGCTTTAGATAAACCTATAAACATCAATAAGTTAATCCAAGAAAGATTATTACTTAGAGAAAAAGGCAGTGCAATCCGTGATGTTTTTGATAGTGCATTATTATTACATAATTTAAGAGCAAATCCAGAGTGGACAAGTATAAATTCACAATCTCTTATTTATGCGGTAAAACAAAATTTAGGAATAAGTGTGCTGCCTAAAATTCTAATAGAAAGAGAAATCGAAAGTGGTGAAATATTTGAAATAAAGGTAAATGATTTTGAATTAGTTAATGTAAATCATATTGTATTCCATAAAAACAAAACTCAAACAAAGAGTTTCAAAATATTAATTGAAATAATTAAGAATAACGTAAGTGACAAGTAAGTATATGTTTATTTTAGCATTTGTATCCAACTAGATTTATTTTAACTATAGTCATATGATTTTGGATTTTTCTATACTAATAAAATAATTATAAAACCCACTCATAACCACGATTGTAATACAATCGTGGTTATGATATTATATAAATCAACAAAGTTGAACATTTTAATATTAATAAATTAGCAGCTTATATAACTGATCTTGGAGAATTTGGAGTTAATTCTCTAGTTAGAAGAAAACATATTCTAATGATTTATAGAATATGTTTCATATCATTATAAATCAATAAAGAATAAGAAAGTCAAAAGAGGAGGAGTAAAGATATGACAACTGATCTATACAATCCTAATGATAAAGTAAAACTTTGGACAAGACAGCATAAGAATGTTCTCGATGAGCTGGAAAAATACGGAGTTTATAGAGTTAAGAAGGAGTATATTTTAGAAAAGATGGACACCATATCAGATTATTACTTAAATCTATATGAATGGTATGGAAGGAATGCGGCTAAAATAGTGCCTAAACCAGAAGGTGTACTATATCCTATTTGGCTTTCTATATCTTCAGAGATGATGCTACAGTCTACAGAGGATACTATTATTTTGGAAATAGAAGTAGATAGAAAAGATGTTATCTATACTGATGTGGATAAATGGGGATATGTAGTGAACTACTTTTATTTACCTATTGACCCAGAGGATGAAGAAAGACACAATGAAGAGCTAAAGAAATTTGGTATAAGTGATGAGTCTTCTTTAATTACAGGTAATAAAGGTAATTTCTATCCATTACTTAAAAATAAGATAATCAAAAGTTGGGAAAGGCTATTTGAGCCATTGGATGAGAAAAGTAAATTGGTACAGGCAACTATATGGGAGATAAAAAAGGAATGGGTGGTAGATATTATATATGGATAAATGGTAAATGTAAAAGATAGGGGGTAGAGTATATGTCTAAGTCGAATAAAAAGATAAAATTATATACATCTCAAAGGGAAATAGTCTTAGATACTATTAGAGAAAAGGGAATATACCATGTTAAAAGAGAATTTATCGTTAAAAAATATGAAAATGTAGCTAATGTCTTTCTAGAACCTTATAATTGGTTCATTAGAAATGCAGTAAATATAGTGCCTAAGCCAGAGGGAGCAGAATATCCAATATGGCTATTTACCGATCTAAAATATGTTGAAAACTATGAGGATAGCAAAGTTCTAGAGATAGAGGTTGATGTTGAAAATGTAATTCTATTTGATCCATTCAAATGGAATAGAATATTAAACTTAGCTTATATTCCTAAAGATAAAAAGGATTGGAATGAATATAATGACTCTCTAGAAAAACAAGGAATCAAAAATGAAGCTAGTATTTATATGACTAATTTTTATCCTCATTTGAAGCAAAAGGTGAGAAAAAGTTGGGACTCTTTATTTGAAGATAATATAGATTTATCAAAGCCAAATCAAGCTGCTCTATGGGAGTTGCGAAGGGAATGGATAGTGTCAGAATTTTAAATTTACAAAAAAGCGTTGCACTTTATACAAGTTTGCAACGCTTTTTTATTTTTTGTATATAAGTTATGTTGGTGATTAAAAGAGAGTGAAAACTTTCTTGACATATATAGTGCAACTATATATAATAACGATATACAGTTGTACTATACATTTGAACTGTTTAGTATTATTAAGGCTTAATTTTATTTAGGAATCCAGTTAAGCATACAATATCAAGGTACTAAGGAGGTTAGTTATGAAGCGTGATAAAAATTTACCACTTACAGAAACAGTATATTATATTCTACTTTCACTATTTGAACCATTGCATGGGTACATGATTATGCAAAAAATTGAAGACATAAGTAATGGGCAGGTTCGTATGGCAGCGGGAACACTGTATGGTGCTATTGAAAATCTACTAAAGCTTAAATATATACAGCCAGTTTTTTCTGAGGATAAAAGGAGAAAGGTTTATCAAATTACTGAAAAAGGTAAAGAAATTTTGTTGATGGATATGAGTCGTATGGAACATATGATAACTGTTACAAGACAGGCTTTAGAAGTAGGAGGAAAAGAAGATGAAGAAATTTAAGTTATTTTCAAGTTATTCAGCAGAAGAAAAATGGTTAAATGAACAATCCAATTTAGGTTGGAAATTAGTGAAAAAAAAGTTACTTTATACTTTTCATAAAAGCACAGAAAATTCATTAGTGTATGCAGTTGACTATCGTATTTTTAAAAACAAAAATGATTATCAGGACTATCTCAATCTTTTTCAAGATTCTGGTTGGATACATGTAGCGGGAAGTCGTTGGTCTGGAGAGCAGTATTTTATTTCCTTATCAAATGAAGACAAAGATGCATCTATATTTTCAGATAGAGAGTCTTCACACCATCGTTATAAAAAGAAGATGATAAATAGTATTCAAGGAATAGGATCTCTATTGGCTTACTTGGTGATAGTACTACTATCTGGAAATTTTGATATAAGAATGATTATGGAACCTAGATATGCTTTTCTTACACCTGGTCTTTGGGAGAAAAGTGGTATGGCATTTTGGAAATCATTTTTGTTTGAATTACCATTTGCTCTTATTTTCCGTATACTTCCTGTTATTTTAATCATAGGTTATATAATTTTAATGGTTATTTATTTACTTTGGGCATTTTATAGCCAAAGTCAAGAAAGGAAGTTTGAAAATGAAAATTAAAACTATTTTATCAATAATTATGACCCTTGGATGTTTTGGGTTTACGGTAGGCTGTTCTTCTATAGAGAGTATTGAGGTAAAAGAAGTTATTCCAATGGTTCAACAAATAGATGAGGTTTCTTATCCTCAAAAAATAATAATTGCATTAGGTGAAGCTACCCATGGAAATAAGGAATTTACCCAATTGAAACTAAGGGTCTTTAAGCAACTAGTAGAGCAACAAAATATTTGTGTCTTCGCACTGGAAGGAGATATGGGAGGCTGCCGTAAAGTCAACGATTATATCCAAGGAGGCAAGGGAACAGCAGAGCAAGCAGCTTCAGAAATTGGATTTGCTATTTATCGTACACAAGAAATGGTTGATTTGATAGAATGGATGCGTTCATTCAATGAAGATAAACCGGAATCAGAGCAAATTCGTTTCTATGGCTATGATATGCAAAGGTATGATAATTCTAAATCAGAGCTGTTGAAGATATTAAATAACTCTGCATCAGAACTAAATCAACAATATGCTTCAACACTAAATAAATTTACAGATGATAATATGTATGACCTAGATAAAGATACAGTAAAAACTGTTATTTCAGAATTAGAAACACTAAATAACCATCTAGAAGAACAGCGAGATACTATTATTTCAGCAACATCTGAAATGGAGTTTGCTTTAGCGCAACAGTATGCAGAGTGTATTAGACAAAATTCTGAACTACGATTGGCAGACAGTGATTATGGAACGAAACGTGATTCATATATGGCAGATAATGTAGAATGGATATTAGAATATGAAGAAACATTTTATGGTAATAATCGCATCTTTATAGCAGGGCATAATGGACATATAGGGAAAACAACTGCTACAGTCGGAACAGAAAAAATAATGGGAGAACTTCTGGCAGAAAAATATGGTGATGAATATTTTGCAATCGGAACTGAATTTTATGAGAGCACATTTTTAGCTTCTGATTACAATACGGGAGAACGCAGAGAATACAGAGTGAAAAATAGCGGTAACAACCGTCTAGCTGTGTTATTACATGAAGCGGCTAATGATTCACTATATTTAAAGATGGAAGTTGAAAATACAGATTCGGATTTGGCAAGGTATCTTAATGAAAAGCAGCCAATGAGTTCTATTGGGGATATGTTTTCTAATACTTTTTCAAAAACAGAAAAGGCTTATACCCAGAAAATAGCACCATATAAAGCTTATAATGGAATTATCTTTATAGACACACTAACTCCATCTACAATGCTTGATTCTAAATAATCAGTCTTATGGAGATAGATGTAATAATAATTTGCTAAATCCAAATTTAACATACAAATTATTTATATTGGTAAAGGAGAATAAAGTGGCAAATCATGAATTTGGAATTATGGAAACTATTCTTAAAGAAAACCAAAGGAAGGTTAAGAAATAACTAGGTAGAGATGTCCATTTTTTTTTAATATATAGTAACACTTGTGCTAGTCCACCATATAATAATATTAGAAAAGTCATAAATAAACTTTTCTAACATTAAAAAAGGAAGGTGAAAACAATGGATTACGAACAAGTGGCTAGCAGAACATCAACATGCAACGATCCAATTGGAATAGGTGCAACATGCGTAGCACAAATAGACGGAAGATTTTTCTTGCTTATAGAAATAGAAATAGAAGCTGCGGGTTTTGAAAGAGAAGAAGTAATCATATTTGAAATAACAGCAGCACAAGCAGCAGCACTAATAGCAGCAGGAGTTATGCGTTGTCGAATAGTTACCACAATTCCCACTCCAGGTCCAGGACAGGAAGTAAATCTTATTTGTGCATTTGTAGTAGGTCAAAATGTATTCTTGGTGTTTAATGTTGAAAATGCAACTGATCAATTAGTTCTAGTTAGAGTGCCTTTATGTACTATCGTTTAATGTAATAGAGATTAAACCCACGAAACAATTGGACCAGGAGTAATAATCCTGGTCTTTTTTATTGGAGAGTTTATCGTAGACCAAAAATAGTCATATAAAAATGCACCTCCAAAAGTTAAAATTACTATCTAACTTTTGGGGTGCACTTCATTAGAGGGTCTCTTTGTATATTAGAATAAAAGAAGTGAGTAGCAAGCATTCAATTAGGCATGTCTAATGCCTAATACTATTATATTAATTTAATTAAATTTGGTGAAATAAATATTTATTATTTAGAACGAAATTAAATTTTGCTAGTGAGCGCAGAGGAAAATAGAATAGTAAAATCAAATTAAGCTTATATTTTTTACTATTTGAAGAATTTTTTTTAAATAATAGGAGAAAATAGATGTTGCAAGAAGTAATTGTAATATAAATATAAAATAAAGGACTGAGGGGAGATATTAAATGAGAAACAGAAAATTATTGCTAATAAAGCTTATTTTGGTGATTATGAGTATATCTTTAGTGATTGCAGGTTGTAACACAAATGGCAAAGTAACTGAGAAAAAAGTAGAAAAATCAAAGGCTGGAAGTGAGACTACACCAAGAGTAGAAGAATCCAAAGTTAAAGGTGAGACTACGCCAAAAGTAGGAGATAAATCTGAACGAAGAGAAATGGATAATAACATTCCAGATTCTTTAGATGATATAAAAGACGATGCAGAAGATATAGTAGAAGATACAACTAAAGAAGATTGGACAGAAATTAATGAAAAATTGTCTTCTATAGAAAGAAATTGGTCCTTATATGAGACCATGGCTAAAGAGAAGAAGGTTTCTAAAGGTGAACTAGATAAATTTATAGATGATTTAAATAATTTAAAGAAAGAAGTGAAGGATAAGAAAACGTATGAAACAAAACTAGCTGCTAATAGATTAGCAATAACATCTACGGACTTTATGAAGCTATATGAAAGAAAATTTTTAGTTGACATAGAAAAGATAGAATTATATGGGAAACAAATATTATTTACAGCAGAACATGATGACTGGGAACAATCCAAGGTAGAGTTGAAATCAGCAATGAAAATTTGGAACGAAGCTCAAATGGAAGCAGACAAAATAGACCCCAATATTACTAAAAGAGTTTCTGATATTATGACAAATATATCAGATGCGATAGATGCAAAAGATAATAAAAAAATTAAAGAAACATATGAAGTATTAGATGATGAACTTGACAAACTAGAAGATCGTTTCAGGATATAACTAGGGTAATAAATACCCTAGTTATTCATTAGATAATTTAATTAGTTCAGATACAGTAACAAATTTATAACCTCTTTTTTAGTTCTAACAATATATTTTTTAGAGCTTCTACAGTGTGGCCTTCATTATGATAAACATTAAATTGAATGCTAATTAATTATTTGAGCAAGCCAAAAGAAAAAATAAATATATCATTCACTTTGGAATCTAAACGGGAATTTTGAAATCATAAGACATATAATTTATATTTTATATAATAACAATTCATGTACCTAAAGAAAGGGAAAAGATATCCGTATATAGGTATATGATCAATAAAGTTAATTATATATTTGATTTGCAATTAGAATTATTAAATGTCATTGTAAATGGATCTATAATATGGAGTAACGCTAATAGGGAAAGGTTAATATATTAAAAGAAGAAGAGTTAAAATCCCCATGATCCTGTATTATTTGTTTCTACTATAGGTGTGATGGAATTTAAAAATTGGTTTTAATTCATTGATTTTTTGGCTAATAAAGTTAGTGGAGTCATAAAGGATTTATTAAGTTTTGAAGATTGCTTGAGTATGGAAGCGATTATGACATTAACAAATATAGAAGATATTTTTAATCGCGGTATAAATGGGACAGAAGGAAATATCGATATGGATATTTATTCACATTCAATATGGATTTTACACAAAAAATCTAAACATTTTTAGTAGAATTAGCTTTTATTACTAATGTAGATGATTCTAAGATATTAAAAGATAAGCAAGATGAATTAGCCTTAGTTGTAGCAAAAGGGATATTGAATTATTTGGGAGTGAAATATATTGAGAAAACTAAAGAATTAGATTGTAGCTCATGGCAGTAGGGGCTATGGAGTGGGGAATTAAAAATAATCTTACTGATGGAACTAATCTAAGGAACCTATTACATTAGAAAAATTTATAACAATATTATATAGATATGATAAGGCTCTAGTAATCTAGGGTCTTGTTTTATTTCTCGGGAATTAATAATCTAATATTATATTCTTTCTATTAATTATGGTTGTATTTAAATAAGAGAAAGAATATAATATTCATATCCCCCATAGGGGGATATGAATATTAAGGGGAAGATACGATATGAAAAATAAGTCAACTTTTTTAAAAAGATTTGATAAAGAAAGTATTATCATTATAATAGCTTTAGCTTTACCGGCAATGATTGAAAATATCTTGCAGGTTCTTATTGGCGTTGTGGATACATATTTTATTGGAAAAATCGGTACAGAAGCTATAGCTGGTGTTGGGGTTACAAATCTGATTATGAATATTTATATCGCCTTCTTTCTCGCACTAGGAGTGGGGACTACTGCCATTGTATCTAGGAATATAGGTGCTAATAATATTGAAAATGCTAATAATGCAGTAAGACAATCTATCATAATGGCTTTAGGTATAGGTACAATATTTGGAATAATAAACTTCATTTTTTCTAGAGATATATTACTTATTTTAGGTGCAGAAGAAAGAGTAATTCAATATGCCTTACCTTATTTTTTCTCTGTAGCAATTCCATCAGTTTTCTTATGTCTTATGATGATTTTATCTAGTAGTCTACGGGGTGCGGGAGATACTAAAACCCCTATGAAAATAGCAATTGTAGCCAATATTATTAATATAGTACTTGATTATATATTAATATTTGGTATATTTAATTTTAACGGACTTGGCATTTTAGGAGCAGGTATAGCAACAACAATCTCTAGAATAGTTGGAGTTATTCTTTTGCTAAAAAAAATAAATAACGATAAAACTAAAATACATATTAATATATTAGAGAAATGGTATATTGACAAAGATATTTTAAAATCCATTACTAAAATAGGGTTACCAGCTGCGATTGAAAAACTCATTATGAGATTTGGACAGCTTGTATATGGAGGTATGATAATAAAAATTGGTACTGAAGCATATGCAGCTCATAATATAGCAGGAACCATAGAAACATTTTCTTACTTACCAGGAATGGGTTTCGGAGTAGCAGCGGCTACCCTTGTTGGACAAAGCCTTGGTGCAAAAAAAAATGATGAAGCTAAAAAAATTGGATTGATGTCTTATTTTCTTGCAACAGGGTTTATGGTAGTAGTAGGTGCTATTTTCTATATATTTGCTCCATTTCTCGCAGGAATATTTAGTGAAGATCCAGAAGTAATTGATCTAGTTGTTAAAGTACTAAGAATTATAGCATTAGTTCAGCCATTCCTATGTATAACCCTAGTAATCACTTCAGCACTCCAGGGAGCAGGAGATACCAGATTTCCAATGTACTCAACTTTTATTGGGATATGGGGAGTACGAGTATTGGGAGTATATCTATTAGGAATAAGATTAAACTTAGGATTAGTTGGTGTATGGTTGGCAATTTCTATAGATATAATAGTCAGAGGAATTATTTTAATGATTCGATTTATGAAGGATAAATGGAAAGAAATAAAAATAGAATAATGCAATTTTATATAAAGGAGTGATATTAATATGAATGAACATAATCATCCTCATAGTAAACAAATTATTAATAGAATGTCAAGAATCATTGGACATGCAGAAGCAGTAAAAAGAATGATAGAAGAAGGAAAAGAATGTAGTGAAATACTTATACAAATAGCGGCAGTTAAGGCAGCGCTTAATAATACTGGAAAGCTAATTTTGCAAGATCATATAAATCACTGTATTGTAGAAGCTATTGAAAATAATGATAATGAGCCATTGGAAAAATTAAATGCTGCTATAGATAAATTTATTAAGTGATTATTAAATCCAATGCTTTTTGGATAATGTATTTGTTATGTATAGTGAAAATAGAATTATATTGGGAATCTACATGAATTGTTTTAAAAACAACCAGGGCTAATACCTCAAAATACTTGCTTGATTAGGTATGATATATTATTTTTATAAAAAGGTAATAGAAAAGAAACACTAAGGTTCTATTTTTTGCCGTCAGAAAAATGGCAGAAATATTTTATTAAACTTGATTAAGATTGATTTGTTTAATTCTATCCTATTTTGTAAGAGCATGCCATTTACATAGATGTAAATAAAGCAAATTAAATTGATTATATAAAATATATCCACTATAATTTATATATTGTATTATAATAACTTCAAATAAATAAGTATTTGAGGGTTTTACTGCTTTATATATTGATAGGTTGATAGATGAATAATATAATGTATATAATTAGATTAAGACGAAGCAAGGATTATTTATATTATAGTGCATAAGAATTATTTATTTAGATGGAGGACAGTTATGAAAATAAATACTATAAAAGAGAATAATATAGACATTGCTATTGTAAATAGTAAGGATATATTGATAACAGATGTTCAGTCAGCATTGGATTTTATGATGACGATACAGTATAAAACTAACTGTAATCGTATAGTTTTGAACAAATCGGCAATATGTGAAGATTTTTTTAATTTAAGTACAAAAATTGCTGGTGAAATATTACAAAAATTTGTTACTTATCAAGTGAAAATGGCTATTGTAGGAGACTTTTCTGAATATACAAGTAAGAGCTTGAGGGATTTTATTTATGAATGTAATAAAGGAAAGGATATATTTTTCTTATCTGATGAAAAAGAATCCATTAAAAAATTAAGTATGGTATAGTATTTACTAATACAAACAAATAGACAATAAGAATTTATTATTGTAAATAGCTTGACAAAGAAATTTCATTTTGATATTATACAAGGCAAATGAATAGATCTCATAGTATTATTCTCGCCGGAGAATAATACATCTATAAAGAGATAAAAGAATCGCATCGGTAGGCCTGAGGTTGCGTCAGGTCTACTTTTTTTATTTATATTCTAAGAGGAGGAGAAAGTATGAAAAATAATGAAGTAGCAGTTAAAAATCAATCAAAGAACATGTTTAGGTTATTACTGTCCTATATTGTACCTGGAATAGCAGGGCTTCTATTTAATTCCCTATATATTGTTGTTGATGGTCTTTTCGTGGCAAGGATGCTTGGAAGAGAACCATTGGCGGCAGTAACTGTTGGTGTTCCTGTTGTAGAAATATTGTTAGCTTTAAGTATGCTTATATCAGTAGGAGCAGGTGTACTGATTTCTAGTAAAAATGGTAAAGGAGAATATAAAGAAGCAAGAGGTATTTTTAATATATCCGTTAGACTATTAGCTATAGTGTCTATATTAATAGCAGTAGGTGCATTGATATTTATACGTCCTATTGCAAAGATGCTAGGGGCCACTCCTGATATAATGGATTTGGTAGTTGAATATATGAAATATTTCTTTGCATTTAGCCCTGCTTTCATGTTTAGTTATGCTATGTGTACATGGCTAAGAAATGATTCACAACCGAAGCTTGCAATGTTTGCTCAGATTGTTGGAGCATTATCAAATGTATTTCTTGACTGGTATTTCATGGGACCTTTAAAAATGGGAATAGGTGGAGCTGCATTAGCTACTGGTTTGGGTCCTGTATTCAGTATGATAATAATGCTGCCACATTTTATATCAAAAAAAGGTAATCTATATTTTGAAAAAGTAAAAATGGATTTTAAAATCATTTCTGATATGTTATTAAAGGGTATACCATCATTTGCTATGGAATTTGCTTTGGGTATAACAACATTATGTGTTAATATTGCAATTGGAATACACATGGGAGCTTTAGGATTTGCCGCATTCGGTATAGTAGGATATATAGCTTTAATAATTTTATCATTATTTTTAGGTATGGCAGAAGGTTCACAGCCATTAATAAGCTTTTACCATGGAGCCAATGAAGATAATAATATGAAAGCAATTTTAAAAATCAGTTTGCGTATATCAGTAGCCATAGGAATAATAGCATATTTACTATTGTTTAAATATGCAGAAGTTCCAGTGTCTATATTTGCCGATAATGATATTGAGCTCGTTAAAGCTGCTACCACTGCAACCATTTACTATTTCCCAGCTTTATTTGTATCCGGTATAAACATTCTTTTAGCATCGTATATGCAATCCATAGGACATTGGAAGGAGTCTGTAGCAATATCTCTATGTAGGTCATTAATTTTATTGCTTCCATTATTGCTAGTATTACCTAAATTTTTAGGAGATAATGGTATATGGGTATCAGTACCATTTGCAGAAATATTAACATTACCTATAGATTATATGTTGTGGAATTCAAAGAATAATATAATAACACAGTCATCTATGTCTAGATAATGGTATAGAAATAAAAAGAGATTAAGTTTCTAGGTCAACTTAAAAGACCAAATAGACTTAAACTCTTTTTTTATTACATTGACAAAAATTCAATACAAGAATATAATTAGTATAACAAGTATGAAAAGTAATACTGAAAGGAAGTGTACTATGAATAATAAAAATCCGGAAGATAAATATATGGGCTCTGTGAAGGTAGGTTCAAAGGGACAGATTGTCATTCCAAAGGAAGTTAGAGATATGTTTAATATCTCTCCAGGAGATACTCTAATTTTACTTGCAGATGCTCAAAAAGGTATTGCAATTGAACGGTATGATGTGTTTTCTAAGATTGCTGATGCAATTTTTGCAGGTAAATCACAGGAAATTTATCCATCGGAATCAGAAGAAGATTCGCTTATTTTTGCTAAAGAAATAAGAAAATTAACTGGGTTTGGAGAAAAAGAAAATGAGTAAAATAGTATTTTTCAATATTCCAGCTTATGGACATACTAATCCTACCATAGCAGTAGTGGAAGAATTGGTAAAACGTGGTCATGAAGTTTGGTATTATTCGTTTTATGAGTTTCAGGAGAAGATTGAAAATGTAGGGGCAAAATTTATACCATGTGATGAGTACTTACCAGAATTTACTCCAGATATAGAAGAGAAAGTTGGAAAGGATTTCGCATCCCTTATTGAGATGACAGCAGATACCACAATCAGTTTAGATGAAAAGGTATGTAGAGAACTTAAAGAATTTAATCCAGACTGTATCGTATCGGATTCCATATGTATATGGGGAAAATTATTTGCAATAAAATTAGATATACCCTATATCTGCTCTACTACGACCTTTGCAATGAATAAATACACTGCAAAACTAATGAAGCAAAGTCCAAAAGAAATGTTCCGTATGTTTATGGGCATTCCAAGAATCAATAGAAAAATAAAGCTACTTCAGGAAAAAGGATATAAGGTAAAAAATATTATAAGTATTATTCAGAATGACAATGATACAGACACAATTGTCTATACGTCTAAAGAATTTCAGCCTATGGTAGAAACATTTTCAGAGAAGTATGCCTTTGTAGGACCTTCTTTTCAAATTCGAGAAATTAAAGAAACTGAAAAGAAATATCCGCTGATTTATATTTCGTTAGGGACAGTGCTAAACCAAAACAAAAATTTTTATCAAAATTGTATTCAGGCATTATCTGATGTTGGCTGTCAAGTTATTATGTCTGTTGGAGACAAGACAGATATTTCTAGTTTTGGTAAATTGCCAGACCATTTTAAAGTTTATCCTAAAGTTGAACAATTAAAAGTTTTACAGCAGACGGATTTGTTTATTACTCACTGTGGAATGAATAGTATAAGTGAAAGTTTATATTTTGGCGTTCCATCTATTTTGTTCCCATTGCATAGTGAACAAGTTATGGTGGCAAATCGAGTAACAGAATTAAATGCTGGAAAAAGATTAAATTCATGTACTCCGAATAGTATTAGGGAAATCGTTTTAGAAATGCTGAATGACATATCCTATAAAAGAAATGCAGAAATAATTTCAAAAACCTTACAGCAAGCAGGAGGAGCCATTGCAGCTGCAAATAAGATAGAGAAGGTATGTAGTTGATGATATAGTTCCCAAAACTTATATATTATCCATAAGTTTTGGGAACTATTATGATAGTCCAATTGGTTTATAGTTTATTAACTGCTTTTTCTATTCTTTCTAGTGCCTCTTGTAATACCTTTCTACTAGTGGCTATATTCATACGTTGAAATAACTTGCCTTCTTTACCAAACATAATACCTCCATTTAATAATATTTTACATTCTTTGATAAAGAAGTTGCTTAGTTGATATTCATTTATATTGAGCTCTTCACAATCTAACCATAAAAGATAAGTTCCTTCTGGTGGAATAACTTTTATCTTTGGAATTCTTTTTTCAAAAAAGTTCATTGTAAACTCTAAGTTGTTTGTCAAGTATTCCATTAAATCTTGATACCAACTTTCACCTTTTGAATATGCTGCTTCCTGTGCAATATCTCCTGGAATTGAACCAGCTTGAATACAAAGTTTATCTGCTTGAATTTGATACTCTTTACGTAGTTTTTCATTTGGAATAATAATATTTGCTGTTTTAAAGCCTGCAATGTTAAATGTTTTATTTGGTGCAGTGCATATAATAGAGTTTTGAGCAAACTCTTCGTTTATACTAGAAAATACAGTATGAGTATTTGGCTTGTATACAATGTCTGCATGAATTTCATCAGATACTATTAAAATATTATGTTTAATACATATTTCACCTAATTTGTTCAGCTCTTCTTCTGTCCAAACCCTTCCAACTGGATTATGAGGACTACAAAGAATCATTAACCTTGTTCTTGGTGTTATGATTTTTTCAAGATTTTCAAAGTCCATTTCATAACGATCTCCATTTTTTTGAAGAGGATTTTCTATAACACTACAACCATTATCTTTAATCAGTTTTGCAAAAGGAGGAAATACAGGTGTTTGTATAATAATATCATCTCCAGGTTTTGTATAAGCACCAATGATTATATTAAGTCCTGGAACAACTCCTGGTGCAAATTCAAACCATTCTTTTTTCACTGTCCATTGAAATCTCTTTTGGAACCAATTAATTGCAGCATCATAATAAGAATCTGGAATAAATGTATACCCATAAATTTGATGTTCTATTCTCTGTTTAATTGCTTCTACAATTTCAGGTGCTATCTCATAATCCATGTCAGCGATCCAAAGAGGGATGAGATCATCATCTCCATATATTTCTTTTAATTGATCCCATTTAAAACAATTACTTCCTTTTCTATTTACTATTTTGTCAAAATTATATTCGTTCATATTTTCAACTCCTAGTATATTCTTTTGCTTAATATTATCATATAAAATATCAATATACAATTCTAAGAGTACTCGTCTAAAAGTAATATATTTGGATCTGAAGCTAGAGCATACCAATTTCTACTCTTTGCTGTTGCTCTCTTGAAAGTTAATAATCTTTATTTTAGTATAGAAAGGATGATTTTAGCCATTTCTTCTGGAGTCTTTCTAGGCATATCTGTACACCAAAGTAAAGTCAGTTTCCAGAAGCCAGCAAGTTTAAACTCAAATTCGTATTTGTATCTATCCATGAAATTTTCATCTACATCTTGTTCTTCAATATGCCCTATTTTAATTGCTACTTTATAAATAATTTCAAATAGATTATCTTCAATAAAATATAGAAGATGAGCTTTTTTCATTAAAAGTAATGTATCTATATGGTTTTCCCAAAAATTAAAGTAGGAGGTTGAAATAGTAAATAATGAATCTGCTTTATCATTTAAGATTGTCTGTGCAAAATCATTTACTAAATTTAGACCAACATAATTGAAAATATCATTCTTTGATTTAAAGTAACGATAGAAAGTTCTTCGACCAATACCTGCTTTATTAACAATTTGAGAAATTGTTATATCTTGATAATCCTTTCTATCTAATAACTTAAAAGTAGCTTCAACTATCCAGTCTTTTGTTTGATTTACTTCCGACGTTTTCATAAAATATCACTCCTATATATTAATGGCACAAAATCAATATTATGTATCACTTCTTGGAAATCTATTGTCTTATACACTCAGTAATATTATACTAAATTTATAAATGTGGCACAAGCGTGTCATATCTAATCTTTGTCTATATTTAAATAAAAGTAAGTGTACTTTCAGGTTAGCCATATCTAACTGGAGGGTGCTGAAAGGAGAATTATATGAATATAGTAAGCGTAAAAAATTTAACCAAAAGATACGAAGATATTACTGCTGTAGATAATGTGAGTTTTGAAGTAAAAAAAGGTGATATTTTAGGATTAGTTGGACCAAATGGTGCTGGTAAAAGTACCACCATTCAAATGATTTCGGGATTACTAATACCTGATAAAGGAGAGATTTTGTTTGAGGAAAATAAAAGTTTTAAAAATTGGCGTTTTCACTTAGGATTAGTACCTCAAGATTTAGCAATTTATCCTGACTTATCTGCTAGGGAAAATGTAACGTTCTTTGCTTCTCTATATGGTTTAAATGGGGAAAATTTAAAAAAGCAAGTTAATGAGTCACTTACTTCCGTTGGGTTACATGAACAAAAAGATAAAAAAGCAAAGCACTTCTCTGGAGGAATGAAAAGAAGACTCAATATTGCTTGTGCAATTACTCATAAGCCTAAGTTAATTATTATGGACGAACCCACTGTAGGAATCGATCCACAATCAAGAAATTTTATTTTAGAAAGTATTAAAAAACTTCAAAATCAGGGAACAACCGTAATTTATACTTCACATTACATGGAAGAAGTCGAAGAAATTTGCAACAAGCTCTTAATCATAGATCATGGACAAATTATTTTATCTGGAGCTACAGATGAGATAAAAGCATTGTATAAAAATAGCAGAATACTGACGGTATCATTTCAATCAGAAACCCTAGATTTTGCAAAAGTAAGAGAGAGCCTATTGAACATAACAGGGGTAACAGAGGTAAATATGAAAAACCAACGCTTGAATATCTATTGTAGGCAAGATATGAATGACTATGATACTGTTTTTAATATACTAAAGCAATTCCATATCTCTATAATTAGTATTGAACATACAGTTCCTACCCTTGAAGAAATCTTTTTATCTTTAACAGGAAAGGAGCTTAGAGATTGATGATAAGACATATGTATATCAAGGAATTAAAACAATTCTTTAGAAAACCATTTAATATTGTATTTATGTTAGTAGTCCCAATGATTCTTATTCTGATTATGGGATATGCCATGTCTAACATAATAGGAGTAACAGGAATAAAAATGGAGACAAAATCCGAAGAAAGTATTCTCTATTACTTAGAAGATAATTATCATTCAAAATATGATAGAGAATTTCAACAGTTTCAAGTAGCAGTAGAAGACAAATTTAATGTAACCTTTGAAAAAGTAAGTGATTATGAAAATGGTTGTGAGAAGGTGGATAAACATAAGGCCATAGCACTTATTAAGCTATCTAACAATGGTTTCTATTATTATCGCTCCCCTTATAATGAAACAAGTACGAGTAAATTAATAAGAGCTTCTTACGAAAATTTGCTAGGAAATATAAGTATATCTTCTGAAGGTTATATTACATCTAAAGAAGTAGAAAAAACAACCCTTGATTCCTATACTTATTTTACTTTTGCAGAATTAGGTTTAATTATAATGTATATTGCTTTGATCGTTGGACAGAGTGTATTCAGTGAAAAAGAAACTAAAGCTTTTGAGAGAATTTATATTTCTAAAATAGGCATAAATAAACTGATGTTAAGCAAAGTTTTATTTGGTACTACAATTGCTGCAATTCAAATCATGCTTGTTTACTTTATGTCTACTATTTTATTAGATGTTCATTGGGGAAAGTACTTTCTATTTATTTTTGGACTTTACCTAGTCTTGGCTTTATTTAGTTCTACCTTAGGTGGAGTAATAGGTTTATTTACAAAGCAGAGAACAGCCTTAAATGACAATATTTTAATGATTTCTATTATATTAGTTCTTATGGGTGGAGGTCTTACTCCTTTATCATACTTAGAATCCATAAAAATAGTATCTATATTGAGTAAAATAAGTCCATTATATTGGGTAACAAATTCCGCATTGGATTTATCAAGCGGTATGCTTACCAATAACTTTTTCGTATCTTTAGCTATGTGTCTTATCATCACTCTTTCTCTTTGGATTATTTACTTATTAAAAAAGAGGGAAGAACAAAGGAAGGGGGTAACCATTTATGTATAATATTTTTAAAAATACTTGGATGATTTTCGTAAGGAATAAGGAGTATATTTCAACAATCGTAGTTGCTCCTGTTATTATGCTCTTAGTTTTCTCTTTTATCCTTTCTTTTCAATCAAAGGTTAATATTGCAATAATTGATCAAGATCATAGCGAAATAGGGTCTATGGTGGAACATACTCTTGATAATACGGATTTGTTTCATACAATTTCTATGGATTTAGATGAAGTGAATCAAAGTATTATTAATAATAAAATTGAATTTGCCGTTGTAATTAAAAACAATACAGAAAGTATAGATTTAACAAAAGATAAGCTCATTGAAATAATAAAGGCAAAGGATTCTAAATTAGCCGATTACATGGAAACTATATTAAATAACAATATAAATGCTAAATTGGCTAATCGTGTTCATGATTTTGAAATACTAAAAAATGAAGTACCAAAAAAGGGAGTGCCTATAAATAATGCCTTAGGTATGGTGATTTTTAAAATGATTGGTTCCTGCTCACTACTTGCTGGATTAATTATTGCAGAAAAAAGGAATGGGATTTTAAATAGAATTTATATGAGCAAAACAAAAATGTCCGCCTATCTATTTGGACGTGGCAGTGTGTTTTTTATCAATTTAGTCTTATTTATTTTTGTTTACTTTATTACATCAAAGATATTCCAATTTGATTTTGCAATGAAAAATCCTTTCAATTTAATAGTTGTTTTTTCTGTATTAGCAATCTTCACTATTGCTTTCGGTTTGGTTTTATCTGCATTTACCAATGATGAAAATCATGTTTGGAACTTTTCGGTTTTAGTTTTACTTCCCAGTTCCATATTATCTGGAGCTTTATTTCCGTATGATGCCATGCCTAAAATAATGCAGACAATAGGAGCACTTTTCCCGCAAAGATGGATTATCTCAGCTATTGAAACATTACAAAATGGAGGAAGTTTAGTAGATACTATGGTTCCCCTAACAAGGGTATTAATTCTCTCAGTTTTATTATTTATTATAGCCGCCAATAGGATCAATCGCCTAAATATTACTTAGATAGTGGCATAGTAATTTAGCCATGATTGATAAAATTGGCAAATAACACAATTCCGTGTTGAGAAATATTGGAGTATACTATAAAATTATAATAACAATGTTGCCTATATCATAATTATTTACTTTTTAAAAACTTATTCAGTAGCTAAAGTGATAGTAGATAAATGTGTAATAAATGTTATATAAAAATAGCCTTCAGACAAAGATGAGCAAACTTGGATAGGAAATATTTTAAGAATAACCTTACAATGTAAATAGGAGGTGATAATAGATGGACTGTATTCAAAGTATACAAAAGGCAATAGAGTATATGGAAGAACATATTCTAGAAAATATTAATTATGAAGATGTGTCGAGGCAGGTATATATGTCAAATTATCATTTTCATAGAATCTTTAGTATGATTACTGGAATAACAGCGAATGAATATATTCGAAATCGAAAACTTTCAATGGCAGGTCAAGAATTGATAATGTCAGATAAGAAAGTAATTGATATTGCAATGAAATATGGATATGATTCTCCTGAAAGTTTTACTAAAGCTTTTTCAAGATTTCATGGAATAACGCCCATCGTGGCAAAACGTTCTGGAATGCAGTTAAAATCATTTAATCGCCTCGTAATGAAAATTAAATTGGAAGGTGGAACGGTTATGAAATACAAAATCGTAGAAAAAGAAGAGTTTAAACTATTGGCTAAAGTCAACGCATTTAGAAATGAATCTATTTCAGAAGAAGGTAATACGGAGATACCAGATTTTTGGAAACAATGTGGAGAGAACGGAGTATTTGATGTGCTGACCAGACATACTATAGAGCATGATGTTTATGGAGTATGTGCTCCTATATCGAAAGAAAGCACCCATTTTGATTATGGTATAGCTATGAAATATGATGGTGAGAAAATTCCAGAAGGATATAAATTATGGCATGTGAAACCAACCTTGTGGGTAGTATTTGAATGTATCGGGGATGATGAAGGATGTATAGGAGAAACGTGGGATAGAATATTTAAAGAATTCTTACCCAGTTCAGATTACAATATGTTGGATGATACAGATTTTGAATTATATCCAGAAAATAATAATTCTGATTGTTTTTGTGAAATATGGATTCCTGTAGAGAAAAAATAATGGAGTATGTAAGAGTAGTATAATCTGTATTGTAGTTAATACACATCTAGCATATGGCTTTGTTTAGTGGAAAGATGAAAATAGCAATGGACGATATAGAAATGGGAAGCTAATAATAAATATTATTGGCTTCCCATTAATCTGTGAATTTTTCTGTATTCCAATGGAGTGACTTTCATTAAGTCTTTGAAAGCAACAGTGAATTTACTCTGACTCTCATAACCGACAGAGATAGAAATATCAGCGATGCTCTGTTCCGTTTCATAAAGCAGTACTGCTGCCTTTCGTATTCGATATTCCTTCATAAAAGCCGCAAGGGATTGACCATATAAATCTTTGAAATGCTTTTTTAGAGCAGTAGCACTGATGCAATATTCCCTGGCCAGCTCTTCAATGGTAAAACGATAGGAGAGCTGCTCAGTAATACGCTTTTGAATTTGTTTTACAATATCAACTTGCTGCCTTGCATAAATGCGTACTTGCTTTTCGCTTGCAGGATCAAAATAGTAAAGGTAGAGTAGCAGTTCCATTATCTTCAGCCGGTAATAGGCCCCTCTGATTGCTTCCGGAACAGAATACATACCTGAAAAAATGTGCTTGATTTGCTCCTTGGATTGTATCATAAAACACTCGTCATGAAGAAAAAAACGTTCTAGTGTTCTGCAGATATTGTTGGGCATACCGGGAAGGAGGTTTTCCCATTGAACTGGTGCTGCATCTAGATCGATAGTGATCACAAGCCCTTGATAATACCCTAGGGGAAGCTCAATGCTGTCCCAATGGTTTTGAGGGTGCCTGAGAAAGATATCGCCCTCACCAACGTATTGTAAGCAACCATCCTTCATTCGGCATTCAACCCGTCCTGCCCAGCAATGATTGATTTCTATGGCATTCTTTGATTTTACTATGCCTGGTGAGTACTGATAAGAAGATATGTCAACCTTTGCAACCTCAATACCCGGAAATATGGGATATACCGATACAGTACCATCTCCATCTTCAAGCTTGAGTTTGTAAGTAGCATGGTCGTGGCTTTTTTCTAAAAGAATTCCTTCATCAAAATGTAAAATTGTATTTAATGTCATTTGATTACCTGCCTTTATATATTCTAATCGTAAAATATCGATTCAACTTATGGACTGTTATTACTGTCATTTATATTTTTTCTAGGGTATTAACAACATAATTATATCATAGGAAGCTATGTATTACTTTACATTTTGTTCCAAATAGACAAAGTTTTAGCCCTATTGGTTTTCTTTTATTACATCTGTTGACATCTTACTGATAAATGAATATACTAAACACATAACGATAAAACAATTGTTTGATTGTTTTATCGTTCAAATTAAATAGATAGTGGGAGGAGCATATATTATGAAAAAAACAATTAAGTTACAAGATCTAGACTGCGCTAATTGCGCTTCTAAAATTGAAAATGCCATTTCAAAAATTGAGGGTGTGACCAGTGTCAAAGTAAACTTCATGGGACAGAAAATGATATTAGAGGCCCCAGATGACAAGTTTGACGAGGTTTTAGCTCAGGCAAAAAAGACTGCGAATAAAATCGAGGCAGATCTTGTATTTTTAGACTAAATATAGAAACGGCAGCGCTATATATACTAAGTCGCTGCCGTTTTAACAGAAAAGGGGGATTACGTTTATGACTAAGAAAGAAAAAAGGCTTCTGATACGAATTTTAATTGCGGGAGCAATCTTTTTTTTAGCTATGCCGATTCATAATAGAGAAGCTCTCGGCTGGAGTTTCCTACAATCACCTATTATGGATTATATTGAATTTCCAGCTTTTCTAATCGCCTACATTATCATCGGAGGCGAAATTGTGAGGAAAGCACTACGAAATATCAGCAAGGGACAGGTTTTTGATGAAAACTTCCTGATGAGTGTTGCCACAATTGGGGCATTTTGTCTTAGAGAGTACGGAGAAGGCGTTGCAGTAATGTTGTTTTACCAAGTAGGAGAGCTGTTCCAATCTTATGCAGTTTCCAGATCACGCCAATCTATTGCCGACCTGATGGATATCCGTCCTGACTATGCAAATGTCTTGCGAGATGGAGAGTTGGTTCAAGTCGATCCAGAAGAGGTAGTTATTGGGGATACGATTGTGGTTATACCGGGAGAACGTATACCACTGGACGGAGTTGTTACAGATGGTCGCTCTACTCTGGACACTTCAGCCCTTACCGGAGAGTCTATTCCACGTGATGTGAATACTGGTGATGAGGTTATCAGCGGATGTATCAATCAGACTGGTAAGCTAACCATCGAAGTTTCAAAAGAGTTTGGAGAGTCTACTGTTTCAAAAATTTTGGAGCTGGTGGAAAATGCTTCAGATAAGAAGAGTAAAAGTGAAAACTTTATTACCCGTTTTGCCCGTTATTATACACCGGTTGTAGTTTTTGCTGCTATAGCACTTGCAATTATACCGCCACTTGTTACTGGGCAATCATTTGTAATTTGGATTGAACGTGCACTTACATTCCTTGTAATTTCATGTCCATGTGCACTGGTTATCTCAGTACCTCTCAGCTTCTTTGGAGGAATTGGAGGCGCATCTAAATGCGGCGTTTTAGTAAAAGGCAGCAACTATTTGGAATTGCTTGCTGACACTGAAATCGTTGTATTTGATAAAACAGGTACACTTACAAAAGGAAATTTTGTTGTAAGTGAGGTTCATGCTCTTAACATGAGTAAAGAGGAACTAATAGAAGTTGCAGCTCATGCAGAAGATTATTCTAGTCACCCCATTGCCGCAAGTATCAAGAAAGCCTATGGCAAAACTGTGGATTCTTCATTGATAAAAGATATTGAAGAAATTGCTGGTCACGGTGTGAAGGCTACAATTGATGACAAGGAAGTGCTTGCAGGTAATGCAAGGCTTATGAAACTGAAAGATATCTCATATGAAGAGTCATCTTCTGTTGGTACTGTTGTTCACATTGCCATTGATGGCGCATATGCTGGATATATCCTTATTGCTGATGAAATAAAGGCAGATTCACCTAAGGCTATCCGTGAGCTTAAAGAAGCAGGAGTCAAACAGACGGTTATGCTCACAGGTGATGCCGAAGCTGTAGGGCAGAATGTAGCCTCCCAGCTGAAATTAGATAAAGCATATACGGAGCTGCTACCTGCTGATAAAGTAACACAGCTTGAGAAGCTGATGAAGCAAAAAGGTGAGAAAGCAATGTTGGCCTTTGTCGGTGATGGTATCAATGATGCTCCCGTTCTTGCACGGGCTGATGTGGGAATTGCCATGGGGGGTCTTGGCTCTGATGCAGCCATTGAAGCCGCAGATGTTGTAATAATGACAGACGAACCTTCAAAGATTGCTACAGCAATGAAAATAAGTAGAAAAACTCTACGCATTGTAAAACAGAATATTATTTTCGCGTTGTTTGTAAAGTTAGTAGTATTGGTGCTTGGAGCCTTTGGCCTTGCTAATATGTGGGGAGCAGTATTTGCAGATGTGGGTGTTTCAATTATTGCCATACTAAACGCTGTCCGCGCATTGAATGTAAAAAAATATAGTCATTCGTAAAGTAATGACGAGAGATAGATATAGTATTATTTTTCCTTATGAAACAGCAGCTTATCCTAGTATTTTAAACGTGCTATTCACAATCAGACGTGAATAGCACGTTTTCATTTAACAGTCTTTATAGTCGATAATTCCCTTGTTTGGGCAGGTCATTTGAAAAAAGTTATCTATCATTTGATGGGTAAGATGAGCGGTCTCCGTATCAGCTAATGTGTAGTAAACTTCCTTGCCGTCACGTCTGCTGGAAATGAGACCACTAAGCTTTAAGGACTTTAAGTGATGAGATACCGCCGCAGTACTCATACCAATGGCTGCTGCAATATTGATACCACATTCTTCACAATGACATAAAAGCCACAAAATTCGAAGTCTTGTGCCATCGCAAAGTTGTTGAAAAACAGCAGATGCATCTGAAAAATAATTTTCATCGGGCATTTTGTCAAGGATCTTTTCAACATTTTGACCATGGTTATGAGGTAAGCATTTTTTATCCATACAGATACCACCTTTCAAATTAAACAAGTATTTGATTGTTCAATTATATTCTAGCACTGTAAATTTGTCAATTCCTTGCACAGAAGGGAGGAGGAAAAATGACACTGAATAATACATCTATTCATGAAATAACAGTAAAACAAATGGTAAGTTAAGAGTATTTGTTCTTAACTTCCTATTCGTATATTTAAAGAAACACAAGTTGGGAAGTATAATAGATCATATGATCATAGATTATTTGCAAACAGCCTACTATGTGTTATAATTTTTAATACAGATAAAGGGTTAAGGAGGTGGCGACTTGGCACAGCAATATACTAAAAAAATGATTCGAGAAGAATTCATAAAGATGCTGAATGAGAGTCCACTTAATAAAATCACAGTTAAGGATATTGCTATAGCATGTGAGATCAATAGAAATACTTTTTATTACTACTACACGGATGTATATGCACTTCTGTCAGAGATATTCCAAACAGAGCTTCAGACAGTCATTAATGAATATAATGATACACTCTCCTGGGAGGAGAGCTTTATTGTGGCTGCTAAATTTGCTTTAGAAAACAGAGCGGCTGTTTATCATGTATATAATTCTATGCAGAGAGAAGAATTAGTGAATTATATATATAATGTATCAGGGAATGTCATGATGCGATATATTGAAAAAGTAAGCGATGGTATCTCAGCTTCTTTAGAAGATAGAAAACTGATTGCTTCTTTTTATCAGTGTGCCCTCACTGAAATGGTATTACACTGGATCGCTTCTGGAATGAAGGGAGACCCTGATACTATAATCAGACGAATCGGGTATCTCTTCGATGGAAACATAGAGTTATCTCTTAAACGAAGTGCTGGTTTAAATGATGTCTAGTAAAAAACAATAGGAGAATCCTTCCGCATCAGACATTTTAACTTTAATGCCTAAAAACTAGACAAACAAACTGCAGTGTTCGAAATTCGAACACTGCAGTTTGTTTATCTAATGAAAAAGATATAAAAAAGCTATATTATAGATTTATACAAACTTTATAAATAATAAGTATTCAAAAATTAAAAGGAGGACTTATTATTTATTACACCATATTGGCATGCTAATAGAGTGAACAGAGAAGAACTGCAAATTAATAATAGGATTAGAAGAATATCAAAAAAATTAAGAAAGAGGGAGATACAATGAAATTAAAAACATATGACGATAGACTTAAACTTACAAATGGAAGTTATCATTCTTTAGTAAATGCAAGAAAGCCTAAAGGAATTGAAGAGAAAAAAGCTTATTTAATTGGGACAGGAATTGGAGCATTGGCTGCTGGCTGTTTTTTAATTCGTGATGCTCACATGGATGGCAGCAAGATCACGTTTTTAGAACAATTAGATATTCCTGGTGGATCTTTAGATGGTGCAGTTCGCCAGAATGCAGGTTATGTAGCACGTGGCGGACGTGAAATGGGACATTATTTTGAAGTTTTATGGAATCTATTTAGTTCATTACCATCTACAGAAGACCCTAATATGACTGTGTTGGATCACTTCTATTATACAAATTATGATGACCCAAATTTTAGCAATTGTCGTATTACAAAAAACCAGGGTGAACGCTATGACAATGGAAAATTCAACTTAGGTCAAGAATTAGCAAAGGAATTAGCTGCTTTTACAATGATGTCAGATGATAGTCTTCAAAATAAATCAATTGAGGATATTTTTTCTGAAGAACTATTAAATAGTGATTTCTGGACATATTGGAGAACTATGTTTGCTTTTGAAAACTGGCATAGTGCTTTAGAGATGAAATTATATATGAATCGTTTTATTCACCATGTTGGAGGGCTTCCAGACCTTTCAGCTTTACAATTCTCACGTCATGACCAATATACTTCATTTGTAAAACCAATGGTTAAATATTTAGAAGATCATGGTGCTAAATTTGAATATGGAATCACTGTCGATAATGTGGAGTTCCTAATTTCAGAGGATAAAAAAGTTGCAAAGAAAATAGTTGCAAAAGATAAAAATGGAAAAGATGTTTCTATTGATTTAACAGAAAATGATTTAGTATTTATCACCAATGGTTCTATGACTGAAGGCTCTGGATATGGTGACGACAACACACCTGCTCCATTTAACAAAGAGATAGGTGGATGCTGGAACTTATGGAGAAATATAGCAGCTCAATCAGATGAGTTTGGAAGACCAGATAAATTCTGTACAGAGCCAGAAAAATCTAATTGGGAATCTTGTACAGTAACTTGTCATGATGAACGTGTTCCTAAATATATTGAAAAAATTACAAAACGTTCTCCATATGGCGGACGTACTGTAACAGGTGGTATAGTAACAGCCCTTGATTCTTCATGGTTAATGAGCTGGACAATAAATCGTCAAGAACAATATTATGGACAGCCTGAAAAGGATGTTGTTGTTTGGGTATATGGTTTATTCTCTGATACTCCTGGAGACTATATTAAGAAACCTATGAGAGATTGTACTGGTAAGGAAATCACAAAAGAATGGTTATATCATATAGGAGTTCCTACAGAGGAAATAGAAGAGTTAGCAGGATCTTGTACTGCAGTTCCTGTTATGATGCCATATATCACATCTCAATTTATGCCTCGTGAATTTGGAGATCGTCCATATGTTGTACCAAAGAATGCAGTAAACTTTGCTTTCCTTGGACAATTTGCCGAAACCCTAGATGACCCAGGACGTGATACAGTATTTACTATTGAATACTCAGGACGTACGGCTATGGAAGCAGTATATGTTTTAACTGGAGTTGAAAAAGGAGTTCCTGAGGTCTATGCTTCAAGATATGATATGCGTTATTTATTAAATGCAGGTAAATGTTTATTAGATGGTGAAAAACCAGAAGTAAATCTATCACCAATGACTAAACAAATGATTGCACAACAAATAGCAGGAACAGAAATTGAAGTATTATTGAAAGATTATGGAATTCTTTAATCACATTTAAACTTAATAATTTAATTAAAATCCCGAATTTTCAAAGTCGGGATTTTAATTTATATTTGTCTACTACCACTAAAGGAGGGAAATTTTGTGGATAAAAAGAAAGATCTTAAAATAGATTATATTCCTACCATAGAGGAAATGGAAAATTGGTATGAAGAAGACTTGCGAAATGAAGCTTCAAGATCATGGGAATATGAAAATAATAAAAAAATAGAAGAAGAAGGATTATTCTTTAAAACATTTAGAAGACTGGAAGAAATAGATGATAAAGTTCTCTTTGATTCTAAAAAAGATAATGTCTACTATGAAAAATATAAAAAATATCTAGAAGAAGAGACAGAGAATAAAGCAAGGGAAATACAGGAAATTGAAAATTTAATTGAATATGAAAAATTCTTTCTCCGTTGGGAAAGGAGAGTCAATAGAGAAAAAAATGGTTCTAGTCATTATGGAAGCAATTCAGCTACAAGGTATCGAGTTGATTCTATAAAAAGATTAGAGAAAAAGTTAGAAAATATACTAGATACTTCTCCAGAAGGGTGGGAGTACTATTATAAAAATCAGTTAATAGGGGATATAGAAAACAAACAACAACAGCGTTTAGTAAATGTTCCATATGTAGCCAAAGCAAAACAAAAAGTAATGGAATCTTTAAACTTAGGAACTCCTGTATATATTGTGGGGCATTTAGGAAGTGGAAAAACACAATTAGCAACTGAAGCAGCTTTGGACTTTACTATTGAAAATAAGGTCCAAAGTGAATTAGAGGATAAAATGGAAAATTGGTATTCTATAAATTCAAATGCAACAGAAAAAGATGCTATTGAGAAATTTAGAGAGTTCAATGAAGAAAGAAAAGATTACTATAAAAATATTTTGGTAAATGGAAGTAAAGAGGAAATAGAAGTATTACAGCCATTATTCATATCTGGATCTCATAATTTAACTTATGAAGATATGTTTGTAGAAAAAACCTTATCTCTTAACCATAGTTTTTCTCAAGGCTCCTTTTCAGATTATCTCAATATGATTATAGAAGATTTTTATGAGTGGATGGATAAGCATAAAGAAAGATTAGATAAGATGACTGGCGAAGAGCAATTACAACTTAAAATTCAGATATGGAAAAGCTTTTCCGATTTGTTGGTGGCAAGTAATAGTGCCTTTGGTACTGAAATCAGAAAAATAGAAAGAGAAATTTTAATCGCAGTAAAGGAAGGGCGTACTGTAATAGTAGATGAATTAAATACAATTGCAATGCAAAACTTAATTGGATTAAATGATATATTACAGCGTCATGCAGGAAGTACAGCTTACATTACAGGAGTTGGTCCAGTAGTAATTAAACATGGATTTGGATTTATAGGTACAGGAAATCTATCAACTCAAATGGTTAACTATGAAGGAACAAATGAATTAAATCCAGCTTTTAAATCACGATTTGTAACTATTGAATACAATTATATACCTCAAAATGTAATTGGGTCTTTAGAAGATCAAGAACTCCTAGAAATAAACCAACTTTTTAGAGTAATAATTACAGGATTAGCTGATAAAAGTGGGAATATTCATATTCCCAACCCTAAAAGAACATTAGAAGAATTATTTAGATTTTCTCAACTATGTAAAGTTACACAAAACGTTTTTATGGGCAAATGGAATGACAACGAAGATCATAGTGATTCTGGAATAGAAGATTTAGAGTTAAGAGAATCTGTATTATCTGTTCGTAATATTCTGCACGTTTTAGATAATTGGAATCAAGGGGAAGAAAAAGATCTAAGCAAAGCTTTATGGGACGGATTTATAAGTTCAATTACTTATGCTGATGACCAAAACTATATTCTATCGCAAGCAGTTCGTTTTGGGTTCTTTCCTGTAAATGAAGGATGGAATGTTGAGACAAAAGCCATAGGAGGAGGTACAACTACCTATGAAGAAATTCGTACCCGCCCATACAATTATATTCGCCCTAAAATAGAAACTTTGAGCTATTTAGATGTAATTCATCTTGTATTTGGCAAAGGACCTGGCAGAAAAACTTTACCAAAAGAGTTAATAGAAAGATTTGAAGATAATATAGATAATTTAAAACAGATTGATGTAAACAAATATCAAGAATTAGACCAGCAGCTATTTCATTTAGAACATTCAAAGAATCTGCTAGAATATTTGGAGGATAATGGAGGGAAAAAATGAAAGTAAATTTGTCTATAGATGGAGAGCACTTTAAGAATGAAGTCAAGAATTTAAGAAATAAGCTGGAGGAATGTAAAAAAACAGGTATTTTAGATAATGATTTTGAAGATAGATTAAAAAGACTCTTACAAATGGAAGATAGTCTACTAAGAGATTTAATTCCATATTACCGAACTAATCTAGATAATATTAAAAAAACTTCTATGGAGGTAATTCCCATAAAGGAATTAGGATCTTTTAGTTCTCACGGTTTTCCACAAAATATATTAAGAATCAATAAAAATCTTTTTATCACCAGCAGTATAAATAGTAAAGTACAATTCTTTTATATAAATATTCCAAAAAAAATATCTGAAGAAAATGAAATAGAGGTGGAATGGAGTCTACCTATAAAGGAGATAAAAGAAAGAATTTCATTTATATATAAACTAAATCATAAAGAAATCCTGCTTTTAGGTGTAAAAGGAGGATGTTATATACTTTCAAGTGATGATTTTGATAAATTACCAGATATTAATGAGCAGATTAAAGTTAAAAGAATTCATATAGATTCTGATTTTAAAGGATCTGGAAGGACTTTAGAGATTGGAGATAATCTATTTGTAACAGGGAATGAAGAAGATACATTAACTTTATTTGAAATAGTGAAGGAAAAGGGTGAATACTCTTTAAATTTTCATACAGATATATCTTGTATTATTCCAAACTGGACTGCCATGGAAAAAATAGATGAAGACTGCTTTATAGTTGGAACAAAAGATGGAATAATATATTTTGTTAAATATGAAAATAGTCAGCTTAGAGTCCTAGGAGAAACTGATATGTTCCATAATAGAATAAGAAAAATCAATTGTCTAGAGGATGGAAAAGGTAATAAGAAATCTCTTATGGTAATCGGAAACAAAGGAAAATGTAAAATATTTTCTTTATATGAAGATACAATTTTAGAAAATCATGACTTAAAAGGCAATTTATTTGACCTTCAATCTGAAAAAGGTACTGCTGTAGTTTTAAGTGAAGATGGAATTATATACTTATTTGAAGAGAATTTTGGGAATTGGTATTTAAATAAAGAGGCGACCATCAATAATATGTTCTTTACAAATATATTTAAATTAAGCATTTCAAAATATTTGCTTATGGATATAGAAGGTAAATTAAATCTTTTGGACATTGATGGAATTTATACATCTCAGGATCTATGGAGTATCGCTCTATACCAGTAGGAGGTAAACTATGTTTGATGAACAAACTTTAATTGAGGAATCTAAAAAACATTGCGAAGAATTTTTACAAAAACAACAACGATCACTGGCTACATTTACAAAAGATTCTAGCTTAATATATATTCCTGATGAAAAGTTAGAGAGATTTAGATTAGATTCTTCCAAAGGAATTCTGTATTTGCCTTTGGCTAGTTTTTTAGATAAAGATTTGGATGAAAATCAAATGATGTGGCATATCTATTATGAGTTAGCCTTATATCCTGATTGGAGAAAACAAACTAGAATGTATTTAAATAGAAAAAAACATTGGCAGAAAGAAATTGACAGTATGACAAATTATATTCTAGATAGAATAAAAAAAGAGGGGTTGGAAAAAGACTCTGCATATGAGCCTAAGATTATTTCAAATTATGTAAAAAAAGAAGTTCTTGATTTATTATATTCCTTAGATAAGTATATTTCTTTTTTAAGGGTTTTACAGTTATGTCCCATATACAGAGATGAGGAAAATTTTGAAAAAATCATTTTATATATGAAGGAAATAGGTAAGACTGTTGAAGGAATCTCAGAAATCCCTAAGCATAGGGCTTTTATAAACAGTTTTTTAATTATTGAATTATATAAAACTGAACCTAAATTTGAAGAAGGTGTCGAAAATCCATTTCATAGGAAGGTTTTTAATGAACCTTTTTTTGACTTTGTTCGTTATCAGTTAATGAGACAGATAAATAACGAGCAAGGAATTATGGAAAGAGACCCATTTATTCAATCTTTTATCTTTCCAGCTTTTAAAGAATTATGGAAACAGGAAATTGATGAAATGATATTTTATAAATCAAAGGAAGGTAAAGAGGAAAGTATAAAAGGAGGGGAAAACCCCTTTAAACAGGATGATATAGATGAAGTACAAGAATCTCTGGAATCTACCTATGAAGAAGTAGAAAGGATTTTAGAGGAAATGCTGGAGCAACAAGACCAAATGGTTTCCAGCGTAGAAAATATCATGAATAATAAAATGGATTTAGAATGTTATGGAATCAGCCAAGGTGATCAACAGTTATTTCAGTTTTATTCAAATAAGATGAAAAAAGAAAGAGAAGAAATGCGTCAATTTTGGAAGAAATTAATAGGAGATGCTAAGGAAGAAATAAGTGTAAAAAAAGACCATGAAATAAAGGGGAAACTGGATATAGGTAATTTGATTAGTTTTTATCCAGATTTTATCGAAGCTGAAAAAAAGGGAAACTATAAAAACCTCCCGATTTTCAATAGATACCTTCTAGAATCTCAAACAGATATATTGCCTGAAAGAATAGAGATTTCTTTTGTTATAGATAATTCAGGCTCAATGGATCCTAGGAAAATTGAAGCAGCAAGAAAAGCATTGGCAGTAACATTATTGTCAATAGATGATTTCAATAGATATTTAAAAAATAATTCAGAACAGTTGAATCAGAAAATTGAAGTTTTAAGTGAAACTTGGTTTTTTGGAAGTAAATATTATAATGTTAAAGAATTTAATCATAAAAATCTACAGGAAAAGGAAAAAAGTGAAATAATTCGTTCCATTGTAAGACTAGATGGAACAGATGGAGCAACTGATGATGGAAGTTGTCTAAAAGAAATATCCAATAGGATTACGCCTAGACAGGCAAGAGAACTTAAAAAGGGAAGTCAAATAAAGATAGTTTTTCAAGTTACAGACGGTGCATCTAGTTTTCCGGGATTAGCAAAGGAAGCTGTAGAGGAATTATTGTCTAAGAATGTGGAAGTATATGGATTTCAAATAGGGAAAAATAATCAAGCCAATGAAAAGATATTTAACTTTGTATGGAATGAAGGATATAAAGAACCACATGGAGTAATAATGGGTGAAGAAGTAGAAAAGTTGCCAAAAGAATTGCTAAAAGCTGTAGGAAAAAATATGAAGTCTATTTTTAATAATTAGTTGGATAAGCGTTAGGACGGTATTACCAAACATAATAAGTATAACTTGCAATTGACAATTTGTCAGTTGTGAGTTATACTATGATTTACAGGGAGGGATTTTTTAATGCGAGATGTAAAAGAGCCGGAAGTTCGCAGGGCAGAGATCATGGCTGCTGCAGCTGAGCTATTCGTAACAAAAGGCTATCTAAATACTACAACCCAAGACATCATTGATGAATTGAAAATATCCCGTGGTCTGTTATATTACCACTTCAAAAATAAAGAAGATATTTTGTTCTGTATGGTCGAGAAGTATTCTGAACCTTTATTGTGTCAGTTAAAGACTTTAGCCTATTCGGAAAAGAAAACCGCAATTGAAAAAGTACAGCAGTTCATTGAAGTAACTCTAATTTCACCAGAAAGCATAACTGGTGAAAAAATAGAACTACAAAACTCCGTCAATTTGGAAGAAAACCGATACATGATGGATAGGTTCAATCACAAATTCTGCAATATTGTGATAGAATACTTTACTCATATTATTGAGCAAGGGAATGAGGAAGGTGTTTTTCATGTAGCACATCCTAAGGAAACAGCGGCTTTTTTAATTACTGGATATGCTTTTGTTTCTAATGATTTGAAAATTATATATCATGATTATGGATATATGGAAAAATATCTTGTGGCATATAAACAGATTCTAGAACGAACACTAGGGACGAAAGAACATATTTTCTTCTCATAATTGCACCAATGGGAAATATACCTATTGGGCAATTTTTAACCACAATACTGACACTTTGTCAGTATGTTTTAAATCTTACCGATAGTTATGGCTGTCGGTTTATTTCAAAATCAACACTGACAATTTGTCAGTAGAGGGGGAAAAGAAATGTTAAAAATTAATAATCTTACCAAAACCTATGACGGTGAAAAGAAAGCAGCTGATAACCTAAGTCTCAAGATTGAGGCAGGAGACATTTATGGCTTTATTGGAGCTAATGGAGCTGGAAAAACATCAACCATTAAGTCAATTGTTGGAATTCATGACTTCGAAAGCGGAGAAATCACAGTAGATGGACATTCTATAAAATTGGAACCGATGAAATGCAAGGCTATGATGGCATATATACCTGATAATCCAGATTTATACGAACATTTGACGGGCTATCAATATATCAATTTTATTGCTGACCTTTATAATGTTTCTAACACAGAACGTAAAGAAAAGGTTCAGAAGTATAGTGATATTTTCCAGATGACATCCAGCTTGGGAAATGTGATTTCTTCTTATTCCCATGGTATGAAGCAAAGAACAGCGATTATTGCAGCCATGGTACACTCTCCAAAACTTTTAATTTTAGATGAGCCATTCGTTGGACTTGACCCAAAAGCTACCTATGCTCTAAAACAGATTATGCAAGAATTAGTAGCAAATGGTGGTGCAATTTTCTTTTCTACCCATGTGCTTGATGTGGCAGAAAAACTCTGTAATAAAATTGCAATTATTAAACAAGGAAAACTGGTTGCCAGTGGTTTGACTGAAACGGTGAAAGGTAATAGTTCACTGGAAGAAGTATTTATGGAGGTTCAGGGAGATGAATAGGACTTGGCTGCTACTCAAAACACAACTTTACAATTATTTCTCTATTAATGAGATTATGGAACCGAATAGCCAAAAGAAAAATGCCTCTTTTATTGCAGGGATTGGAGTACTTACCATTGGATTGTTTCTTTGTGTCTATAATGTATTAACAGCAATTTCTCTTGTAGAGATGGGTCAACAAAACTTAATACCAGCCTACATGGTAGCAGTATCTAGCTTTGCTATTTTATTACTTAGTATGTTTAACTCAAATGGTATTCTTTTTGGGAGTCAAGATTTTGAAATGCTTTCAGCTTTACCAATTAAATCTAGTGAAATTATAAGCAGTAAATTTTGGTTCATGTATTTGCTAAATTTAGTTTTAGGATTTGTGTTTATGGTTCCGGGAGGGATTGTATGGGCGATCCATTCTAATCTGAATGTTCTATTCCTACTCCTATATATTATCACAATATTTTTTGTTCCACTTATTCCGATGTGTATAGCGGCTTTGATTGGTGTTGGAATTGTTTTGCTATCTTCTAAGTTCAGGAATAAGAATATTTTTTCTCTACTGTTTAGTTTTATGATGTTAGGAGTGATTGGATATATCGGTTTTTCCAGTACTCAGAGTGGAACAGCCAATGGTAATATTGGGGCAATGCTTGCTGACCAGATTAGTGGAATGTATCCGTTATCACGTTGGTTCCTGATAAAAGACAATTATCCATTCACAGGAGCAATTTTATTCCTGCTTATATCTGCAACAATCTTTTTCCTGTTTATAAAAATTGTTGCAGGAAAATACAACCAAATGAATTCAATCCTTATGCAGGCTGCTGGAAAATCAGTAAAGCGAAAAGAAAATCTAAAACACTATTCCAGATTTATGGCTCTGTATCAAAAAGAGTTTGGTCGTTTTTTCAGCTCATATATGTACGTATTGAATACTAGCCTTGGTGTAGTTCTTCTTTGTATTTCAAGTATCGTTTTTGCTGTAGTATCTCCAGATACACTTGCAAGACACATAGGAGTTGAAAACATTGATGTTTTTTTCGGACAGTTCGCCCCGATTATAATTGCGTCTATGCTTTCTCTTAGCTGTCCAGCAGCCTCCTCTATTTCTTTAGAGGGGAAAAATATCTGGATTTTACAGAGTGCTCCTTTATCCATGAAAACATTCCTAAAAAGCAAGATTGCAGTAAATCTTACATTACACAGCTTTGGATATTGGCTTGCTGTCATGTCGTTTTCGTTCAAGTTAAAATTAGATGGGTTCCAGCTTATTACACTTTTTGCCATACCTGCTGTTTACTCTATTTTTACAGCAGTACAAGGAAGTTACTTTAATAGTCGCTTCCCAAACTTTGAATGGGAAAATGAAACATTATTAGTGAAACAGAGTATTCCTGTAATTCTATCGAGTGCTGTTGGTATGGTGGCGGTTGCAATTCCCGTTTTGATACACTGGTTTTTAGATTTTTCCCTCCTACTTACTTTATGGGGCATGGCACTCATTCTGTCGGTTATCACATGCTTACTTTATCGCAAGGCATGTAAAATAAAAATTATTTAAATTTAGGAGGATGGCAAAATGAAAAAAAGTATTGTAAAAGACATATTTGTACTGATAGTTATGTTAGCTGCAATGTTTCTTATCATTCAGTTTTTACCAGATAGGGTACCTATACACTTCAATGCACGGGGCGAAGCCGATATGGTAATAAACAAGTATTTCCTACCACTTGGTACTGTCATTCCTTATTCTGCGTACTGGCAGATTCTAAGAGGTAGAAAAGGCAAGAAATAGATGGATATAATTAAAGGTGAGCTGAAAGATTTTGAAATAATTTAATCAGCTGAATAGGAAAAGAAAAAGTTGGTTGCTCTAATTGAACCAGTCATTTAGTTTAGGTGATTTATATATTGATTATGATAAGAGAATAGTAACAGTGGTTGGAAAAGCAGTACATTTGACTCCTATTGAATATCGGATTATTGTCTTGCTCTCTCTGAACGCAGGTACTGTACTGACCCATGAATTTCTATGCCGTGAACTTTGGGGACCTTATGCGGGCAAAAGCAAGGCACTTAGGGTAAATGTTGCAAACCTTAGGAGAAAAATTGAAAAAAATACAGCAGATCCTCAATATATTTTAACAGAAATGGGAGTGGGATACAGGATGTTAGAAGAAATATAACAGGTTGCAATTATATTCATTTGCGGTATTTGGTTCTTTTGAGCAAAATTGCCTAGTCAGCGCCGCCAGTATGTACCCTTGGGGTAATGCGAAAATTGCAGACACTGGCGTATTGACTTTGACGTCCTTTAGGGGAAAAGGTCATGTCCGAAAAGTAGTGCGTTCAATCAGCAAGTATGCCTATGATCAGGGATACGAACCTCACTATTGATGCCAGCTCGACAATCAGGCATCTACGTTGCTGGCTAAAGCGGCGGGGTTGACGCTATTTGGAAAGTGGGAAGTAGTTTCTCCCGACTCCGCTGACCGAGAATCTGAGTCAAAATTAAACTAAGCTACGAAAAAAGACCGCCATAAGATTTCAGACTATTTTATTTATTATTTACAATCCCAAGTAAATGTGATACTATAGAGGAGCTTATATGTAGTGAATTTGGAGGTTATTATGGTAAATCGTATTATTATAGATCAAATGACAAGAGAAATCTGCTCTGTACAATTGAAGCCGATGAAGCGTTGTACCGAGCTTAAACTAAAAGCATAAAGCTTTCCATTCATCGGTAAATAGGTTATTTTAGGCGTATATTGTTACGCTTTATTTTCGTACCTATTTTCCGAGTAATTATGACTGGTTTATTAGGCCGTGGACAATGTTTTGTCCCCGGCCTTTTGTGTGAGCTCAAACTAAATTTTGGGCGGTAATGTACGTTAATAATACGTACTATTAGGAAGCAGGAGGTCGTGTGTTTATACACAAGATCTTCTGCTTTTTTTATTAGAAAGGAGTTTTAAAAATGAGCTTATTAGAAATTAAAAATTTGTCTCATACTTATGGAGACAAGATATTATATAAAAATGAATCTCTTGTATTGTTCAAAGGAGAACATATGGGTATTGTAGGACAGAATGGTACAGGAAAAAGCACCTTAATTGGAATAATGTCGGGAGAAATTATTCACGATAAGGGGAGTATTGCTTGGCAGCCAAACATAAAACTTGGACATCTTGACCAACATGCAGTTGTTCTAGGAGAATACACAGTTACAGAGTACTTGAAAACAGCATTTCAAAATTTATATATTTTAGAAGAAAGAATGAACAAGCTGTATGAGAAATATACTTTTACTGGTAATGAAAAAGATTTATTACAAGCAGCAGAGTGTCAAACTATTTTGGAAACTCAAGAATTCTATCTTATAGAGTCACGAATAGAAAAGGTAATGAATGGACTTGGACTATCTGTCATTGGTGGGGATAGACTGATTTCAAAGTTAAGTGGCGGTCAACGAGCAAAAGTAATTCTTGCGAAGCTACTGCTGGAAGAACCAGATGTGTTATTGCTTGATGAACCTACAAATTTTTTGGATAAGGAGCATGTTCTGTGGCTTTCAGAATATCTGTCTGCATTTCCTAATGCGTTTGCTGTGGTTTCCCACGACTATGATTTTCTTGAAAAGATTTCTAGTTGTATTTGTGATATTGACGGAGGAATAATCAGAAAATATACGGGAAAATATTCTGATTTTCTAAAACAAAAAGAGCACATAAGAGAGGAGCATATTCGTAGATATTATGCTCAACAGCAGCAGATTAAAAAGACTGAGGAATTTATCCGCAAGAATATTGCAGGTGTAAACAGTAAAAATGCCAAGGGAAGACGGAAACAACTTGAACGTATGGAACGAATATCTCCTCCTTCTGTTACAAATTCAAAGCCTGATTTTTGCTTCCTAGAAAGTCCTAGTTCAGCACATGAAGTGTTAAAAGTAAAAAATCTTGAGGTAGGTTATTACTATTCCTTATTCTCACCTTTAAACTTTACTATAAATGGTGGCCAAAAGATTGTGATTACAGGTTTTAATGGAATCGGAAAATCTACCTTGCTTAAAACCTTAACTGGATATATTAAAAAAATATCAGGTGAGTTTATGTTTGATAATTCTGTGAGAGTTGGATATTATGAGCAGGATATTATATGGGAAAATCCCTCACTTACACCCATTGAGATAATCACTAAATACTATCCGTCTCTAAATATCAAAGAGGTACGCCGCCAGCTCTCACGATGTGGTATAAGCAATGATCATGCAATACAGGCAGTGTCAACATTAAGTGGAGGTGAGCAGGCAAAAGTGAAGTTATGCAAGCTAATGCTATCTCCTTGTAACTTTTTAATTCTTGATGAACCGACAAATCATCTGGACTCTGCTGCTAAAGAGGCGCTTCAAAATAGCTTAAAAAATTTTGGAGGTACTGTGTTGATAGTATGTCACGAAGAAGCATTTTATCGTTCGTGGGTAAACAGGGTAATAAACATAGAACTAATATAAGTATTGATAATCCAAATTAGGAATGTGAGATTAATAGTACGAACTTCTATATTTAAACGAATATCAAAAAAAATAGGAACGATTAAGTGAAAGGTTTTTAATTAAATATCTAGATGTATAATAAATTCCCTCAAACTAATGCTTGAGGGAATTTATTATACACACAAAAACATACTTTAGAGATATTCATATATATTGTAATTTAATATATATTATAATATATATGTACAAAATGTAAAAAATGAGAGAATTTATATGGAGATTACTTACAATATAGGATAAATTTGTATCTTGGTTTTAGAGGTATTGTTTTATAGTATATGATTTAATATATTAGGGTAGGAGTCAGGAATTATGATAATCAAACTAGAGAAAAATATTAATCAAAAACAACTTGAAGTATTTATAATACGAATTAGAAAGGAAAAATCAAATATAAATTGAAAAATAATAAAAAAATTGTTATATATCAATTAATATTTAGCTACAAAAATTTTCTCTTGTCACTCGACTTATTTATGTTATATTATAGGAATATCTATTAATGTTAGAACACGCAATTTATTGAAAATATTAAAACTATTGAGGTGTTAAATGAAAGATAATATTCTAGTCTTGGAAGCTAAACAATCAAATTATGAAGAATTACGGGAGATATTCTTTACTGTTCGTCAAAATGCTTTTCACTGGATAGAACCAGAAATTTTGAAACTATCGGACTTTGATGAAAGTACAAAGGATGAACTAATATTAGTTGCATCAATAGGAGATAAAATTGTTGGGTTTGTATCAATTTGGGTACCAGATAAATTTATTCATAATCTATTTATATTACAGGACTTTCAAGGTAAAGGTATTGGAACGGCTCTTGTTAATGAAGCCATAAAAAGGGTAGGACTACCATTAACCTTAAAATGCGTAAAATCAAATACTAAGGCTCTTAATTATTATAAATCTCACAATTGGAAAATCGAAAAAGAAGAAATGAGCAATGAAGTGCTATATTATTTAATGAAATATAGCAATCAATCATAAATGAATATATTATATAGTTAAGGGGGAGAAAATATGGATACAAGTTTATTTCATTCATTGGAAGGTAAAAATATCTGCTTTAAATCATTAAGTACAAATGATGCTGAGGAGATACATAGTTATGCATCAGATGAGGAGGTTTCACGTTTTATCGGCTGGAATTTAATGAATACCTTGGATGAAACTCGTGAGTATATTGAAACAATGTTAAAACGTGAGTCAGCAGGGACTCATTTATATGCCTCCATTGTTCTAAAATCAACCCAGGCAATTATAGGGACTGCCATGATTTTCAATTTTGACCAAAAATCAAACCATGCTGAAATTGGTTATGTTTTTCATAAAGAACATTGGGGCAAGGGCTATGGCTCAGAGAGCGTTGCTTTAATGAGTGATTTCGCATTTAGATCACTCAATCTTCACAAACTCCATGCCACTGTAGTGGATGCAAATATTGGTTCTGCCCGTATACTTGAAAAGAACGGGTATGAGTTAGAGGGACGATTAAAAGACTACTATCTTATAGAAGATAAATATTACGATGCATTACTTTTTGGCAAAGTTCAAACTAAATAAACTAAACTGGATGCAAAAAATATTAATTAGCTAAGAATGATATTATTTTGCATCTTTTGATTTTTTGAATATTTTCTTTTACAATGAAATTAAATTAAATAAGTGGTTATAAATTAAAAGATATAATATAAATAGAGAATAAGACTATATAACTTATATAGGGGGTATAAATGGAATGAAACAAAATAAGTATGATGATAAAACATTCTTTGAGAAATACAGTAAAATGGATCGTTCTGTGAAAGGACTTGCTGGTGCAGGTGAATGGAAAACTCTTGAATCAATGTTACCTGAGTTTAAGGATAAACGTGTTCTGGATTTAGGATGTGGATTTGGCTGGCATTGCCAATATGCTATAGAGCATGGTGCTAGAACTGTTACTGGGGTTGATATTTCAGAAAAAATGCTTACAGTAGCAAAAGAAAAAACAAATAAAAATATAAGTTATATCTGTAGGCCCATAGAGGATATTTCTTTTAATGAAAATTCCTTTGATATAGTAATTAGTTCACTAGCTTTTCATTATATTAAGTCATTTGAAGAAATTATAAAAAAAGTATCCCAGTGTCTTGTACATGGTGGAGATCTTGTTTTCTCCGTAGAACATCCAGTTTTTACAGCTTATGGAACTCAAGATTGGTATTATGATGAGAAGGGGAATATTCTACATTTTCCTATTGATAATTACTTTTTTGAAGGTGAAAGAAACGCTAATTTTCTTGGAGAAGAAGTAGTCAAATATCATAAAACACTTACAACCTATTTAAATGTTTTATTAAAGGAAGGTTTTGAAATAACAGGAATTGTAGAACCGCAACCGTCAGAAGAGTTACTTCATACTGTTGAAGGAATGCAAGATGAGCTTCGTAGACCAATAATGCTGATTGTTTCTGCAAAGAGAAAATAAATTATATTATAGAAAAGAAGTAATTATTTTATCATTAATTAAATTACATTCTTTAGATTATGAAATAGTATAAGGTCCAGAAATCCTATGTAATAATGTATTCTCTCTTATTAATATATATTAGACTGTTACTTTCCTATTCTTACAAAATTGTTAGGAGATTGTAAGGTAAATGAATGGCAAATGTATGGTCTATATAATATAATTAATTAGTAGAATACGAAAGGGGCAGGTGGAGATGAAAAAGAAAATAATTGTTTTAATTATATGTATTTTTCTCATCGGCATTTTTGCATTAGGTGTATTTACAGCTCCAACTATTATTACTGGATATGAAATGTATAAATCTGCTATAAATGACACAAATCTTGAAGATGCAATTAACCAAGTTAGAGATGATGAAAATTATATAGAACTTGATAAAATATCGGATGACTATTTAGAACTTGTATTAAAGTCAGAGGATAAGCGATTTCATTATCATTTTGGCATTGACTTTATTGCAATAGGAAGGGCTATGCACAATAATTTAAAAGCTCACTCCTTGGTACAGGGAGGAAGTACAATAACTCAGCAGCTGGCGAAAAATTTATATTTTTCCTTTGATAAAAAGTATGAACGTAAGATTGCAGAGATGTTTGTGGCAATTGATCTTGAAAAGATGTTAACAAAAGATGAGATACTGGAATTATACTGTAATATCGCCTATTTTGGTGAGGGATGCTATGGAATTAAAGAAGCTGCTAATTATTATTACGGGGTAGAGCCCATTGAATTATCAACTGAGCAATCATATGCTTTAGTGCATACGCTGAAAAGTCCAAACAATTATAATCCAAATGTTTATAAACCGGTAGCAGTCCATAAGTTTTTATCTTATGACTGGGCAGGTGGGATTTTGAGTACTGCTATATGATGAGAATAATACAAATGTTTTATTAATGTTTACACTACCCAGGTCAATCCTAGGTAGTGTTTTTTAATTTGCCAATGAAAACACTAAATTCATCTAAAGAATTAATATATATTCTATTTATGGCGTAAATTCCATTGCTTTTCTTAGCTGTCTTTTCTTTTGTCGTAAAGCCCATCAAATATCCTGCATCTTTAACAGCCTTAATAGTATCTTCATTATATTTTCCATAAGGATAAGATATATAATTAACTTTTTTGTTTAGAAGTTTTTCTAAATATTCCTTAGATTTATTTATAGTCTCTAGCTGTTTTTCATAGGTGAGTTTATCTAATTCTATATGTTGACATGTATGATCTTGAATGTCTATTCCATTGTTTTGAAGTTCCTTAATCTGCTGTGAATTCAAGTAATTATTATCTTCATCAATGGTATCAGTAATAACGAAAATTGTAGCCTTTATCCCAAATTCTTTAAGTATTGGATATGCATACTTATAATTGTCTGCATATCCATCATCAAAGGTTATAACCACAGATTTTTCAGGTATCGGGAGGTTTTTATTAAATATTTCATATAATTCATTTAAAGTAAGAACTGTGTAATTATTTTCTTTTATATATTGAATTTGTTTTCTAAATTCTTCTGGGTTCATTATTAGTCCATTATTGTCAGCATAACCTACGGAATGATACATAAGTATATTTATTCCTTATACGGTATTATTTGAAAAGGCTAAAGCTGGTTTATTAAAATACATTAAACTTAAAATAGTAACTATAAATACAGATACTTTCCTAATGTTAATCATGTTTTTCTCCAAAAATAAATTGTATTTTATACTTATTGATCAATTCTAACTATATTTATTATTGGTTTTGAAGTTCTAATATATTCACAATAAGAAATAGAAATTAAGTAAAATCATGACAGCAGTAAAATTTTTACAGGAGAATTTTTGATTAAAAAAAACGTAGCTAATTAAGGATAATAGATACATTATAGGGAATAACTATTATGCAACAAATAATATTCTTTACAAGAAGAACTTTAAAATATTCAAACATAATATTACAATTTCTATAAAAATACCGTAGGAGGAATAAAATGTCTAATTTACAAAATATAGAACCCAAAAAAGTATTTCATTGGTTTTATGAGTTAAATCAAATTCCAAGATGCTCTGGTAATGAAAAGATGGTTAGTGACTTTCTTATAAATTTTGCAAAAGAGAGAAACTTAGAAGCGTATCAGGATGAGATGTACAATGTCATAATAAAAAAGGCAGCATCAGAGGGATATGAGAATTCCGATCCTGTAATTATTCAGGGACATATGGATATGGTTTGTATAAAGGGAGAAGGTTCTAATCATGATTTCACAAAAGATCCTATTGAAATGATAATAGAAGGAGATACCATGAGGGCAAATAATACTACTCTAGGAGGCGATGATGGTATAGCAGTTGCTTATGGCCTTGCCATAGTAGATTCTGATAATTTAAAACATCCTCCCCTTGAAGTATTAATTACCACCAATGAGGAAACTGGTATGGATGGAGTTCATGCTTTAACTAATGAGCATCTATCTGGAAAAATTCTTTTAAACATAGATTCTGAAGAAGAAGGAATATTTTTAGTAAGCTGCGCTGGGGGCGCGAATAAAATTACAACTTTTGAACTTCAAAGAGAAAAAAGAGATGGTGATGGTTTAGAAATTAAAATTTCTGGCTTAAAGGGCGGTCACTCTGGTATGGAGATAATTAAGCAAAGAGGCAATGCCATCAAACTACTTGGTAGAATTTTAGAAGAATGTAATATGACAAGCAATATAAGGCTATCTAAAATAGAGGGTGGAACTAAGCATAATGCCATACCAAGTGATGCAAGTGCAGTTATTTTAGTAGAGGATAAAGAAGTTGTAAAAAAGATTATTAAAGATCTTGCACAGGATTTAAAAGAAGAATATCGAGTAGAAGATAGCGGATTAAATATTGATGTAAAGGAAGTAAAGGTTGAAGATGTCTATACTAAAGAATTAAATGCTGATTTAATTGACTATATTATGATGGTTCCAGATGGTGTCCAATATATGTCTAAGGATATAGATGGGTTGGTACAAACTAGTCTAAATAATGCTATTATTGAAGAAAAAAATAATAGTATAGAAATAACTGCTTCTGTACGTTCAGCATCTAGCAGTTCCTTAAGACAAATCCTAAATATTCTTTCGGTTATTGCAAGAAGGACTAATGCAAAAACAGAGGAAAAAAGTGCATATCCTGCTTGGCAATTTGATAAAGATTCTAAAATTCGTGAAAAAGCAGTCAAGGTATATGAAGAATTATTTGATAAAAAGGCAGAAGTCAGTGCTATCCATGCAGGGCTTGAATGTGGTCTTTTAAAGGAAATATTGCCAGATACTGATATGATAAGTTTTGGACCAAATTTGTACGATGTGCATACTGAAAAAGAGCATTTAAGTATTTCTTCTGTGCAGAGAGTATGGGAATTTCTTATAAAATTACTGGAAGATTTAAAATAGATAAACATAGGAGGAACTTATCATGGCAAATGATTCAAAAAAATTATCTAAGCAAGCATATGGTGGGGTAGAGGGAGAGGATTATATTCCCTTTATCCCTACAACTGAGATTATTCCTGAAGCGACGGGTTATTCAATAATTATGGGCATTATATTTGCAATGATATTTGCCGCGGCAAACACCTATCTAGGACTTAAGGTAGGGCTTACTATTTCTGCAGGTATTCCAGGAGCAATTCTTGCAACAGGATTATTAAAATCAATATTTAGAAGAAATAGTATACTAGAAGCAAACTATGTAGCATCTCTAGCAGCTGTGGGAGAATCCATCGCTGGCGGTATTATATTTGTATTGCCCGCTATTATATTAATAGGATTCAATCTTTCACTTACTACAGTTGCATTGGTTACTGTTATCGGTGGAATTATGGGTGTATACTTTATAACTCCCGTTCGTAAATACTTAATAGTACAAGAACATGGAAATTTAATTTATCCAGAGTCCATGGCTCAGGCTGAGGTTTTAGTAAATGCAAATCAAGGTGGTCAAGGATTTAAATCTGTATTAAAGGGTCTCGGAGTAGGTCTTGGATACAAGGTGGCATCTGGAGGTCTTGGTCTATGGAACGAAACAGCTTCATATACCATAGTTGCCTACCAAGGAACTATGATTGGTATGGATACCTTAGCATCTCTTTTGGGAGTTGGATTTATAGTTGGAACAGGTACTTCAATATTAATGTTTGCAGGTTCTGTTGTAGCATGGCTTGGGCTTATTCCCCTAATAAAGTTTTTTGGAGTCCTTGCGCCTACACCTATATTTCCATCTACTATGCTAATTTCTGAAATGTCAGCTACAGAGATTTGGTCTAATTATATTAAATATATAGGAGCAGGCGCTGTGGCCATGGGAGGATTCATTTCATTAGCTAGATCTCTACCTACTATTATCACTTCCTTTAAAGAAGCTATGGGTGGTTTTGGAAAAGGTGAGAAATCTTATGATAGAACAAATGAAGAAGCACCAATTATATGGGTATTGGCAGCAGCTATATTTGGATTTTTGCTAACTTGGCTTGTTCCTTCTATAGGTGCAGGTCCAGTAGGTGCAATCCTTGCTATATTCTTTTCATTTTTCTTTTCAGTTGTTTCAGCTAGGATGGTTGGAGTAATAGGAGCAAGTAATAATCCTGTATCTGGTATGACTATTGCAACACTTCTTGTTATAGCTTCAGTATATAAGGCTATGGGAGCTACTGGAACTGAAGGTATGAGAACAGTCCTATTGGCTGCTGGTATAGTCTGCGTTGCAATAGCCGTTGGAGGAGGAGTAGCTCAGTCTTTAAAGGCTACATATATCCTAGGCGGCAGCCCTAAAAAGATTCAACACGGTATGTTTATATCATTAGCTATAGCTTCATTTATAGCTGGAGCCACTGTATTGCTTTTACACAATGCCTATGGAATAGGCTCTGAGCAAGTTACAGCTCCTCAGGCAACACTGATGAGGTTAATTGCAGAGGGTATCATGACAGGACAGCTTCCTTGGACTCTTGTAATCATAGGAGCTGTAATTGCACTATTTTGTGCCTTTGCAGGTCTTCCTATTCTACCAGTTGCTTTAGGTATTTATTTACCAATATCTTTAAATAGTGCTATTTTCTTTGGTGGGATTATACGTAAACTTGTAGAAGTTAGATTCAAAAAAGATGAATCTAGTTTAGATTTGGCTGTAGAAAGAGGGACTTTAATCGCTTCAGGCCTTGTTGCTGGAGATGCCCTTACAGGTATAATAATCGGTATATTTGCTGCCCTAAATATTAAAACTGACTTTCTTGCAGGCATTATTCCAAATGAAGCATTTAAAAATCTAGTAAGTCTAGGAATATTTGTAGCCCTTGCTGCTTGGTTATATAGTTACTCTTGTAGACTTAGAAGGAATGGTGAAAATGCATAAGAGTAGTAAAAAGAATAAAGAGATAAAAAGAGAAAATAGGCAGGACAAAGATAAATATAATTTTATATTATATGTTCCAGAAGTTACTCATGATGATTGGAAAATAGTAAATGGAAAGGTACTACTAAACTTTAAAGTTGTAAATCCTATGACTAGATTTGCGGGATTTTTAGCTAAAAAAGAACCTATAAGAGATATGCTATTTGATGATATGTGTACTTCTGCTTGGCTTTTAATCGATGGTGAGCGTTCAATATATGAGATAGCAAAAATTCAGTTTAAAATGGGTGATGATGATTTTAAAGATGACTTAAGAAGACTTGCAGTATTTATAAAGTATATATCCAAGCAAGGTTGGGTTAAATATAAGAGAGTAAAAAATAGAGAGGAAATAAAATATTCTTTATAAGAAAGTTCTATTTTTTTATATTTTCGTTTCAAGAATTTTCCGAAATGAGTTTCAAAAAAGGCTTCTAAAGAAGCCTTTTTTATAAATGGTTTACATAATATGGAAAAAAGGTCGAATTTCTAGTGAAATTTGACCTTTTCCTTTTCTAAGTATATTATAGCTTAAAAATACCAGATATACAAGAAAAAGTTTAAAATATTACGAATTATAGAGATTATGTGATATAATACTCTTCTCATATAATAGGGCCATGTATTTATTAATATCATGGACTTTATTTTTTTCTATATATTATATAGAATTAGTGTACCGTCATTTCACCGCTTAAACGTTCTTTTTATTTACATTTATAATTTTATATTGGAGGTGTAAGTTTTATGCAGGCTCAAAAACATCCAGCATTTGATGCGGAGAATAGATATTTAGAGGATACTTGTAAATGTATAGACAGTGAGATAGATTATCTTGCAGATGAAGTAGAAAAAATGGATGAAGAATTATTAAGACTTAAGAGAGCTGTAGGGGGTAACTATAGCGATGATGTCATTGTAAAAAATACAATTCATGAAGCAAATAAGAGAAAGCTTAATCAGCTTAGAAGAGCTGAGGATAAACCGTATTTTGGAAGGATTGACTTCAAAGAACCTGGGAAAAGTGAATACGAGACATTTTATGTAGGAAAAACAAGTTTAACTAAGAAAGATGATAACAAAATGCTTATTATTGACTGGAGAGCTCCTATGGCAAGCTTATACTATAGTGGTGAAATAGGAGAAGTAATGTATAAAGCACCTGATGGGTTGATAATAGGAGATTTGGAGCTTAAAAGACAATACGAAATACAGAAAAAGGAACTAATTAATATCTTCGATAAAGGACTTACTCCTATGGACGAGTATCTTCAGACAGCATTATGGGAAAAGAAGGATAATAGACTTAAGGATATTGTAAATACCATACAAGGTGAGCAAGATGACATTATAAGGGCGGATAAAGGAAAAGCTTTGATAGTCCAAGGAGTAGCAGGAAGCGGAAAGACTACAATTGTTTTACACAGGATAGCATACCTTATGTATACTTATCAGGATATATTTGATGCTGAAAAACTGCTCATCGTAGTACCTAACAATCTTTTCCTAAACTATATCTCTGATGTACTACCAGATTTGGGGGTTGAAGAAATAAAACAATCTACATTTGAAGATCTTGTGATGTCTTTATTAGATACAGAGTATAAATTGGCAGATATTGAAACTAAGTTTTATCAATTGTTAGACTATCAGAATCTATCAGTAGAACACAGAGAGAAACTACAGTTAAGTTCGTTTTTTAAAGGCTCCATGATATTTAAAAGTATAATAGATAGATATATTACGGATTTAGCATCTAGTTTAGTTCCTAAAATTGATCTTAAAATAAATGACCTTACTATATACTCATATGATGAAGTGTTGAAAATGTATGAACAAGACTATAAATACCTTCCTATCGTACCACGTTCAAAAAGAATACAGAAATACATCGAAGTAAATATATCAGATAGAGTTAAAATTATTCAAGATAAAGTAACTAAAAAATGTGATAAAAAAATAAAAGAGCTGAAAGATTCAGTAGAGGATATAGAGACTGTTAGAGATAAGATTAGACGTGTATATAATAAGAGAGATAGGATCAATAAAGAGTTGGAAGACTCTATGTATAAGGCTGTAAAGAAGTATTTCGATGAATGGAAAAACCTTGACATCCTAATACTGTATAAAGAATTGCTGTCGGATTCTCAGAACTTGGGGAAATATAGTAGGGGTGAATTTGATAAAGATATATTGGATTTTATAAGCAATTATTCTAAAAAGATATTTGATGATGGGATGTTGGAAAGAGAGGATTTAGCTGCATTGTTATATCTTTATTTGAAGCTTGAAGGACTATCTTCAAAGGGAAAATATAATCATATAATAGTAGATGAAGCACAAGACTACAGTGAGCTTCAAATGTATATATTAAGACAGCTTAGCAATAATGATTCTTTTACAATAGTGGGTGATATTTCACAAGGAATACATTCATATAAGGGTATAGGGAATTGGAAGGAATTAATGGAGAACGTATTTATAGGCTGCGATAAGGAGTTATTGAAGTTGAAAAAATGTTATCGTTCTACAATGGAGATAATGAATTTTGCTAATCAAGTCATAAAAAAATGGAGAAAAGAGGAAATAACCCTTGCAGAGCCAGTATTAAGATCAGGAGATAAGCCTTTTATTATAAAAAAGAATAGTGACATTGAGATCATTAGTGATATAATTTTGAGAATAAAGGAGCTTAAAGAAGAGAATCATAAGTCAATTGCTGTAATATGCAAGACTACGGAAGAGAGTACAGTTGTGTATAAAGCATTGAAGGATGCTATGGGTGATGATATACATTTAATCACTGATAAAGATACTTCTTACGGAGGTGGAATAGTAGTAATTCCCACATATCTATCAAAGGGATTAGAATTTGACGCTGTTATAATATATAACTGCTCAGCTGATAATTATATTGATGATGAGCTTCACATAAAATTACTATATGTTTCAATAACAAGGCCTTTGCATAAGCTTTTTATATATTATAAAGATAAGCCATCGGTATTGTTAGATATTGATAGTGAACACTTTAGTATCTTATAAAAGTTTGAGCGTTGATTTATGCTTAATAATGGATTTAATTCTTCAGGGGAATATGTTTAAGGTACATTTTGGGAATTGAGATTTGATGAAGTAAAAAAAGCGCAAATGTTTAAAGCTAGATAAGATTGTCTAGAGTTAGAAAGTTAATACAGGAGGGTTTGCAGAATGGGTAATTCATGGAGCGGATTGAGACGGGAATTAGAAAATGATTATATATGTGAATCCTTAAAAGGGAGAGTACAGTATTTTTTAACTCATTACCGTAAGGCTCATGATGATTATGGAAGAGTGGCTGTAAGAGTTGATGGTGAGGAAGTTTTAATGGGGAATCCCTTTGATTATTATGTAAAAGGTTATATCCATAAGGAAAGAGCTTTAAAAAGAGAAATGGAAGTTTCACCAAGAGAATGGACAGGAAAAGAAACTTTGTATGATGAGGAAAATAGAAAAGTTGAAGACATGATAAATGAAATGGCGAATAATGATGGCTTTTTTGAGATTTATCATATTACCGATGCCATTAGGGAATATAAAAATTCGGATATAAAACAAAGCATTACTTCTTCCAATCCTGTGATACGAATGTTTGCCATTATGCACAGGAGATTAGGAAAACGTACTCTTATAAATATGATATCAGAAATTGATAATCAGCCTGAATGGCTGCAATTCTTTTATAAATTAAGGCTTGAGGCTGAGGATTTGTTATAATTAATTTATGAAATTTTGTTACTTAATAGAAAAATAAAGGAAGACGATGAAGGCTAAAAGAGGCGAAATATTCGGTCATATTATGACTGTGAAGTGCACCCTGTCAAGTAGACAATATAAATAAATAAAATATTGGACTGGACCCGATTAGGTAGACACGACAAATAGTCTATTTAGTCAGGTTCAGTTTTTCATATTCTATATTCTACAGGGGTAAGGTAATTTAATGAGCCATGAATCCTGTGGTTATTGTACAAGCTTACATAATCAGATAATAAATATTCAAGCTCCTCAAAGTTTAGAAACATTTTATTGGATGCCAAACTATGTTTTTTCATAATGCTGCCAATTATTCTCCTAGAAACTTGATATCTTTTTTTATCTAGTTCCATAGTTATTTCTACTATTTTTAATATTTTGCACATGACACTAATACTGTATTTATCTTTATTAGCTTTTATAATAGCTACCATCCTAGTATCAGTGTCGCCTGCTTCATGTGGCATTAGGGTATAAAATATCATTTTTTATTTTAAGCTGTTGATTTTCTTTCCCAAGTTTTATTAACTCTTATTCCTTATTATATATTCGTACTTAGTTGGTGTCATATAATTAATTGATGAGTAAATTATCATTATATTATACTAATGGATCTTCTATTAAAGAAGAAAATACAAACATATGACTATGCTCGTCATCTACTGAAGCTCTTACACTTACAAAGTGAATATGTTTACCTTCGCCTACTGGAATACCAGGACCCGATATCCCTTCAATGTGATGATAGTGCTTAGAGAAAAAATCAGTATTAGTAAACAACTCATGAAGGTGATTGCCACCAGGCAATGAAATAGCCATTCCAGAAACAGCTGCAAAACGATGGTTGTGTCTATCCTCACATTCCTCTGTCATTTTAGTATTGCCTATAATCTCGTGAATGTGTGTCTGTCTAAAGTTATTATAATTATCATTATAGTACATTATTTCGTATCTTATCTTTATTTAACTACTATTTATCAATTTTAAAGATTTTAAAGGGATTTAAAGTAAAGTTTGTAGCTTGTAAATTTTACGATTATCGGTAAAAGGGGGACTAAATATCTATTTTTAGTATTTCTATCTAGTTATGTTGACTTGTATTAATGAGACATCGTATAATATCGATATAAAGTAAGGAAAGAAGTTGTTTAAATGTATTGAAAAGAATATATTTCGAATATAGGTTTTAAATGAAATAATGTCTTTTGATCTAAGCAGAAAAACATAAAATTTAGGGGGATCAATATGGAAAAAAAATCAATAAAAACAAAAAGACTTTTAATTTGTTTGTTGGCTAGTCTATGTATAATTCAACAACCTTTGTCTATATTAGCAGAAGAAGTACAATCGTCTATAGGTATACAAACAGATGATATTAATGATATTGATGAAGGAGTTTTCAATTTAAACTATAATAAAAATGAGGTTCTTGCATCAGAAGGAGACACAATTGAAAGTTTTATACCAAGAGAAGGTAATTTGATAAAAGATAAGTTTATTGTAGTGGAACGTACTAAAAAAACTCTTAACACAACGCCAGTGGATATATCCATAATAGATTCAATGACAGATAGGACATACCCAGGAGCATTACAGCTGGCAAATAGGGATTTCATCGATAATCAGCCTAATTTATTAGCATGCAAAAGAAAGCCAATAAACATTAGCATTGATCTTCCAGGTATGAAGTCTGAAAATACAGTAAACGTACAGAATCCAACATATGGTAATATAAATGGTGCAATAGATGATTTGATAGCTAACTGGAGTGAAAAATATTCACCTACACATACACTACCTGCTAGAATCCAATATTCAGAATCAATGGTCTATAGCAAATCTCAAATATCTTCAGTTCTTAATGCTAACACTAAAGTTATTACTGATTCACTTGGAATTGATTTTGATGCTATTTCAAACGGAGAAAAAAAAGTTATGGTTGCTGCATATAAACAGATATTCTATACGGTAAGCGCAGAAACCCCTAACAATCCATCAGACCTCTTTGATAATAGCGTTACTTTTAGAGAATTAACTCGTAAAGGGGTAAGTGACCAAACTCCACCAATAATGGTTTCAAATGTGGCATATGGTAGAACTATTTATGTAAAGTTAGAGACAACATCTAAGAGTAACGACGTACAAGCTGCATTTAAAGCATTGCTTAGTGATGCTAGTATAAATGCCAAATCAAAATATAAAGATATATTTGAAGAAAGCTCATTTACTGCAGTTGTATTGGGTGGTGACTCAAAAGAGCATAATAAAATAATTACAAAAGATTTTGATCAAATAAGAAATGTAATTAAAGATAATTCAGAGTGGAGTCCTAGAAATCCAGCATATCCAATTTCATATACAAGTATTTTCCTAAAAGATAATTCAGTAGCAGCTGTTCATAATAAAACAGACTATGTTGAAACTAGATCTACCGAATATTCTAGTGGAAAAATAAACATAGACCATCGTGGTGCTTATGTAGCACAATTTAATATTTCATGGGATGAACTTTCATATGATGAAGATGGTAATGAAATTCTAAATCATAAAACATGGGATGGAAATTGGGCAGATAGAACAGCACGTTTTGTTTCAGTAATTTATCTACCAGCTAATTCAACGAATATAAGAATTTATGTAAGGGAATGTACAGGACTAGCATGGGAATGGTGGAGAACAGTTATTGATGAATACAATGTTCCTTTAACAAAAGAAATTAATGTTTCGATTGGAGGAACAACACTAAGTCCAACAGGCAGTATTAGTCATAAGTAACTGTTAGTTGGGCTACATATATTTATTATATCTTCCTAACTTATCATTATTTGCCTTAAGTATGTTGGAAGTATAGAATTGATGAAGAAAAAAATAGGTTGAAATACTTAAGTTAAGATATTTTAATTGAACATGTAATACGTTTAAATTCCCTCAAGTTTAATTTGAGGGAATTTTTGATAGATTTTTTTATAAGTTTACTCATTTATAAAATTTTATATAAGAATTATGATGGAACAGGTGGATTGTACTTGGAGAGGTATGAAATTAGCAAAACATAAATTTATTTGATAAGATGCATATGGTATAATAGACGATCCATATTATTTGAAAAAAGGATTAAGGTATTATATAATAACATGGAAAATAATATAAATAAGGTGATTAGATGGTAACGCATAATATATTAGTTGTAGATGATAATGTGGAGATATTGGAAGTCCTTGAGATATACTTAAAAGAAGCTGGATATAATGTTTACAAAGCAAAGGATGGTCTCCAAGCCATTGAAGTCCTAAGACTTTACAAGATACATCTCATTCTTATGGATATTATGATGCCAAAGTTAGATGGCATCAAAACTACATTACATATTAGGGAGAATAACAATATTCCAATTATTCTTTTATCTGCTAAGAGTCAAGAATATGATAAGATAGAGGGACTAGAAGTTGGGGCTGATGATTATATAACTAAGCCTTTCAGTCCTCCTGAATTGTTAGCAAGAGTAAAGGCACAGTTGCGAAGATATACAAAATTAAATACTGGAACGTTAAACCAAAGTCAGATTGATATAAGAGGATTGACAATAAATCAAAAGAATAAGACGGTGGAGGTTAATGATGAATCAATTAAACTCACGCCTACAGAATATAAAATTTTATTACTATTAGCAAAAAACAAGGGAACAGTATTATCATTGCAAACCATATATGAATCAGTATGGAGACAACCATTTTTAGATTCAGAGAGTACCGTCATGTTTCATATTAGTAAACTAAGAGAAAAGATAGAGATAGATCCTAAAAAACCTATGTATTTGAAAGTTGTGTGGGGTCATGGATATATGATTGAATGAGAGGGAATCTTATGAAAAATAAAAATAATAGAATATATAGAATTATATCTTTTATCTCCATTTTACTCATAAGTATAAGTATGGTATCCTCTATTGGGATTTGGAAAAATAGGAGTTTCTTTTTTGATGGTTATATTTATAGTAATTATCTAAATTCTAGTGTTAGAGAGTATTGTTCTGAAGTATATAGATTTATAACGGGAGATATGTCTGATAAAGAGAAAGAATCATTTCAAGTAGAAAATCAAGGAGCATATTATTATATTATAGATGATAATACAAAAGAAATCTTTACTAATCTTCCAGAATATACTAATTATATTGAATTTTCTTCCCAGCCTAATATTATATCTTTTGAATATAATGACAATCAAAAGTTGTTCTTAAAAAATGTAGAAGAGTTTAAATTATCGATTGTTGAATCAGACTATATAGTAGACATTGATCCAGAGCATAGGAATTTTTCAGGATTCGTATTTATTGATAAAAATAATGAATTTGCTTCAGGTATTCTTCGATATACAATTGAAATAGGATTTAAACAGCAAAAAATACTATATTTAGAGATTAAAATTGCAGTAATTTCTCTTTTAGTTGGAGTTACATTATATCTTATATCATATAAAAAAATGATTAGAACTTTAAATGAAGTAATGAATGTAATACCAATAGATGTAAGATTAGGAGCTCCTATATTGGCTCTTATTCTTTTGGTTTTTCTATTTAGGACCTATTTATATACAATAGGACTTTTTTCACAATTATTGAGTCGTATTATTCTATATGTCATTTTTGTTATATTGATATTCATCATGTTAACTGGTTCCATATTGTTGATAATAAAAGTAGATGAGTATAAAAGGGATAATATGAAATTTAATCAGGAGTGGGAAAATAGGCTCACCCAAAATATACCTTCATGGATTATCGGATTGATTTTGCAGCTTATTTGGTACTTTTTTACATTATCCTTCTTTGCTCCAGGGAGGTCTACGATATACGATTACATCTCAATGATCAGAACTAAGTGGGTTATAGTTGTTGTACATAATTTGATTATTTTAATATTTTTCATCTTAATTCGTCAAATTATAATAAACAAAAGAATATACGCAAGAGAAGTTATAAGCATTACACAAGAAATAGCGAATGGTGATTTGGAGCAAAGTATCCCAATTGTTGGAAACGATGGCTATGCTAAAATTGCTCATAATATTAATGAAATAAAAGAAAATTATATTCATGCACTTGAAGAGCAGAAAAAAAGTGAAAGATTAAAGTATGAGTTGGTAACTAATATTTCACACGATTTAAAAACACCTATAACGTCTATTATAAACTATATCGAATTAGTTAAGAAAAAAGGAGTATCAAATGAAATAGAAAAATATATTCTTAATGCTGATATGAATGCAAAACGGCTTAATATTTTAATTGAAGATTTGTTCGAACTATCAAGAATAGAAAGCGGTAACATTCAGTTGGATATTTCAAAGGTTGATATTGTGTTGATGATTAAGCAAATAGGTTATGAATATACAGAGAGAATGAAGGAAGCGAAGCTTGAGTTGGTTGTAGAAACCACAAGCAAGCAAATATTATGGTCTTGTGATAGTCTTAAAATGTGGAGAGTATTTGATAATATTATAATCAATGCAGTCAAATATTCTTTACCAAATACAAGGATATATGTAGCAATTACAGAAAATATAAAAGAGAGACAGCTTACTGTCAGTATAAAAAATATATCTTCTTACAGAATGGAGTTTGAAACTGATGAATTATTTTTACGGTTTAAAAGAGCTGATAGTTCAAGAAGCTCTGAGGGTTCAGGGTTGGGGCTTGCTATAGCAAAGAGCATTATAGAGTTCCATCATGGCAGTATCAATATTGAGACAGAAGGTGATATGTTTAAAGTTATTATTCAACTAAATGATATATCTTTATAGTAGAAAAAGCGTATTATAGTTAATCTATATTACGCTTTTTTGCATAGTTCAGCAAATCCTAAGCAAATCCTAAGAAATTTTATTAGCTTCTTCCTATATAATCTATTATGTAAATAAATTCTAATTAGAAAAGGAGAGATGATAATGAAGAAACGTTTACTTGCTATTATAGTTCTTTTAATTATCTTAGTAGGATGTACTGGAAAAATGCAGAATGGTAATGGAGATATTATGAGTATATCAGACCAAAACGACGTAAAAGAATACATACCACCTAAAATGGAGGGAGAAATTTCTATTTCAACTATGAATGAAGATGAATATTTAACGATTGCAGCCCAAAAGTTTATGAGCAAATACCCTAATGTAAAAGTCATAATCAATTCATATATGGGCACAGAAGATGAGGATGATACAGGAGTTTCAAAAGTAGATTCTATGGCTGTAGAGAATTATAGAAATCATCTAAATACAAAAATAATGACAGGAAAAGTAGAGGATATTATTTTTACAGGGCTGCTTCCAGTTCAGAAGTATATCAATATAGGTGCATTTGAGGACTTGAGTAAGTTTATAAATCTTACACCTGAGATTAATTCTGATAATTATTTTATGAACGTTCTTGAAGCTCCAAAAGATGAAAATGGAAAGATACATACGCTGCCAATCAGGTGCGCTTTATCTATTGTTAGCTTTAATAAGCAATTAGTAACTGATAGTAACAAGAAAATGGATGATGGTATGACAAAAATCAGCTTTGAAAAAGCAGCAGAATTTGCACAACAACTTGTAGATAATACAAACAGAAAGAATACTTTTTTAAGCCTAGAAGAAGGAGCACATTTTTTTAACCGTGCATTTAACGACTATCGTAACGAATTTATTGATATGGGTAATAAGAAGGCAAATATTACAGATCAATATGTTACTTTATTGAATCATGTAAAAGATTTAGAGGAGAAAGGTTATTTTGATACAGAAAACAGTATAGATTTTTATAATATGGAATACTATTTTGCTTTTGGCATTGATTTTGATATGCAAGCTGCTTTTTACAGCTTACTGCCAGATACCTATGTTTATGCAATGCCATTGTCCGATGCCAATGGAAATGTTTATCTGAATCCAAATAGTGACATAGGTATTAGCAGTACCTCCAAAAATAAAGAATTAGCATGGGAATTTGTTAAATTTTTATTATCAGATGAAGTCCAAAGCTTACCATCATTCTATGGTTTGGGCGTAAATAAAAAAGGTCTTGATGCTTCAGTTGAAAGGATATTAAAGATGTATAACGATGGAAATAATGAAAAAGTTAGTAAAGAAGCATATAAAAGTCTTTTAGAAAAATGGATAATGGAAATCAATGCTTACGATACAAGTGATCCTATTATCACTGATTTTGTCTGGGAAGAGAGCAAGAAGTTTTTCGATGGAAAACAATCGGCAGAAGAAGCAGCAAGGATATTGCAAGCAAAGATAGATAAATATTTTAACGAATAACGATTAGGGAGAGATGATGAAATGAAGAGGAACAATATAATACCAAGCATGATGTTGTCAATTAGTTTATTGGGATTTTTGTTTTTTTATCTCTTCCCCTTTATCATTTCATTAATCTATGGATTGACTGATAATCCTATAAATATGAAGTTTGTTGGCTTAAAAAATTTCAGCGATTTACTTCAAAATAAATATTTTATGCTAGGACTTAAGAACACTGCTATTTTTATGGCGATTAGCATACCGCTTAACATTTTACTATCTTTAGTCATAGCATTAGTCATAAACAAATCTACAAAATATAGAAATCATTTCAGTCTTGTATTTTTAATACCTTTGGTCATACCATCAGCGACAATCGCTTTTTTTTGGGAAAATCTTTTTAGTCTGAATGGTATTGTCAACAAATATTTAAGTGTCTTTGGTATAGAAAAAATAGACTGGTTTCAGAGTAAATACGGTATGCTTGTTATGATATTTATATTTCTATGGAAAAACATAGGTTATAATATGGCCCTTTTTATCAGCGGATTAAATAATATTCCAGAAGAGTATTATGAATGTGCTGATATTGAAGGCGCCAATTGGTTTCATAAATTTACAAAAATAACTTTGTTATATTTGATGCCTACCATATTTTTGGTATTGATTATGACCTTTGTTAATTCCTTTAAGGTATTTAAGGAAATATACATTATTACAGGGGAATATCCCCATGAAAGCTTGTATGTTTTACAGCACTATATGAATAATATGTTTCTATCATTAAATTATTCAAAGCTTGTTAGTGCTGTGTATATTTTGACTATTGTCATTGTGTTCTTTGTGGCTGTGGTATTTAAGACAGAGGATAGATTTGCTAAGGACTTAAGAAGCTAAGGAGGCGGAAGTTATGAGTAAACCAACATATTATTCTAAAAGAATTTTTCATATATCCTTATTAATTGCATTTTCTATTATAGCAATAATTTATATTCTTCCCTTGATTATTACTTTTACCAACTCCTTGATGAGTATGAATGAAGTGAGTCGTCATTATAGTACTGCTGGAGACATTTTTCATCCAGAGGGAAAGTTTGTTAATATGGTTATAATTCCGGAAAGGATTACACTATCCCAGTATATCCATATACTTGTAGAGAGTCCTGTATATCTCAATATGTTTTGGAATTCTGTTAAAATCGTTGTTCCTGTTGTTGTGGGACAATTATTTGTGTCCTCTATGGCAGCCTATGCATTTACGGTTCTTAAATTTAAAGGTAAGGAATTCTTGTTTTTTATTTATATTATTGTTATGCTGCTTCCTTTGCAGGTTACTTTAATGCCAAATTATATCGTCTTTGATTGGTTAAATATGACAGATAGCTATCTAGCCATTATTCTGCCGGGTATATTTAACCCCTTTGGGGTATTTCTGCTAAGACAGTTTATGAAAATGATTCCCAGTGCCTATATAGAATCAGCACAAATGGATGGGGCTGGGCATATTAGGATATTCTTTAGTATTGTGTTGCCTATGGTAAAATCAGGACTTGCTTCTGTAGCCATGCTTACATTTATTGATTATTGGAATGTAGTTGATCAGGCTGTTATTTTCATTCAAGATACTTATGCAAAGCCCATGTCCTTATTTCTAGCCCAAATCAATCAAGGACAGATGGGAGTATCCTTTGCATCATCATGTTTTTATATTTTTCCAGTATTGATTATATTGTTTTACGGTCAGGAATATTTGAAAGAAGGAATAAATTTATCAGGATTAAAAGGATAACATTAAGAGGTGATAAAAACATATGAACAGCAAAAAATTCATAAAAGGAATAAATCTATTTTTGGGAATTACACTTTTTCTAACTTTTTTTTCTAAAACCATATATAATTTTAACCTTCCTACTGTAACAGTTGTGTCTCTTGTAGGTGGGAAATTACTTAATACAGTTGAAGGGACTTCACAGATTACTTATAGAGATAGCTATGATATCTATGCAAAAAAAGAAGGTATAGTAAAAGATATTCTTATTAAGCCTGGTGATAAAGTGATAAAAGGACAAGCACTTATAGAATTTGATCTAAATGAGGATTATATTGAGGAATTGACATTAGATATACGAAAAAAAGAACAGGATATTAAGCTTTTGAATATGAAATTAAATAATTTGAAATCGGAGGATTTGACTGCAGAAAAAGGGAAAATCGAAAAGTTGAATACTGAGATTTTAGATATAAAGTCTGAAATAGAAAGGATTGAAGATGGGACATATGAATCATTAAAAAAATCAGAATATGAGTTTAATATTGATATTGCGGAAAAAAAACTGAGTGATAAAAAAGAACAATTTAATTCAGGAATGACAAATAAATCTGAGCTTAATGAAGCAGAGAATAACCTTGAAATAGCTAATATGCAGTATGAACAATATATACAATCTGAGAAAGAAGCTAAAAACGCCCTATTGAACGATAAACAAGAGCAAGTAAATAACTTATATGAAAAAACATTTTCCTTTGAGAAGGAAAATGAGTATGCAATTAAAGATTTACGCTTTCAAATAAGTGATATTGAGTCTGAACTTTCGATATTGGATAAAAAGCTAGAGCAAGAGACAGATGATATGACTATTGAAGAATTGACATTGAATATACGAAAAAAAGAACAGGATATTGAACTTTTGAATATGAAATTAAATAATTTTGAATCTGAAGATTTAATGGCTGAAAAAAGGGAAATCAGAAGATTAAATGATGAAATTTCAGATATAAAGTCTGAAATAAGAAGGATTGAAGATGGTAGATATGACTCATTAAAAAAATCAGAATATGAGTTTAATATTGATATTGCGGAAAAAAAACTGCGTGATAAAAAAGAACAGTTTAATTCAGGAATGACAGATAAATCCGAGCTTAATGAAGCAGAGAATAGCCTTGAAATAGCTAATATGCAATATAAACAATATATGCAGTCTGAAAAGGAAGCTAAAAGTTCCCTATTGAACGATAAACAAGAGCAAGTAAATAGCTTATATGAAAAAACATTTTCCTTTGAGAAGGAAAACGAGTATGTAATGATGGATTTTCGTTTTCAATTAAACAATAGTCAAGCTGAGCTTTCAATACTTAATAAGAAGCTAGAAAAAGAAAAGAATGGTAAGATTATAGCAGAAGCTGATGGCATTATCATCGGTATAGAATGTGAAACAGGAAAGCTTATAAATAAAAATGATGTTTTGGTTCAGGTGAAGGATATGTCAAGTGAATTTAAAACAGAGTTAGTTATTGATGAGGAAAAGCTAAATTTATTTCACATGGAAAGCCCTGTAGAAATAAAAGTAAGAGGAATTTCAGAAACTTTAACAGGAGAAATTCTAAGTATAAATCCCAATGGGAGTGAAGATGATACAAGACATAAAATAACTATAGCCATAAAAGATACTTCCTTTCAGTTGGCAGGGAGAAATGCTGATATAAAGATTAAGGCCGAAAGTCAATTATACAATTCAATTATACCAAATGATGCAGTAAGGAAAGATACAAAAGGATATTATGTTTTGGTGTTGCGAGAAGAAAATAATGTACTGGGTAGAAATTACATCGCTCATAAGACCTATGTGGAATTGATAGATACCGATAATTCTCTATCAGCCATTAGAGAATTAAGCTTGTTTGAACCGATTATTGTAACTAGCACTTCTCCTATTGACTCTGGAAGTCGAGTAAAATATGAAGGTATTGGTGATAAAGAATGAAAATAAAGAAAAGGGTCTTAATGATTTTGACTTTGATGCTGTGCCTAACCACAGGATTATGCTATCTTATAGGCCTATATATAGTAGAAAGCACAACTAATAACCTTTATATGACGTCTATAGATAAAGATTCTACTTTCTTTAATGCCAGAGATATTGATTTCCTAAATGAGAAGAGACATCCTTTTACTTTTATAGCAAGAGAGTATATGAATGTTTCTTCTGGTATAATTGAAGGTCAGACAGAGATTATCGGAACAAACGAGAATTTTGCCTATATGAAGAAATTAAAAATATTATCAGGATCATTCTTTAATGAGATACATATTGAAAAAAATAGCAATGTAGTTGTATTAAGTAGTAAAGCTGCTTGGCATTTTTTTGGAAATAAACAAAGCGTAGGTAATGATATAATCATAAGTAATGAAAAGTTTCAAGTAATTGGGGTGTTTGAAAAGGATTTAGCACAAGAAGATGAAATACTTTTATATATGCCTTTTTCAAAGTTAAATCAACTTGCTTCTAATGAATTGAAAGTTTTAGATATATGGCTTCAACTTGACAATATATCGGAAGTGGAGCCAGTCATAATAGAAATGGGATATCTACCTAATGACATAAATATTGTTGAAATAGATCAGTATAAGGATATTGTTATGCAACGTTTTAAATTTATTATTTTCATTGTTGGTATAGTTATTATCATTTTTTTATGGAAAATGATATTGAATAATATAAGGATTTTAAAGCAAGAAATAATAGAATTTTTGAAAGAAAATTATATAAGAGATATATGGTCAATTTTTAGCAATAGGAAGATTCTCTTTCAATTGCTATATTCCTTAGCTTATATGCTATCTGCTTTACTGATTTGGAAGATAATTCGATTTAAACCACGTATACCTAGTGAGTTTTTTATGTGGAGAGATTATAATTTTTATGTTTTTAGAGATATATTGGATTTTTATATACAGTCTAATATTGGAATCCCAGTATTACAATATCTAAATTATTTAAATACTATATCTAATATATTGTTTTTCCTATCCATATTATCAGCTACATCTATTTTGTGTGTATTATCTAGAAGAAACCAAAGGAATCTAGTTCAAGAGGATGATAAATTAGAAAATAAAAATAATCAATCATTTATTTAGAAATATCTTAATGAGAATTGAGCTGAAAGATATATGAAATTATATAGAGAAAGGGGAGATTCTATTTGAAATTACAATTAAAAAACATTAGCAAGACATATGAGAATGGGTTTACCGCTGTAAAAGATTTTAATTTAAATGTTGAAGATAAAGAATTTATAGTCTTTGTAGGACCTTCAGGATGTGGGAAAACTACTACACTTAGAATGATTGCGGGTCTGGAAGAAATAACAAGTGGAGAACTAAAAATTGATGGAGAAATTATGAATAATGTATTATCTAAGAATCGAAATATTGCTATGATTTTTCAAAATTATGCTTTATATCCACATATGAGTGTATATGACAATATAGCCTTTGGTATGAAAATACGTAAATTACCAAAATCAGAAATTGACCATAAAGTAAAAGAAGCGGCAAATATTCTTAATATTTATGATTTGCTAGATCGGAAACCCAAAACATTGTCTGGTGGCCAACGTCAGCGTGTTGCCATGGGTCGAGCTATTGTTAGGGAGCCAAAGATCTTTCTCATGGACGAGCCTTTATCAAACTTAGATGCAAAATTAAGAATTCAAATGCGGGCAGAAATTGCTAAACTATATCATCGTTTACAAGCAACCATTATTTATGTAACTCATGACCAGACAGAAGCAATGACCCTTGGAACTCGAATAGTGGTAATGAAAGAAGGGGTAATCCAGCAAGTCGATACTCCCAAAGGATTGTATAGTCACCCTAAAAATATATTTGTGGCAGGATTTATTGATACACAAATAAATTTTATTGATGCAATAGTAAAAAAGATTAATGATAAAATTTATCTTCACTTCAATGGTATTGACATAATATCTCCAGAATCAATTGAAAATGTAATGGAGCACTATGTAGATAAAACAGTTATAGTAGGCTTACACCCTGAAGCTATACAGATATGTCAAAATAGTACAAAATATGCAAAAGTAGATGTAGTGGAACATCTAGGTTCTGAGGATAATTTATATTTAGACTTATCTGGAATGAGTATTAATGCAAAGGTTAGCTCAGAATTAAATATAAAAGTTGGTGATAATGTAAAAATCTCCATTGATACAAAGCAAATGCATGTTTTTGATAAGACAACAGAATTGGCTATATGTTAATATTAGAAAAATGTTGACTTTATAAATAAAGTATAATAGAATAATCAAAAGTAAAAAGATTATGAAGAGATGAGTAGATAGATTAAATTTTTTTACAGAGAGCTTCCATTGGTGAGAGGAAGTAAAAAATATTTATTGAAAAAAGCCTCTGAGTCTTACATTGAACCTAAAAATAGGGGATGATGTAACGGGAGCTCCCGTTAAAGAGCTAGAGTATAACCTGTTAACTATATTGTAGTTAAGAGACGTACTTGAAAAGGTTAATATGGTGACATATTAACAAACTGGGGTGGTACCACGAAGTAATTATCTCTCGTCCCCAAGACTTATGTCTTGGAGGTGAGAGTTTTTTTATTGTCACAAAGTAGAAATATGTAAAAAATCTATTTTGAAAAAATGAAAGGTGGTATTATCAATGTACGGCAACTATACAGATTTAAATAATTTAAGTGAGATAATGCAAGATGCTAATGAATTTATGGTAGAGAGAGTAAAGAAATTAACACAGCTTAAAGAATATGGGATTAATCCATATCCATATTCTTTCAATACAAGTTCTAACTCTAAGTATATATTAGAAAACTTTGATTCTATAGATAGTGAACAAGAATTTATTTTAGCAGGTAGAGTTATGCTTTTAAGAAAGATGGGAAAGGTTACTTTTTTAAATATTAGGGATCAGCAAGGAACAATTCAAGTTTATATAAGTAAAGGCCATATAGGAGAAGAGGAATATAATCTAATTAAACTAATAGATACAGGGGATATTATAGGAGTACAGGGAAGTGCATTTAGAACAAAAACAGAAGAAATAACTATAGATGCAAATAAAATCACAATGCTTTCTAAATCCATAAGACCATTACCAGAAAAATATCATGGGATTCAAGATGCTGATTTAAGACAAAGACATCGTTCTCTTGATATGATAATGAATGAAGACGTAAAACAAAGACTTATTAATCGTTCAAAAGCTATGTCAGCCATAAGAGAATTTATGGCTGGAAAAGATTTTATGGAGATGGAAACTCCAATATTAGATACAAAATATGGCGGAGGAGAGGCAAAGCCTTTTGTAACAAATGTAAATGCGCTAAACTGTGAAGTGTTTATGAACGTGTCCCCAGAATTATATTTAAAAAGACTTATAGTAGGAGGAATCGATAGAGTTTATACTATGGTAAGAGCCTTTAGAAATGAAGGTATAGATAGAACTCATTATCCAGAGTTCACATTATTTGAATGTTATATGGCTTATGCAGACTATGATGATATGATGAGGCTTATGGAGCAGCTATACGAATATGTATTTTTAAAGGTAAAAGGAACGACTAAGGCAACTTATGATGGAATAGAAATTGATTTTAAAGCTCCGTGGAAAAGAGAGACTATGTGCAATCTTGTAAAAAAGGATACTGGAATAGATGTAGAAATCCTTTTAAAAGAAGATATAGTGAGATTAATAAAAGAGAAGGAACTTTTATTAGAGGAGCAAGAGGAAGGGCTAGATTTAGAAGAAACTTCAAAGGGAGATTTAACTTTAATTCTATTTGAAGCTTATAGTGAGCAGCATTTAATAGAGCCTACTTTTGTAATAGATTTTCCATTAGATTCTTCTCCACTATGTAAAGTTCATAGGTCTAATCCAGAATTAATTGAAAGGTTTGAGCCTTATGCTTTTGGTGTAGAATTAGGAAATGCGTATTCAGAACTTAATGATCCATTAAGACAGAGAATATTGTTACATGACCAAGCTAATAAATTGAGAGCAGGGCTTGAGACAGCGAGCCCAATGGATGAGGAATTTGCAGTAGCAATAGATACTGCAATGCCACCAGCCGGAGGTTTGGGAATAGGTATAGATAGAATGATGATGTTCTTAACAGATTCTCCATCTATAAAGGATGTAATAGCATTTCCATTAGTAAGGAGATAAAAGAGCTTTGGGTTACAGCGAAGAATGTAGATAACATGAAAACCTTAGGATTTAAGTATTTATATCCTAAGGTTTTTCTATGAATTAAATTAAGAAGAAGCAATAGTTTGTGCAGGAACTAACTGGCTGTTATAAAGTCTTTCATAATAGCTACCGTTTTTTAATAATTGATTATGAGTTCCACTTTCCACTATATTACCATTATCCATGACCAAAATTAAGTCTGCCTCCCGTATGGTTGAAAGCCTGTGGGCTATAACAAAGCTTGTTCTACCTTCAACCATTTTTAGGAAGGCTCTTTGTATATGGATTTCTGTTCTAGTATCTATATTACTTGTGGCCTCATCTAAAATAAGCATTGGTGGATCCACAAGCATTACCCGGGCAATGGTAAGGAGTTGTTTTTGTCCTTGAGATAGGTTTCCACCATCATCAGAAATAAGTGTATCATAACCATGAGGTAAACATTGTATGAAATTGTGAGCGTCAGCAGCTTTAGCAGCTGCAATAATTTCTTCATCTGTTGCATCTGACTTACCATAAGAGATATTATCTCGTATAGTACCTGAAAATAGCCATGTGTCCTGAAGTACCATACCAAAACTAGATCGTAGACTATCACGGCTAATGGACTTAATATCAATACCATCAATGGATATGGAACCTTTATCAATATCATAAAATCTCATAAGTAAGTTTACAAGAGTTGTCTTACCTGCACCAGTTTTACCAACTATGGCAATTCTAGTACCAGATTTTACATTTAGATTGAAATTTGTAATCAAAGGATTATCAGGGCTATATGAAAAACTCACGTTATTAAAGTCTATTTTACCTAGACTATCTTTAATATTAATAGCGTCTATAGCATCAGCTTTTTCTGGAGGTGTATCAAGAATATAGAATATACGTTGTGCTGATGCAGCTGCAGCCTGTATCTGAGTAAATATTCCAGTTATCTCATTGAAAGGTTTTGCAAATAGATTTGAGTAAATAAGAAAGCTTGAAATGTCTCCAACTGTGATTTTGCCTAATATAGCTAAAGTACTGCCCATAATACCTATAATAGCATAGGTATTATTGTTCACAAGGCGAGTAGTAGGTCCAGATAGTGAGCCATAAAACTGTGATTTTACTCCTGAATTATATAGTGTATTGTTAATTACTTTAAATTTCTCGAAAGAACGATCTTCATAATTAAAGGCTGTGACAATTTTTTGTCCACTAATAATTTCTTCCACATAGTCATTTAACTTTCCTAAGCTTTTTGCTTGATTTCTAAACATTTGTTGTGAACGATTAGCAATAAATCGTGCCATTAAAAAGGAAGCAGGAGCAGAAAAAATCACTATTATTGTCATAATTGGACTTATATATAGCATAAATCCTATTGCACCTACGATAGTAACCATAGCCGTAAGCAATGTTGAAAGTCCATGAAGCATTCCATCTGAAACAGTATCTATATCATTGATAAAACGACTTATTGTATCACCATGAGGGTGACCATCATAGAACTTAAGAGGCAGTATACTAATTTTATCAAAAAGTTGATGACGCATATCATTGACAGTTTTATATGAAATCCAATTTGTTAAATAGGTCAAGAGCCATGTAAATAAGTTACCAAGACCATAGATCAATGCCAAAATAATTAAAGTTTTGAATAGTAATGTAAAATCTACTGCATCTATTCCAATCATATGATCAATAGATTTACCTATGAGCATAGGACCAATTAAGCTTGACACAACACTTAGAAAGGCGGCTATGAAGGAACCAAATACATAAGCTTTGTAGCTTTCAATATATTTTAAAGTTCTCTTTAATATATTCTTGTTCATATAGAAGCCTCCTCATTTGAAAATTGTGATAAACATATTTCTTTATATACTTCACAATTATTCATAAGTTCTTTATGTGTACCAGAGCCTACAATATGTCTGTCATCAAATACAATAATTTTATCAACTTCCTTTATAGTGCTAACCCTCTGAGATACAATTATTACAGTCATATTTTTACTAATTTCATTAATTGCTTGTCTTAGTGCTGCATCTGTAGCGAAGTCTAATGCACTTGCAGAATCATCAAGTATCAAAATATCAGGTTCTGAAACTACAGCACGAGCGATGGTCATACGTTGTTTTTGTCCACCTGAAAAGTTTAATCCACCACGTGATACCTGTGTGTTATATCCATTGGGAAGCTTTGAAATAAATTCATCAGCCTGTGCAATTTTAGCTGCTGCTACAATCTCTTCATCTGTGGCATTTTGTTTGCCCCAACGAATGTTTTCTGCTATACTTTCTGTGAATAGCACCGCATTTTGTGGTACAATACCAATTTTGTTACGTAGTTCATGAAGTTTATAATCTTTAACATCTATTCCATCTACAAATATATTACCTTTTGTCGCATCATAAAACCTAGGAATAAGGTTTATGAATGTAGATTTTCCTGATCCGGTGCTACCTATAAGTCCAATAGTTTCTCCAGGATTAATATCTATTGAAATATCTTCAAGAACCATATCACCTGTATTGCTGTAAGCAAAGGAAACATTGGTGAACTGAATTGATGGAGTGTTATTATTTATAATACTGGGAAGACACTCTGCATTGTCTGGAATCGACGTAGTAATAGCTAACACCTCATTTATACGATCGGCAGAAGCAGCTGCCCTAGTAAATATAATTACAAGGTTGGATACCACTATAAGTGCAAGTAGTATTTGAGTAATATAATTTACAAATGCAATAATTTCTCCATGAGAAAGCTTTCCCGTATTAACATGGAACCCAGCGACCCATAATATGGCTATGATAGCAGCATTCATTACAAATGAAGTCATAGGATTAAGTAATGCAGATATCTTACCAACACTAATGGCAGATTCAGTTAAATCATCGTTTGCGGCGTAAAATCGTTGTTTTTCATTTTCGGTTCTTGCAAATGCACGGATTACTCTTATTCCAGAAAGATTCTCTCGCAATATTAGTCCCATTTTATCCAGTTTCCTTTGATATTTACGATAAAGGGGTGAAGATTTGCTTATAACAAAATACAATATAATTGCAAAAATAGGTGTAACAGCTAAAAAAATCAGTGATAATTTAAAATCTAGTATCATGGCCATGATGATTGCACCTATACATATAAAAGGTGCACGTATAACCAGACGTATAAGCATTGCAACTGCAAGCTGAAGTTGATTTACGTCATTTGTAATTCGATTTATTAGTGATGATGTACCAAAAGTATCTATTTCCGAATAAGAAAAAGAAGATATATGTTTAAAAAGAGTATTTCTTAAAGTCGTACCAAAACCTTGTGATGCACGTGCCGCATAATATTGACATATCATAGAGCTGCAAAATCCTAGTATTGCCATTAGGAGCATAAGTCCGCCCATTTTAAGTACATAATCTGTATCGTGTTTATCAACACCATTATTAATGATAAGTGCTATAATTGTAGGCAGTAGTAATTCAAGGATTGCTTCCAACAGCTTAAAAGCTGGACCAATTATACATTCTTTTTTATATGGTTTTAAAAAGACTGCAAGTTTGAACAAATTTATCATCCTCCACCGTGATATAATGATTAAAGATATATTGCACATTTTCATATCTCAGGCTATAATTGTATCATAGGAATTGACATATTTAAAATATCTATTTCATATATGTGATATATGAAAAACATATATCATTTTGGAGGTTTTTTTATGGATTTAAGACAATTAAAATATTTTCTTACAATTGCAGAGGAAGGTCAGATAACTTCAGCGGCTAAAAAACTTAATATGGCACAGCCGCCCCTAAGCCAGCAACTCAAGCTTTTGGAAGAGGAGCTTGGTGTAAAGCTCGTAGAACGAGGCTCACGACATGTGAAGCTTACAGATGCGGGGAAAATCTTGATGAACAGAGCACGTCAAATCTTAGAGCTATCGAATTCAGTTGTAAAGGAAATTGACGATTTCAGCAAAGGACTGAAGGGAACCTTATCAATAGGTACAGTTTCCTCCTCAGGCGAAACACTTTTAAGCGGAAGAATATCGGAATTTCGCAAGGAACATTCTGGTATTAAGTTTGAAATATATGAGGGTAATACTTTTGCACTTATTGATCTTCTAAATAAAGGTATTATAGAAGTAGGAATTGCCAGGACACCATTTAATGCCTTAAACTTTGAGTGTAAATATGCAAAGGCTGAACCTATGATAGCTGCAATACCAAAGGAATGCTATTGGGGCCCAACTGGTTCTACTGCATCAGTCAGTGAACTAAAAGATAAGCCATTAATCATTTATAGAAGGTTTGAACATTTAATTTATGAAACCTGTATGGAGCATGGATTTGAACCAGAAATATTCTGTAAAAATGATGATGCTCGAACAACTCTTTTGTGGGCAAATGCAGGACTTGGAATAGCCATAGTCCCTAAGTCTGCATTTGAACTTGCTGCTAATAGAAATCTGCTTTACAAAGAGATAGAAAGTGAAAAGCTGAAAACTCAAATAGCTGCAATATGGGTGAAAGATAGGTATATTTCTCCTATTGCATTAAAATTTATAGAAAGTTTCGGAAGCGTATAGGTCAAAGTTTCGGAAGCGTATAGGTCAAAGATATAATTGCACACTCTCAAAAAGTCACTGTGAATCCGCTTCTATGGGATGGAAAAGAATATGCCGATGATATTTTGAGCATACCCTTTAGATAAAAACTTAATATGAAATTAAGAGGCTAAGTTTTAGGTGGACTTCAATGACTGATAGACTTAATCTCTTTTTTATACTCAAGAAAGGAATACAGTAGATTCCCTACAAAATATAAGAAAACTAAAAGAAAAGAATATCGCCATATTTTTTGAGAAAGAGGGAGTCAACACCTTAGAGAGCAACGGAGAATTATTAATTACAATCCTTAGCAGTCAAGCTCAAGAGGAGAGCAGAAACTTAAGTGAAATACAAGGTGGGAATTAATAGTTAAAATACTTAGAATTTCATTGTTATCAGGTAACTTAAATGAATAATGGGGAAGTTTTGGTAAATTTAAGTGCTTTATGTTGAAATAAATCTCCTAAGGATATACAATAACAATGTTGTTGCAAGAATTGAAACATAAGATGAAAAATATCTAAAAAATACAATAGCTGTATATAATTTTATTACCAAAAAGCAATATATTGGTATTCTTATAAGTATGCTTGATCTTAATATAATAAACTTAAAATTATTCTTTAGAGAATTGATGAAATATAAAAGTTTTATTTCCTGCCATAAGGTTTATTATACTATCCTCAAAAAAATCTTTTGAAATTTAAAGCAATTGTTGCACATATAGAAAAGAGTTATAATAAAAATATCATAGATTGAATGTGAGGTAGAAATCATGAAAATTTTACTGGTTGAAGATGATAAAAATATAAGTGAAATGGTTTGTGATTATTTAGAGGGTGAATCCTATGAAGTTATACAGGTATATGATGGGAATGAAGCGATACATAAATTTGAGAAAGATAAATATGACGCGGCATTAGTAGATTTGATGCTTCCTAGCTCTAGTGGATTGGAAGTAATTAAGGCCATCCGCGCTACAAGTATGATACCGATTATTATCATTACTGCAAAAGATAGTGATGCAGATAAAGCGATGGGCTTGAATTTAGGTGCGGATGATTATGTCACAAAACCTTTTTCTATCATTGAATTATCTGCAAGAATCAAGGCAAATATCAGACGTGCTACAAAATACAACCAAACAGAAACTGAGAAAAATTCTATAATTTCAATTAAGGATTTGGAAATTAACATCACTCAATATCAGGTAAAACGAAATGAGGAACTCTTAAATCTAACTCACACAGAATTTGAGATTTTGAGACTGCTGGCATCGAATCCAGGCAGAGCATTTTCCAAGGAACAGCTCTATAATTTAATTTGGAAAGAACCTTACTACGGTAATGAAAGCGTATTGAATACTCATATGAATAGATTGCGGAATAAGCTTCGTACAGAAAAAGAGGATACGGAATATATTAAAACATTGTGGGGAATCGGATATAAGATGGAGGAAGATTAGATGTATGTGATATTGGTGATTGTTATTTTTATTTTTTTATGCATAAGCGTGTTTGAGCATAGGAAAGTAATAAATCAGTCCAAAGAAATGGACTATATCAGTAAAAAAATAGAATCTATTTTGCAGGGAAATGGTAAGGAGTTCATCATGGTATCGTCTGAAAGTGAAATGGTAAAGAGGATTGCTGTAAGTGTTAATCATTTACTTGAACGGCATTATCAGAATCAGATAGAGTATCAGAAATCACATAAAATAATGAGTCAGGTATTAACAAATGTTTCTCATGACTTAAGAACACCATTGACTGTTTTAAAGGGATATACGGAAATTCTTCAAATAAAATCGAAAGATACTGTTTCAAATGAGGAGATTACAAATTTAATTCATAAACTGGATACAAAAACTCAGGAGATTGTAAGAATGATTAACCAGTTCTTTAGCATGGCAAAACTGGAATCAGGGGATATGATTTTAAATATACAAAGACTAGATATTGGAAGAATATGCAGGAATATTATACTGGAATATTATGATTTGCTTGAAAAACAAAACTTTCAGGTAGAGATTCAAATACCTGATTATCCAATCTGGGCAGATGTGGATCAGGAAGCACTGGAGCGTATTCTGAAAAATCTGATTGATAATGCAATGAAATATGGCGTGGATGGAAGCTTTCTGGGAATCATAGTACAGGAAATAAACAATGAGATAGTAATAAAAATTGAAGACCATGGTGTTGGCATAGTGGCAAAAGAAAAAGAAGAAATTTTTAATAGAACCTTTACTTTAAATAGTAGCAAGGAGAGAAAACATTCAGGAAGTGGTCTTGGACTTCCGATATGCAGAAACCTGATTAAGCAAATGAATGGTACAATTCATGTTTCCAGTGTTCCAGAAAAAGAAACTATATTTTCTGTACATTTAAAAAGTTAGAAAAAAGTTAGAATTAAAATAGAAAAAAGAGAAGTTCACTCTGTATACTTAGAAATATGCAAAGGAGGGAACATACAATGGAATATATATTGGAAACCAATGGGCTTACTAAATCGTACAAAAAGAAAATGGCAGTCGATCATGTGAATTTACATGTCAAAAAAGGTGAAATCTACGGGTTCGTCGGGCCAAATGGAGCTGGCAAGAGTACCATATTAAAAATGATTTTGAATCTTACAAAACCGGATTCTGGAGAGATAAAAATATTTGGAGAGACAGTTAGCAATAATAATTTTGAAATATTGAAACGGATTGGCTCAATCATAGAAAATCCATATTTTTATGACAAACTAACTGGACGTGAAAACCTGAAATTGCATTGTGAATATATGGGGTATCATAATAAAGGACAGATTGATCATGTATTAGAGGCTGTTTCGCTGACAGATATTGAAAATAAAGCGGTAGCACATTATTCCTTAGGAATGAAGCAGCGTTTAGCAACTGCAAGAGCAATCTTGACAAAACCCCAAATTTTGATATTAGATGAACCTATCAATGCACTAGATCCAGAAGGAATACGGGAAATGCGCTCTTTGTTTCGTAAATTAAATGAGGAATGGGGAATCAGTATTCTTATTTCGAGTCATATTTTATCAGAAGTAGAACTAATTGCTGACACGATTGGTGTCATACAGAAAGGACGACTTCTGAAAGAAATATCCATAGAAGATATTCATGATTATAGTACAGAGTATATGGAAGCAGAGGTAAGTGATACCAGCCGTGTAGGATATCTGTTAGAAGAAAAGCTGGGTATTACGAATTATAAAATTATTTCTGATAAAAAAATTCGGATTTTTGATATGCATATATCCGGTACAGAAATCTCTGGATTGATTATCCAAAGCGGAATTGGGCTTGAAAGTATCCGAAAACAGAAAAATACATTGGAAGATTATTTCTTCCAGTTGACAGAAGAGGATGAAAGATTATGATGCAATTGATGAGATTAGAATTAAAAAAATATAAATTACAATATCATATCATAGGTGTCGTGATCGCCATTCTGTTAATAATGGCTTTTATTACCATTTCACTTGTTGATAGTATGACAGATCCTACACAGACAAAGGATACTTATGAAAGTACATTTATGGCAATTAATCTATTAATAACGGTTATATTTTTGGTATATTCTTCTGTACTGATATCTAAGATAGTGATTAGTGAATATAACAATAAAACAATTATGATCTTATTTTGTTACCCACTGAGCCGAAAAAAACTTATGATAACAAAATTGCTAATGGTCAGTATTTTTACCATTATAGCTATGACAATCAGTTATTTGTGCTGTACTTTTTATCTGATAGGTATTGATTATTTTTTTGATATGGTGCAAGGTACTTTTAATATAAGTTATCTGAATCCATACATTACTGAAGCAGTTACCAGTATAGTAATGAGCGGTGTCTTATCCCTAATTCCATTTGTTATAGGGATGCAGAAAAAATCAGTACCGGTTACGATTGTGAGCTCTTTGTTGGTCATATTTTTAAGACAAGTGATTATTACAAAAAATATGGGATACAGAGAAACTCTGCCACAATTAATTATTGTGGTAATACTCACGTTGATTGCTGTAAAATATACATTTTATAAAAAAGTAAATGAACTGGATAATTTGTAAGGAATAATAATATGGGAAGATGTTAGTTTTAATCTTTGAAGATTCAGAAGAAAAGATAATGGAAATAGTCATAAAAGTACTGGCTGAGAAAGAGAAACTAGAAATTGTTTTGCCAAGGCAGTGTGATGTGCTGGAGTATAAAGATATAGTTATTAGCTGTAGGAGTAGCGAGGTATTTAGACTACATCATTCGTGTAGCAACAAGGCACGTTAAGTGTATAATTCTGATGATGTGTTATGATCAAAACGATAAATAAGGTATATAAACTAGAATATATAATGGTTTTGGTGCAAAAAGTGGGCGAAAATTAGGCTGGAAACAGAAGTTTGAGTTTTGAATTAAGTAGACAAAGCATTCTATTAAGTGTAGTAAATTTATATTATTTTTACTGTATCTAGTGAGATAGCACAATATTAATATAGTTCTTGACATAAAAATTTTATTAAACTAAGCTTGTAGTATGAGTTAACGTTAGCTCTCAAATTGAAAATAGGAGAGTGAAATTATGTATCATTCAAGATGGAAAGGCAGTCACTATGAAGCAGGACTACGTTATGGGAATATATTGCATAAAAAAGGGGTTAATCCTATAGATAACATGCCCATAAATGATGAGAGAAAAGAATTTGCAGCAAAATGTCTGGCAATTTACGAGAAATTTTATCCGGAAATAGTTGAAGAAATAAAGGGCATGGCAGATGGATTACAAATTGATTATATGGATATAGCAGACTTTCTTTTTACTATGTATTGCTTTGTATTTGATAATAAATGCTCTTGTTTTGCTTTTTCTTATAAAGGAAAAACCATCTTTGGTAAAAATAGTGATTTTATTGTGAGTATGGAGAAGTTTTGCGATAGTGCTTATTATAAGCTAAATAATGCCTATTCATTTATTGGAAATACAACTGCATGGACAGAAATGGAAGATGGTGTCAATGAACATGGATTAGCAGTTGGTCTCACTTTCATTTATCCCATAAAAATAAAGCCTGGATTTAATGCAGGAATGCTTGTCAGGTACATTTTAGAGAAATGTAAAACAACAGATGAAGCTATTTTAGCATTAAAAAAAATTCCCATTGCTTCACCGCAAACAATCACGCTGGCAGACAAGTCTGGCAATATTGCAGTTATAGAATGTAATTGTGATAAGGTTGTTGTCTTAGCCCAGGAACAAGGGAAAAACTATATTTTTACAACCAACCATTTTGTGTCTGAAGAAATGCAGAAATATCAATTTGATGGTGTTGATGATGTACATTCTCATGAACGATATGAAACATTAGTAAATGCATTTACAAATAGTCAAGATTATTCACTAAATTTTGCAAAAGATCTTTTGTCTGGAAAGATGGGATTTATGTGTCAATATGACCGTAAACAAGGACTTGATACCGTTTGGTCATCAATCTATGATTTAACAGATGGTACAATTTTTAGAGTTGAAGGAAATCCTTCAAGAAAAGCATTCAAACAGGATAAAAGGTTTAGTTTCGCAAAATGAGCATACCCTTTATTTGAAAATTTAAAGTAAGAAAACCCAGAGGCATTAAGATAAAAATCTTAGTGTCTTTGTTTTTGCTAAACATCACCAAAGAATATTACCGTCATATGTTATCTTCTCCTAGACTTAGTAAAGTATATCCTTTGTCAAGGATGATTAAAAAAGACATAGATTAGATTATTAAGATGATTTCTGTATTCTATAGGAGTCATCTTTTTTAAGTTTCATTATATCATGAATAAATAAATTAGCTTACAATTATAAATTGACTGAACAACAGTCAATTTATAATTGTAAGCTTTAATTAAGGTTTATGTTATCAAGAGTTAAGCATAGAGGGGTAAAATATTTTTGTACCCGAGAAAACACAGGAGGAGAAAATGATGAGTTGGGAAGTAAAGAAAATATTTAAATCAAAAAACGGAATAATTGCTTTAATTTTATTTTTTATCCTTTGTACATCCATGGTATTTATGAAACCACGATTAGAAGGGGAAAGTGATTATAAAGATAAAAGTAAAGATGTAGTATCACTTCAAGAGCAGTTTAACATGAAGGTTGAGCTATTAAAAGAGGTTAGTGAAAATAAAGAAGAAGATGATATTTCAAAAGAATTAAAAGAAATATCTAATAAAAAGTTAGCTGCAATAAAATTCAATGAATATAAGGATATTAGATTTTGGAAGGTCTTTAATCATAGGGTATCTCATTCATTTATGACCTTTGTTATGCTTACCATCATAGTAATTATTTTTTCTAACATTTATACAGATGAGATTATATCAACTGTCGATAATTTAATCTTATCATCAAGAAATAAAAATAAAGTTTTATATTCAAAATTGGCCTTAAGTATAGGAGCCCCAACGATTTTATATGCTATGTATTTAGTGATACAATTTGCAGTCACCTATATACAATATGGAAAACCTATTAATGGGAGTTTACAGGCAATAAGAATATTGGACAACCCATTATTAATTAAAGATGCCTATACAATATATGGATTCATACTGCTTAAAATAGGTATTATGCTTATAATTCTTATGACATTAGGAGTACTAGCAAGCTTATTTTCGTTCATTACCACAAATTCTATTCAATCTACAAGCGGATTTTTAATATGTATACTTTTAGGTAAAGTAATGATTTTAATTAAATGGCTACCAAAAGAAGCATTGATGATACTTTCAAAAATTAATTATATAGACTTAATATTTAAATTTAATGAATTTGCTGGAATGTATTTTGGAAGATTAGAAGTATTTACTATGAGTTTAGATGTAGCAAACTTATGCTTAGGGATTATAATAGCTACTTTATTTATAGGAATATTTTCATGTACAAGTATTTTTAAAAAATTTTTAGCAAGATAAATTAGGAGGAGTTAATTATGAATAAACTTGAAATAAAAAATTTGACTAAGAGTTATGGAAAGAAAAATGCAAATAATAATATAACACTTACATTGGAAAATGGGGTATATGGACTTTTAGGGCCTAATGGAGCAGGTAAAACAACATTAATGAAGCAAATAGTTACACTAATTAAACCTACAAATGGAGAGATAATCTACAATGGCAAAAAAATTTATAGTATAGAAGATAAATATAGAGGAGTTATAGGTTATTTACCACAAGAGTTTGGAGCTTATAAAAACTTTTCAGCTAAAAACTTTTTAAAGTATGTAGCAGCATTAAAAGGTATAGATAAAAATGAAACAAATGGAAAAATAGATGAATTATTAAATTTAGTTGGATTGTATGATGTAAGAAATAAGGCTGTTGGAAAGTTTTCAGGGGGCATGAAAAGAAGAGTGGGAATTGCTCAGGTGCTATTAAATGACCCTAAGATTATAATATTAGACGAACCAACAGCAGGATTGGATCCACAGGAGAGAGCAAGATTTAGAAATCTATTATCAGAGATATCTAAAGATAAGATAATAATACTTTCAACTCATATCATTTCTGATATAGAATCTATAGCAAAGGAAACTATTATGATAAAAAATGGTGAAATAATTATGAAGGGAAGCCATAGAGAAATTTTATCTGATATGAACGGAAAAGTATATAGAATAAGAACGAATGATGAAAATCAATTAGCAGAAATACAAAATAAATATAAGGTAGTAAATCTTCAAAGAGGAATAGATTTTACTGAACTTAGAATTGTAAGTGATAAAGTCATAGCTTATGCAAATGCAGAGATTATAGAACCTAAATTTGAGGATGTTTATATGTTTTATTTCGATTTAGAAAACACAAAGGAGGTATAATCAGTGGGTACACTTATAAAATCAGAATTAAGAAAAATGTTATTAAGAAAAAGTGTTTTAATAACTTGGGCAGCATCCTTGTTATTTGGAAGGTTATTAATTCATAATGGTACTGTAGGTGATGTTTATGCAGATGTTTTTTATAAAAGTTATGGATATACACCTATAATGGCGCTAGTTATGTTTATGATTTTATCTGGTGCTTATACCTTAGAGTATAATTCAAACATGAATGATCTAATAAACACTACAAAAAATGGAAAGAAAAAATTAGTTACAGCAAAGGGAATAGGAGCGGGTATAGCAACTTCTATAGTAAATCTGTCTATGGTGATTACAATATATTTAGATGGATTTAAGAAAGCAAACTTTAAAGGCTTAGATATGCCACTAAAAAACCTTTGGTACTTCGAAGGCATAAAATCCAATTTAAATGTATTTCAAATGATGATAATAGTGAGTATTACTGTAATCGCAGCTTCCTTTTTCTTCTCGCAGTTAGGTTTATATTTATCATCAATAAGTAAATCTGCTTCTATGCCATTTATTTTTGGTGGTTTAGTTATGGGAATACCATATATACTAGAACATGCTTTACCTAGTAAACTTATTGTTATGACTCCATTATGGGGAATGATGTCTTCACAGTTAATCAAGTATAAAGTAAGCACAGGGATAATGGTAATTCAAGGGATGATATTTATATTGGGGTATTTAAATTTACCTAAACTCACATATACTGCATTTAATCCGAATAAATGATAGTAGATATTCTACACCAGAGGATTTTACAAGGGAATTTAAAGAGTATTTTATAGAAGATAAAGACAAAATATATATCAGCAGTGAAGGAAAATACACTTTTAATATGTATATACCTTATATTTACAGGAGAACTTAGCATTAAAGGATTATTCTTTGAAAATTACCAGTGGATGATGATTTTTGCATCAACACTATTATATTTATATTTCTTAAATTATTGAAAATATTGAGGAGGGTTTTTATGCAAGCATATTTTTACCTATAAAGGTTGCTTTTATCACTTTCCCGTTTATAGCTTTATATTTTACTTTTCCCTTCGCAATTTATCAATATAAAAAGCACGGATATATAAACAAATTTAGAGTTCTTATTTTATATTCTTTCCTATTATATTTAATTACAGCTTATTACTTAGTAATATTACCTTTACCAAAAACAAGAGATATAAAAGGTTTGCAGGTACCTGGCACTCAATATTATAACCTAGTACCTTTTAACTTTATTCGTGACATACTTAAAGAAACGAAAGTAGTTCTAACTACGCCTTCAACATACAAATATCTATTAACTGAAAGAGCTTTTCTACAGGCAGCTTTTAATGGAATTTTACTTACTCCACTTGGTATTTATTTGAGATATTATTTCAAAAAAGATTTGAAAAGAACCTTAGTTATTACTTTTCTAGTTTCACTATTTTTTGAAGTAACACAGATTACCGGATTATTTGGTATTTACAATGCTCCTTATAGACTTTTTGATATTGATGATTTGTTTTTAAATACTCTTGGGGGTCATATTGGATATCTGATAAGTCCAATGTTTACTTTTTTTCTTCCAAATACAAATGAAATGGATAATAACATAAATCTTGAAAAAATAAGAGGAACCTATTTCAGAAGAATTTTAGCATATCTCATAGATATGTTTGTAATTAGTTTAATTTCAAACATAAATGAAAGTATTACTTTAGAAGTAGTAGTATTTTTCGTATATTTTAATTGTTTATTTTACTAATGGTAAAACTATTGGAAAATGGCTTACAAATATAAGAGTAAAAGGACAAGAAAACAAATTAACCTTTAAAGAAGTATTTATAAGATAGGGTATTTTGTATTTGGGAGTATTTAGTGGTAACAAAATTCTATTTGCTGTAGCTACATTAAATCAAAATACTGAAGTTAGTTATGCAATTATTATTATAAATATAATACAATTTGTAATAATCTTATTAATTCTAGTTCATGCAGTACTTTGTGTTATTAAGAAAAACAGATTTTTTTATGAAAAAATTAGTAATACTAGCATTGTTATATCTAAATAATAAAGGTGGAATTGATCGTTAGCATTTTTCTATCAAAACACATGTTGAATGCTGTTGCTTAATGACAAAGAAATAAATGCAAATGTACAATGTTATGTTGCATAATTCTATAAGTGCATCCTATTACTTATTATATCTACAATATCCTTTATTCCATCTTCTATATATTCATGTGGAACATTAGAGGTATTTAGCTTAATATAGTTTTTTCTATCATCGAAATCTTGCAAGTAATTTGATGATGTATCTGAAATAAGTATGGAGTTCTTTCCTGCTTCTTTTATGATATTTTTAATATTAATTTTAGTACCAAGCTCAAGACATGTGTGAATACAGTAATTTTCATAACTCTGATATATTTCAGTACCATTATTAATAGTATAATAGTTCTGTAATGAATTATGGAGTTTCTTTGCCCTGTGAGAGTAGGAATATCTCATTTTTTTTCTATGTTTTTCAAACATGCCACTTTTTATATAAATTTCTAAAGCAGCTTGAGATATCATAGATGTGTCTACATCAGAATATATTTTGTATTTACTGAATAATCCTGCAAGTGAATCAGGAATAATGGAAACTCCAACCCTAAGCCCTGGAAAGATAATCTTAGAAAAACTCTTCAAATAAATGACACGAGATTGGTCATCATATGAATAAATAGGATCTGCTTTAGAATTAGTTTCATAATCTGCTAAAAAATCATCCTCAACAATATAAACATCATATTTATTAGCTAGTTTTAAAATTTCTTGTTTATCTTTTTGTGATAAGGAAGAGCTTAAAGGATTATGATATCTTGGCATTATATAAAAAAACTTTATATCCATTTCTTTAAAGATACGTTCTAATTCTTCTAGATCTATCCCAGAATAATCTCTTTTAATACCTACTGTTGAAATTCCTTGAGTTTGTAGTTGTTCGATAAATAAATGATATCCAGGTTGTTCAATTAAAATAGTATGTTTATTATTGGGAAAAGGGAGTAATGTTAAAATAGATAATCCTTGTTGAATACCAGATGTGATAAATATATTTCTATCATTTGCAAAGACTTGATAATGTGTAAGTTCTTTTCTAATCACAGATACTAGAGATGGTAATCCTTTTGGTGTTCCATATATGAACAATTCATTCTTATAGGTGTCGATTGCTTGGTTGATACAATGTTGGAAGTCAATATATGGGAATACATTGGAATCTGGAGCTGAAGATGAGAAATCTGTAATCAATGCTCCATTTTGATTTAAAATATCTTTTTTGGGAACTACATAATGTCCACTTTGTGGCACTGAATATATAATATGCTTTTTTTCTAATTCTTCTAATGCACGGATTACAGTCCATTTATTGCAGTTGAAAAGATCAGCAATTTCTTCATCTAGTTATAATGTTTTAGCAAGAAAGATAGTTCAAAAATATAAATTTATTGATGTAACATATGTGATGATTTTTATAGGCTTTATAAGTTTCAATCTTTTATCTATGATAGACCGACTTTATAGTGGAGACCTGAAGACGTATTTTAGCGTATTTACTAATCAGGATTTTTTAATATCAATTTTATATTTAGGTATTCTATCATCTGTTGTAACATCACTTTTATCAAATTATGTTTTGCCTATAATATCGGCTCCTAAAATGAGCGTTTTTAATAATTTATTTACTTTAGTCACTGTAGTTGCAGGAGTACTATTATTAAACGAAAGGCTTTATTATTATCACATAATAGGTATTGTGAGTATTTTAATAGGTGTATTAGGAACTAATTTAGATAAATTAAGAAAAAATTCTATATAATCACCATCTTGCAGGCTGCCCTGATTAAGGGATTCCATTTTATTTGCTGATTAAAGTAGGCAGATGCCTACAAATAATAGTTGACAATACTAAAATTCATATATATGATATGAGTAGGCAATTGATTACTATGGAGGTGATAAATTGGATAATAGAGAAAAAACAAAACTTACAGATACGGAATGGAAAATAATGATGCTTTTATGGGAGAAGAATCCTTTAACCTGTAGACAGATTGAGGATGATTTGAAAGAGGAAACAGGTTGGTCAAGACATACAATTATTTCCTTCCTAAAACGTATGCAGAAAAAGAACTATATTCGTATGGAGGAAGCAAATCCTGCAAGACTTTACTACCCTTTGCTAAATAAAGATGAAACGGTATTACAGGAAACACGTTCATTTGTAAAAAAGATATTTGATGGCAAAATGGGATTACTTGTTTCCTCATTAGTAGATAGTGAGGATATTACAAAGGACGAAATTAATTCCATGCTTCAATCACTAAAAGAAGCATTAGTTGAAAAGGATGAGAAAAATGAATGAAGTCTTGAATATCTTAATGCATACTTCAATTGTATCATCACTTCTCATACTGCTTATTTTCATGCTTCGGTTTATTTTTAAAGACAAAATAAATCCAAGACTGCAATATACTTTATGGCTAATCGTTGTAGCTAGATTGATTATTCCTTTTAGCTTTCAATGGGAGGTTGAAACTAAGACTATTTTGCCACAAATTCAAATTTTAGATTTTAGATTCGAAAATAATATGGATCTATATGAAGACGATAGCTATCAGCCTCTAGCTAATGAAGATACTGAAAGCTATACAAGGATGTGGAATAACCAATCATGGGATTATTCATGGAGTCTATCTGATGTTTTGTTCATAATGTGGATTATTGGAGCCATTTATATATTAGCTGTTTTTGGCATACGCAATGTTTTTTTTCGCAGGAGAATTCTGAAGAGTCTGACGTCGTATGACTTTGATGATTATGAGGAAGTTGCTGAAATCATGGGAATAAAAGATAATATTCCAGTTTGTTTTTCTCAGAGTCTAAAATCTCCCTGTGTAATCGGGATATTTAATCCAAGAATTATTCTAACAGAAAGCGTCATTCATGATACTAAAGCAATTAAATTTGCTATCATACATGAAATGATTCATTACAAGCAAAGGGACAACTTTATTCGGCTGCTCGGAAATATTCTTTGCGCGTTCTATTGGTTTAATCCTCTCGTCTGGCTATCGGTAGAGGCAGCGAGGAATGATGCTGAGCTATCTTGTGATAGTAGAGTTATTGAAAAGATAGGATCAAGTGAACATTTCAATTATTGTATTACGCTTCTATCTATAGCTGGCAATGACAATCAAATAGTTGCTGCCATGTCAACGGGAGGCAGAAAAATGAAAAATCGTATTGAGATGATACTAAAGCCGCCACAAAAACGTACTATTGCTCTTGCTGTAGCCATAATTTGTCTCTCTTTGGGAGCAGTCTCATTTATTAATATAAATGTAAGAGCAGAGAATTCAAATACAATCAAAGGATTGACTGAAAGCAACGAAGAAAATGTTCACGAGTTTATTTCTCTTGGAAATATATATGAAGTTTATCAGTTTTTAACCTCACTTGAAAATCCCAATGACAATTATAAAATTAATACTATTATCATTGACAATAGAGGAAATAGAAAGGATATGTATAATATAGGACGAAGTCTGTATTTAGGATATGAATTTTCTGGAAGTGATAGTGTTTCAGGTCTCAAGGATGACCATGTGAAAAAAATAAGCAAAAACGCTTTATGCTTATTTTCCAATATATCTGATTTAGAAAATATAACGATTTCTTATATTGATAAGCCTGCGAATTCAGCTATTAGGAATGAAAAAGCACCAATTTCTTATAGCTATAGAAGGAGCGAAATCGAAAAACAATATGGCGATTTGTCCTTAATTGAAAGTGATGTGGAAAGTTTAAATATTGCTCCGAAAATTGACAATAGCTTCTGGCAAAGTATGGGCGGTAATAATGTGATTATCGTATATGGGTATTCAGAGTTTTTTGCTGGTTTGGGAATTGAAAAGAAGGAATATGAGGAAAATCCAGCAATAGCAAATGAGCTGTTTTCAAAATTAGGGGATTATAGTGACTCTTGGCAGAATAGTGGAGGTACCCTATATAGATTTTCTCCAAATCCCATATATGGTGAATGGGCAGATTTTATGATCACAACTGATAAATTGGGTAACATTAAGAGTCATGGAGTTATTTTATCGGATTTAAATTAATAACAGGGGAGGAAAGTTAAGATGAAAAGATTTATTTGTTTAATCATGGCAATATCAATTTTACTGGCAGGATGTGCTCCAGCTAAAACAACACAAACAGAAATATCAGAACAACCAGGGAAATATAGGACATTACTATCGCCAAAAAATAAGTTGAGCATTGTGAGAAAACCTGGTGCTGCAGATTATTCTTTTATTAATCCCGGAAAAATGAAAGAGTTGCCAAGCTATGACCCAGATTTAGATGAAATATGGCAGATTGACTTGAGCAGCAGCGATTTAACAGAGCTTGATTTATCAGAAAGGCTTAACGACTTGCTTAATGCTAGTTTTGATAGCAAAACTCAATGGCCAGATAAATTACCTGATGGGTTTGATCCACAGATGCTAATGGAATTAGGGAAAAATCCTGGACTGGGAGTAAGAGAACTTCATAAAAAAGGAGTCACTGGAAAGGGAATTGGTATAGCAATAATTGACCAAAGTTTATTAGTTGATCATGTAGAGTATAAAGAACAGTTAAAACTGTATGAAGAGATCCATTGTGCTGATGAAGAGGCAGTAATATTTGGACCAGTAGTGGCATCTATTGCTGTAGGTAAGACTGTTGGAGTAGCACCTGAAGCTGATCTTTATTATATTGCTGAAACACATGGAGATGTTAAAAATGGAGAATTTGAATGGGATCTTTCTTGGATTGCAAAATCTATTGATCGTATTGTAGAGATTAATAAGATACTGCCTAAAGGGGAAAAAATCAGAGTTATATCAATTTCTTTAGGAGTAGGAGGAAAGATGAATGGATACGAGCAAGTCTTTGATTCAATTGAGAAGGCAAAACAGGAAGGAATTTATACTGTATATGTAGATAGTGATCCATATTTTGGGCTTGGTCGTGACCCTTTAAAAAGTCCAGATGATATTACTTCATTTACAATAGGGGATTTTTGGAAAAATCAAAGATATGAAAATCAACGACTTTTGGTTCCTATGGATTATAGATGTACTGCAAGTCCTACAGGTGTTGATGATTATGTTTTTTATAAAGAAGGTGGTATGAATTGGACAGTACCTTATATTGCAGGATTATATGCACTAGCATGTCAAGTGAATCCTGATATTACACCTGAAGATTTTTGGAGAGAAGCATTTAGCACAAGTGATACAATTTCTGTTGATAACAATAGTCAAGAGAAACTTGGTAAAATAGTTAATCCAATAAAATTGATTGAAAAGATTGGGAAGATAAAATAGTAATAGTAAAAGCTATTAGATAAGAAACTTCAAGTATTAAGAAAGGGGTGTCTGATGAAACGCATTACTGTCATAAAAATAATGGTTTCTTTGTTTGTTTTGATAATTATGCTAACAGGGTGTTCCGACAAAACTTTCCTGCAAAGTCTTGGGAAGACAGGTGTATATTCTGATTCCAATGAAAGTAGTGAAATAATTGAAATAGGTATACATAAGACTATAAAGCCTAATCCTGAAATGCATGGAACTTTAGATTCTTTTCCTGAAGCTCCAAATGGCAATACTACCAGAATAGATGTTGGCAGCTATGATATAAGCAAGTTAGATCTTTCCAAGTATGAAGATTTACTCTATTATATTCGGTTTAATACAAAGACTATTTGACCAGAAAAATTACCAGGAAATTTTGATCCAAATAAGATTATTGAATTAGGGAAAGATCCGGGACTTAATGTGCGTGATTTACATGCTCAAGGAATAGATGGAAGAGGAATATCAATTGGGATTGTTGATGTGACATTATTTACAGGACACGATGAATATAGGGATAATCTTGTACATTATGAAGATATTCCTAAGAGTGATGTAGAGTGGCATATGCATGGTGCAGCAGTAGCGTCCCTTGCAGTAGGAAAAACTACAGGAGTTGCTCCAGGGGCAAAGCTATATTTTATAGAAGCCTCATGGGATGACGAGAATGGCAAAGAAGGGGATATGACATACAAATATTATGCAGAAGGTATCCACAGGCTTTTGGATATAAATAAGCAATTATCTGAGAAAGAAAAAATAAAGGTGATTTCTATTTCTGCTAATCCTAGTCCGGATTATGGTGTCAGTAATTATACAGACTATGAAAAAGCTTTGGATAGGGCGAAAGAAGAAGGGGTATTTATTATGGCAGTCTCATCTGATGTGGATTATGGTTTTCGTTTTGGTGGACTTAGTAGAGAGCCTCTTGGTGACCCGAACGATCTTAATGCATATTATGCTACTGATTTGAATGAATGGAAGGACGAAGGCCGTATTTTCTTCCCAATGGGTTCTCGTGCCTTTGCTAGCTATGTAGGTGAGAATGATTACACATGGATACGATCAGGAGGAGCAAGCTGGACTGCACCATATATTGCAGGACTTTATGCTATGGCTTTGCAGGTTAATCCTGAAGTTACGCCGGATTCCTTTTGGAGTGCAATTGAAGAAACTGCTGATGTTAAAATGGATTCTGTCTATAATAAAAATATTTTAATTGCTAATCCTGTTAACTTGATTAGCAAACTAGCTGGAAAATCATATTCTGCATTATCCTCTTCGTCTCAGGCTATCATATTAAAGTCATATGACGACATCAGTCAACTATTTTGGCCAAATAGAAGTGGAAATATCATTGAACAGAATCAATATAAACCTGAAGATATATTCACTTATTCTTTTGATAATACAACTATCTTTAAAGGCAGCGAAGCTCTTGCTTCTGAAATTCTAGAAGGTGGGAAAAATCCAGGACTTGGAATTAAAAATTTGCACCAACAAGGGATTACGGGCAAAAATGTTAATGTAGCTATCATTGACCAAAATATGTTGATAGATCACCCAGAATTTACTGGACGTATATTTTCTTATTATGATTCTGGCTGTTATCAGCCAGAAGACGAAGGTTCTTATCATGGTGCGTCAGTTACGGGCATTTTAGGTGGAAAAACAGTTGGCGTTGCACCCGAGGTTAATATTTATTATGCTGCCGCCCCATCATGGGAACGGGACGCAAAGTACTTTGCGGACTGTCTTAATTGGGTTATTGAGCAAAATAAAGGGCTTCCAAAATCTGAAAAAATTCGTATAGTTTCTGTATCCTCTGCGCCAACAAGCGAAGGTAATTGGTATAAGAACGGAGAGCTGTGGGAGGAAGCAGTGCTTAAGGCTCAAAAAGATGGTATAATGGTTATTGATTGTCGTGAGAATGATGATACTGGTTTTGTATTTTCTTCATATTACGATTTAGCTGACCGAGATAATGTAACCAAATGTGCCCCTGGATATCCGGGAAACTATGAACGCGATTTTAAAGCTAAACCTTGGCAAAAAATGATTTTTGCACCAGCTTCATTTCGAACATTAGCGCAAGAATTTATAAAAGGTGAATATTGTTATCGTTATGATGGTGTTGGAGGACAGAGTTGGGCTGTTCCCTATGTATCCGGAGTGCTGGCACTAGGTTGGCAGGTAAATCCTAAATTAGACGGTGAAACAATGAAAAAACTTCTTTTCCGGTCAAGTTGGGTTAATGAGGATGGGCTTCACTTCATCAATCCTCCTGCTTTCATAGATGTTGTCCGCAAATCACATTAAGCTGATTACTGATATTCGGTGAGACATATTAAATAGTTAGATCCAAAATCCTCAGAGGGCTGATAGCATTAGGGTTCTGGGGATTTTTTGTTTTACCTGCTACTCTCATCAAACTCTTTAAATCTGGCATATAGCGAGGCATTACATTAATATAATAATTCTTCTATGTAGAATAAATCATTGTTCATATATGCATAAACTAAAATTTTAAAGAGAGCTTTTGGTGATATTACGGGAGTTCTTTCAAGGTAAGAGTACGCCTTATTTTAATTTTTATAATTTGTAGATATTGACAATAGGTTAGAATAGAGATGGAATTGTGGGGTATATAAATATTATATTACTCATATATATAGAAAATTTACATAAAAATTGGGGGATATTTATGATATATCAAGGATTTGCAATTATGATTTTAATAGTTTTTTATGCTATTTATATTGGCAAAATGATAGGACAAAGGAAAAAGGGAATTCAGACAGATCAAATAGCAAAGGGGAAAAAGGATAAGAAGTTGATGATAGTCGAAATCCTTATGAAGGTTGCCACATATAGTATCGTAGTTGTTGAATTAATAAGCATCTTTAAGAATACCTCAACTATGCCAAACTTGATTAGAATTGTCGGAATATTTTTTGGAATAATAGGTGATATAGTTTTTGGAGTGGCTGTATATACAATGAAGGATAGCTGGAGGGCAGGAATTCCCGAAAATGATAAAACAACAATTGTAACAGATGGTATTTATATCTTAAGCAGAAACCCTGCATTCTTAGGATTTGATTTAGTATATATAGGCATATTGTTTATGTTTTTTAATTGGACACTTTTGATCTTTACAATTTTTTCAATTCTTATGTTACATCTGCAAATTTTACAAGAGGAAAAATTCCTGCCAACTGTTTTCGGAGATGATTATATAGATTATTCTAAAAGAGTATGTAGATATATAGGAAGAAAGAGATAATTGCAATCCGATAAAGTTACGAATTAAAAAATGTTTTAAGTGAATAATATTATCTTGTTCCCTCAGATTTTGTTCTGGGGGGTTTTTTACTTTTAAATGAATTTGATTGCAATAAAATGTATCTAAGACAAATTAGTATTGAAGGCTATGATGAAGAAAGTAGGTTGTATTTTGAGATATGTAAAATAAATGAAATGTAAATTTATTTGATAAAGTCTATATGATATAATAACCATAATTAAAAGGTTAAAGAACCATTGTGTACAAATTTAAGGGTATCGAAGGGTTTGCTTATAATTTTATGAAGGCGCAAGGATACCAATACTTAGAAGATGAATAAAGAGGAAGTGATAATAATGGAATATTGGTTTGGAGATTGTTCTGATTCAAATATATTAGTTATAACAGATAAAAAACAACACAAAGAAATTAAATTTGTATTATCTTATTTAATCAGTAAGTCTATTAGATATATATTAGTTGATGATGAAGGATTTTCGATTTCTGAATATGAGCATCTTACTCCATCAGACCTATTGGTTGTAGCATTATCTATTGATTCATTTGTTTTCAATAACTATAATAAATATTTTTCTCCGTTTAGTAAGCCTAAAAACTTACTCAGTAAATATGTATTTATTAGATTAGATATTACTTCAAAGTCTTTAATGGAAGGTTTGAATACACCCCCAGAAGATTTTGAAAAAGTATATGAATACTATAAATCTTTCCGAAAGATTCAAAACTTTGTGTAAAAAACAAATCTGGTACAGAATTGCAATTTGAAATAAATGAATTTAAAACTTGTAGCCATAGGATTTCTGACTATTCGGATAAAGCCTTTTTACCTCCTTCAGAACTTGATGTAGGAATTAAATTAGGAACTGCAAATGGAAAGATTGTTGTAGATTGTACCATAGGGCAAATTAATCAATATGGGAAATGGTTAGGTATGTTTGGATTGATTAAGAAACCTACAGTTATCAACATTAGAAATTCAATGATAACAGATATTGTTGGCAATGAAGAACTTAAAAAAATCCTTTTTTCTTTAGAACCTGAGTGTAGAATGTTAGTTGAGTTTGGTAAAGGGTTATCTACAATGACTCCCACAGGAACAATTGGTATAGATGAAAGTATTATTGATACTTGTCACTTTGGGATTGGTGATGGAATTGGATTTGGTATAAATAATGAAGCCAGTATACATCTTGATATAGTAATTCATCAACCTAAAGTAGAAATTTTCAGTTAAGGATTATAGTATACATGAATAGTGTTCTTAGTGTCACTAATATATGGATAAATGTAATGTGTTATGGAAATTGTTTAATTATGCTATTTTAATAGATATTTACAGAATAAAACTTACCTATACATGGGCAAAAAAGTATAGATAAGTTTTATTTTATTTAAATTAGACAATATGTTAAAATTTAATCGGCATTAAGAAAGTGAATAGAATATTAGATGAGGAGTGGATTAGATGAAAGGATTTAAATCTATATTAATAATTATTTTAGCTTTAGTATTAGTGACTAGTGGATGTTCAAGCAAAACAGATGTAATGAATGAAGTAAATAGCCAACAACCTAAAGCTGGAGAAGGTAATGAAGCAGTAAATGAATCGACGGAAGATGGTATAGAGTTTGTAGACACTAGTTATATAGTAAGTGCTGATTGGCTAAAAGAAAATATGGAAAAAGAAGATTTATTAATATTGGATGCTAGGGGAGCAGATACTCATAAAAAAGGTCATATACCTGGAGCTGTAGCTATTACGTGGCAAGAGTTTTCAAATATGGAAGGTGCTCCTGGTAAAGACCCTAATTGGGGAACGATTCTTGAGCCGAAAGCTTTATCAGAAAAACTATCAGAGTATGGAATAACAGAGGGTAAAGAAATAGTAGTATATACAACTTCACCAGAGGGCTGGGGAGAAGATGGAAGAATAGTGTGGATGTTGAGAAGAGCAGGATATGACAATACAAAGATTTTAGATGGAGGGTTTGATTTCTGGAAATCAAAGGGTTATGAAGTATCCAAAGATGGTGTAGTACCAACTCCTGAAACTGTTATTGTAGAAGCATTAGATGATAAAACAAATATTGATACTGAAGAATTAGCGAATAAGTTAAAGGATGTTGTAATAATTGACGTCAGAGGCAAAGATGAATATGAAGGAGCTACAAATTTTGGAGAACCAAGGGGAGGACATATACCAGCAGCTATTAATATAACCTTCAATGAGTTTTTAAATAAAGATGGTACCTTAAAAACAGCAAAAGAGATAAAAGATATACTTGATTCTAATGGAATTAAAAAGGATGATGAAATCGTAACATATTGTACAGCAGGTATTCGTTCTGCTCATATGCAAATAGTATTGGCTATGATGGGTTATAATAACGTAAAGAACTATGATGCTAGCTTCTATGGTTGGTCAGGAAATACTGATTTAGAAGTAGTGAAATAATATAAATATAAACTATATATTTATATTATTTTTAGGAGAATAGAGATATCTTTACAGGAAGGCTGTTGATATTTTGAAAAACATAAAGAAATCTACATGGATTAAATTAAGTGTTGTTTTGGGATTAATATGTATATATTTTTTTGTTGCTCCTGTTAGAAATGCTATAAAGCAAATTGTATTTATATTTAGTATGTTAGATGTAAATGCAGTAAAGGGATATATACTTTCCTTTGGTATATGGGCGCCTATAATATCATTTTTGCTTATGGTATTTCAATCAGTAGCTGCGCCACTACCAGCTTTCTTGATAACCTTTGCCAATGCAGGGTTATTTGGATGGGTAAAGGGAGCAATTCTTTCTTGGACATCTGCCATGGCAGGAGCAGTCTTATGCTTTTATATTTCTAAGATATATGGAAGAAATGCTATTGAGAAGCTGGCATCTAAATTTGCTTTAGATGAAATAGATGGTTTTTTTGATAAATATGGAGATTATGCAATATTAGTGGCTAGACTTTTACCCTTTATATCCTTCGATATAGTTAGCTATGCAGCAGGATTGACAGCTATGAATTTTTGGTCTTTCTTTTGGGCTACTGGACTTGGACAACTTCCTGCAACTATTATTTATTCCTATGCAGGTGAAAAGCTAACGGGTGGAGCAAAAACCTTCGTCACTGGACTTCTGATATTATTTGCAGTTAGTGCTTTAGGATTTTTGATGAAAAAGATATGGAATGAGAAGAACAAAAAAAACATTAATTAGAGAGTATATTAGGATTGCTTCAAAAATGGAGCAATCCTTTTTTAGGTTTATGAATACCATCCGCTTAGCGGATGGTATTCATAAACCTAAAAAATATAAAATAGATAATACATTTATGTTGACAATACATAGATAATCATCTATATTAAATATATAGACACTTATCTATATAGGGGGGTGAAGAGCAAATGAAAAATTATGATGAAAATGCAAAAATACTAAAGGCTGTTTCTGATGCGAACAGATTGAAGATAATTGATATATTATCATGTGGTGAACTATGTGCCTGTGATATACTAGAGAATTTTGACTTTACACAACCAACACTTTCGCATCATATGAAGGTTTTGGCTGATGTTGGTTTGGTCAAAGTCAGAAAGGATGGAATTTGGAACTATTATTCACTAGATATGATTAAATGCAACAATATAATTAAATTTTTAAATGATATATTCACTGAATCTGACAATTGTATTTGTAAAGCAATTGATAATAAAGAATGTAAATGTTAATAGGAGGAGATTCAATTGAAAAAGATGGAAATATTTGATCCAGCCATGTGTTGTTCTACAGGAGTTTGTGGACCTTCTGTAGATAAAAATCTATTAAGAGTTGCTACACTTTTAAATAGGTTGGAGAAGAAAGGTGTAAAAGTAGAGAGACATAATCTAACTAGTGACCCAAAATCATACGTGGATAATAGTATTGTAAATAAATTACTGCTTGATAACGGAGTAGATATTCTGCCTATAACTATGGTTGATGGAGAGGTAGTTAAAACAAAGGAATATCCAACAAATGAAGAGTTTGTAAAGTTACTTGAAATACCTGAGGAGTATATTATGTCTGAATTAGGTGCTAGAAAGGCTAGAAACGAAAAACAATAATTTTATAGAGGAGTGGCTATTGTTAATATAGGTGAGGAGGAGATAAGATGTTTAAGGATTTTGATGTAAAAGATATGGATTTAACAAAATATTTATTTTTTACTGGAAAAGGTGGAGTTGGAAAAACCTCTACTGCCTGTGCTATAGCTGTTAGTTTAGCAGATAATGGCAAGAAGATTATGCTTATAAGTACTGATCCAGCTTCAAATTTACAGGATGTATTTGATACAGAGCTTAACAACAAAGGAATTCCTATAAAGGACGTACCAAACCTAGTAGTTGCAAACTTCGATCCTGAGGAAGCAGCAGCAGAATATAAAGAAAGTGTAATAGCACCATATAGAAGAAAGCTTCCAGAGGTTGTTATTCAAAACATGGAAGAACAACTTTCTGGATCCTGTACAGTTGAAATAGCTGCTTTTAATGAGTTCTCCGGATTTATAACAGATAAAAAAGCTGCAGAGGAATATGATCATATAATATTTGATACTGCCCCTACAGGACATACTCTAAGAATGCTTCAATTACCATCTGCTTGGACTAATTTTATAAGCGAAAGTACTCATGGTGCATCATGTCTTGGTCAATTATCAGGACTAGAGGAGAAAAAGGATATATATAAAAATGCAGTAGAAAACTTAGCAGATAAAGAAAAGACTACTCTTGTGCTTATTTCACGACCTGAAGTATCAGCATTAAAAGAGGCTGAGAGAGCATCAAAAGAGCTACAGGATATCGGAGTAAGTAATCAGCTTCTAGTAATAAACGGAGTATTAAAAGCGCATGACGACGAGCTTTCAAATGAAATTTTTAATAAGCAACAGGATATACTAAAGGATATACCAGAAGGACTAAGAAATTTAGACATATTTGAAATACCACTAAGACCATATAATATTACAGGAATTGAAAATATTAGAGCGTTTTTTAATAGTGGAGATATAAAATATTCAGATGAAAAATTAAAACCAGAGGTAATCCCCACTTTAAGTAAAGTTATAGATGATTTATATAATTCAAATAAAAAGGTAATTTTTACGATGGGTAAGGGTGGCGTAGGAAAAACCACTATAGCTGCTACAATTGCTAGCGAACTAGCTAAGAGAGGAAAGAAAGTGCATCTAACAACTACTGATCCAGCAGCTCATATAGGCTATGTAATAGATGAAAGCTTTGGCATTACTCTAAGTAATATAGATGAAAAAAATGAATTAAAAAAATATCAAGAAGAAGTGTTGAGCAAAGCCAGAGAAACAATGAGTGATGATGATATTGCCTATGTAGAAGAAGATTTAAGATCTCCATGTACCCAAGAGATAGCTGTATTTAGAGCCTTTGCAGAAATAGTAGAGCGCTCAGAAGATGAGATTGTGGTCATCGATACAGCACCTACAGGTCATACTCTATTATTATTGGAATCAACCCAAAGCTATAATAAGGAAATAGCACGTACACAGGGCGATATTCCAGAATCAGTTAAAAATCTATTACCTAAGCTAAAGAATGATAGTTTGACAGAGGTAATAATTGTAACATTAGCTGAAGCAACTCCTTACTTTGAAGCTATGAGATTACAGGAGGACTTAAATAGAGCTGGAATATTTAGCAAGTGGTGGATAATCAACTCTAGCTTTTATGCTACTGACACAACTAATGAGATTTTAAAAGCAAAGGCAAGTAATGAAATACAATGGATAAATAAGGTGAATGAAATCTCTAAAGGAAACTTTGCAGTAGTTAAGTGGACCCCAGAGGAACTAAAGGGAGAAAATCTAAGTAAGCTCTTAAAATAGAGCTTACTTAGCAAAGTTAAATAATTTTAAATGAAAGGTGGAATATTTATGACAAAGGAGAAATTATCACCAGGAATTAGTTTTTTTGAAAAGTACCTTACTATATGGGTAGCTATATGTATGATAATTGGAGTGTTAATAGGAGTCTATCTGCCAGGTATTCCAGAATTTTTAAATAAATTCGAGTATTATAATGTATCAGTTCCTGTAGCAATACTGATATGGCTGATGATATATCCAATGATGTTAAAAGTTGATTTTAATAGTGTGAAAAAAGTGGGAGAAAACCCTAGGGGACTTATAGTTACTTGGGTTACAAATTGGTTGATTAAGCCATTTACAATGTATGGTTTGGCATATTTTTTCTTTTTTATAGTATTCAAAAATATGATTTCTCCTAATCTAGCTAAAGATTATCTAGCGGGAGCAGTGCTTTTAGGAGCAGCTCCATGTACAGCCATGGTATTTGTTTGGAGTCACTTAACAAAGGGAAATCCTGCCTATACCCTTGTACAAGTAGCTACAAATGATCTTATTATTTTAATAGCATTTGTTCCAATAGTAGCGTTTTTATTAGGTATAAGTGGATTTACAATTCCTTGGGGTACTCTTTTTTTATCTGTGGTATTATTCGTAGTAGTTCCTTTAATTGCAGGAATTTTCTCAAGGAGCTTGATTACAAAGAAAAAAGGTGTAGAATACTTTGAAAAGGTGTATATACCTAAATTTAGTGGTGTTACGATTGTTGGATTATTATTAACATTGATAATTTTATTTTCATTTCAAGGTCAAACTATTATTGAGAATCCTTTAGATATATTATTAATTGCAGTACCATTGACAATTCAAACATTCTTAATATTTTTTATAGCATATTTATGGTCAAAAGCATGGAAACTTCCTTTTGATGTGGCAGCACCAGCAGGTATGATAGGGGCATCAAACTTTTTTGAGCTTGCAGTAGCTGTAGCAATATCATTATTTGGATTAAAATCAGGAGCTGCTTTAGCAACAGTAGTTGGTGTACTCACAGAGGTACCTATAATGTTAGCTCTTGTAAGTGTTGCGAATAGGACAAAGCATTGGTTTGCTAAAACCAATAATAACTAATCCTAGTTTGGAGGTATACTGATGAAAAAGAAAGTAGCTTTTATATGCGTTCACAATTCATGTCGTTCACAAATGGCAGAGGGTTGGGCGAAAAAATTAGGAAGTGATGTGTTAGAGGTATATTCAGCAGGAACTGAAAAATATCCAGAGGTAAAACCTTTGGCAGTAAAAGTAATGGAAGAGGATGGAGTAAATATGAGTAGCCACTATCCAAAGCTATTATCCGATATACCTGAAGAATTAGATATACTTATTACTATGGGATGTAATGTAATTTGTCCATTTATACCTAATGACCATAGTGAAGACTGGGGGCTAGATGATCCATCAGGGGGATCAATTGAAGCTTACAGAAATACTAGAGACCTTATTAAGGAAAAGGTAGAAGATTTAATTAGAAGAGTAAAAAATAGGGAGCTATAATTATACTGAATAGAATATCAGCCGATGTTTTTTGAAAAGATAATGTTCTCAAAGTGAAAAGGAGAAACTGACCGTTAAGGAGTTAGTTTCTTCTTTTTTTGAATTAATGCAGTAAATTATTTTATTTAAAAATAATCTACTACACAGCATTGTTGATGTTTGTTGAATGAGAATTTTAATATATTGGAAACATATGGTACAATGGTAGAGAGAATGAGTTTAGACATCTTATATAGATAAAGAAAAGATACACTTATTTGATTCTGAGACAAGCATAAGAAGTTTTTAATAAATAAAAAATGTAGAAAAACTCAGATAAATTTGAGTAAATATAAAGAGAAGGGAGTTGTAAAACAAATTGAGGTATGGAAGAATATGGAGGATTCTTGTAGCCTGTATGGTAATGGTTATATTATCTGGATGCTCAGGAAATATCAATACAGATAATAGCCTTCCAGCGATAAGAGAGAATAAAGAATTAAGTTGAACATTGACAGTATCAACTGTTTTCGATGGATATATCGACACATTTGCAGAAGAATTTATGGACATGCACCCAAATGTAGAGATTATAGTGGAACGACCGGAAGATAACAAGGCTTCATATATGTATAGAACGGCTATAGATTTATTAAGTGGTACAGCCAGTGATTTGATAGATTTAAGTGCTCTGGACATAAACCATAAGGCCCAGAGTGGTCTATTAGTTAATATATACGATTTTATGGATAATGATCCTGATTTTAATAAATCTGACTATTATACTAATATTTTTGAGGCTATGGAATACGAAGGTGGTTTATATGCCATGCCATTGTCATTTAATTATGATATGGTGTATATTAGTAAGCCCTTATCAGAAAGTATAGGTTTAGACTATGAAAGTTATGAAAACATAAACTATACTGAAATGATTAATATATATGAAAAGGCTAAAAAGACCCACCCTTCACCGGATGAATTTTATCTTATGCCTGGTATTACAAAAAATTCATTTTTTGACTATCAATCTGTTGATTTCTTTGATATTGAGACTGGAAATGCCAATTTCGATAGCGATGAATTCTTACAGAATTTAAGGCTTACCAAAAAGCTAAATACAGTTTATCATCCAGAAACTATGGAATGGGATTTCACTCGTGTAGGAGTAAGAAACGAAGATTTTTTAATAGAGGATTTTATGTTTGCTAAATTTACAACAAGTAACATCGATATGAAAAATATGATGGTTGAATTTGAAAACACAATAAACCCTATACCATTTTTAAGCAGTAATGGAAAGGCACCGTTTAGCAATTTACTTTCAACATATGCTATTTCCCATAATAGTAAGAATAAAGAATTGGCTTGGGAGTTTTTAAAATATTGTGCATCTGCTAAGGAATTGCCTACATTTGAAAGCGAAGAAGATGAATATAAATACTCTTTTATGTTCTGGGGAAATATACCAATAAATATTGAGAATTTTTATACCTATTTCAGACATAGTTTTGAAGCTGATATTAAGTGGTATGAAGAGAGAGGTCTTGAAGGTAATTGGAAATTTACAAATGAAGAAGAAAAGGAAAAAATGTTTGAGGATACTTTAGATCAAATACATGAATGGAATCAACAGAGAAATGTTTTAGTTGGAAATCTTGAATTAACATATTTACTGAGAGAAGAACTGGATAACTATTACTATTATGACTTAGCAACGGCTGAAGAAACAGCGGAAATTATTCAAAACAAGGTCTTTACCTATTTGAATGAATAAAATTTTATATAGATGAAAGGGAAAGTATATGAAGATGAAACATATGAAAAAAGATAGTCTATTACCATATATATTACCTAGTTTATGCGAGATATTGTTTTTTTATGGTATCCCTTTTATATTGTCCTTTTATTATACTTTATTAAATAATATGGGGGAGAAAAGGTTTATAGGTTTAAAGAATTTTTCTGATACATTACAAAATCCCATGTTTCAAAGAGGTTTAACAAATCAAAGTTTTTTTATGGCTATTGCCGTTCCTTTATGCCTTATTTTAGCTTTATTTTTTTCATTGCAAATAATAAAATTAAAAAAAGGTAAAAAGTTTATATTTTTAGTATCAATAATACCCTTCGTGATTCCATCCGGTACTAGTATATATTTTTGGAAATGTATCTTTGATGTTAATGGACTTGCTAATAAAGTACTATATTCCTTAAATATTCCTATGGTTAACTGGTACAATAGCAAATGGGTCATGGCTATTGCGGTTATAACTCCCAGTGAATTTAGAAAATCATTCAACTTATAGATTATAGATTTTATCACTACATCACTTCATCTTAATTTAATCATCACTAAATATTGCATCTAGATATTGTACCTAGTCTTTTTTATGAATCTCTGATATGATTATTGTATAAAAGTAGTATGGAGGTAAAAAATATGTATGAATCAGGAGAAATGTATTTAGAAACTATTTTAGTTTTAAAGAAACGCAATGGTCAGGTTAGATCTATAGATGTAGCAAGGGAATTAAACTTTAGTAAACCTAGTGTAAGTCGTGCAATAGGGATTCTAAAGGACGAAGGCTATATATTAGTAGATAATAATAATTATATTGAATTAACAGAGAAGGGTAAGAAAAAAGCTAAAGACATATATGAAAAACATAAAGTTTTAACAATGTTTCTAACAGATATAATTAAGGTATCTTCTGAAATAGCTGAAGAGGATGCATGTAGAATTGAACATATTATTAGTGATGAAACATTTAGAGGGATAAAAAAATTTCTAGAAGATTATTAGATGAATAATACATTTTATGAATACGAGAGCGTAAAGTACATTTAGGTAAGATAAAGGAAGGCTGTCTAAAAATTATTATGTTAGGCAGTCTTTAATTTATCATTTTTTATTGTTTCTCCTTGTAAAAAAGGTAGATTAGAAAATGTGGAATTTAAACATAATTCTTTTGATAATATAATTTGCTTTAAGGTTATTGGCTTGAAATGGAGAGTACAGCTATTTGTACTCTCCATTTTTGATTTCAGGAACTTGACCTCAATGATTTCCAAAAAAGAATTCCTTAATAATACTTTAATGAATCCTTTTCTGTTTATTACAAATATGTAATTAAAGTGTAATTTAACTAAATAGTAAAGTTTTATATTTTAAATTATAATTAAATCAGAGTAGGGGGAATGAAAGATAAATTATGAAGCATCAAGAAATTAATCAGGTAAGTAGACTTTAGGTTTTAAGGAGGACAATAATGAAAAGAAATAAAAAAATATTAGTAAGTATATTATGTGTTGTATTATGTTTAAGTCTTTTATCAGCTTGCAATAAATCAATATTAGGAGAAGATAATGATATAAAAGAGCTAAAAGCTGAGCTAAGTAATATGGCGATAGAAAATGCTAAGAAATATTTTAATGAAAATATAGATATAAATGAATTTGATATTTCAGTTGCAGAAAAAGTTGGAGATAATAAATTTAAAGATATAGAATCAATTGAAACAACAAATGAAATATATCTTATAGGACACCATAAAAATAAACCTGAGAATATTTTTGAATTTATTTTAGTTTATAATATAGAGAATAAAAATATAATGAAATTCGGAATTCAGACTATTAATAATGATGATATTGTATATGCAAATCTAGAAAAATAATAGATTCAAATATGAAAAAGGGAGCTTTTGCTTTATAGCTTATTTCGCTATTTAGCAAAGGCTCCTTTTATTTTTCACTCTTAATTGCCTAAAATACTGCAAACCCATTTGAAAAAATTAATTTACTTTAACATGGAATTTATAAACCATATATTTTTACTGTAGAATGCAACGTAGTCTTCGAATATAGCAACAGTTTCGAAATCTCCGTCTTCATCTGCAAGGTTTCTAATTTCAGTCGCTAATTCTTTCATTAATTCTAAGTCTTTTTTAGCAATTTCTAAAGATTCCTTTACAGAAAAGTCTTTTGGATTGACTTCTTCAATAGTAGAATTTGCTAAATAATCAGCTATAGTGGACAATGGCATTATATTTTTCATCTTTAATAATTCTGCTACTTCATCTAAGTCTTCAAATAACTTATCATAAATCTCTTCTGTAAAGTTGTGGACCTGCATAAATTGGCCTCCTACCACATTCCAGTGAAGATTATGAAATTTTACATTTAACACACCTAAGTTAGATAAATACTTTTGTACTAATTCTAAATGTTTCATAATAAACCTCCTTTAATTTTTAAAAAGATTATTTATTGTCTTTGATTTACTTATATTATATGATAAAATATAAGTAACAAAAAGGCACAAATATGTTCGTAGGAGTGAGAATATGAAAAATAAAATATCTAATGGATTTCAGATTGTACATGATTTAATAAAACTAAGATGGGTTCCTGAAATACTGGAATCTATTGATCTTGGTAATCAACATTATAGTGATATTTTAAGAAGTATTCCATATATGAGCCATACAGAGCTAAATAGAAAACTATCTGTACTTATAGAGAAGAATGTTATAGATAAAAAAGTTGAAGATAATAGTATATGTTATTCTTTACTTAGTTTTGGTAAAGATTTAGTGCACATTTTCCGTCATCTAGAGGATTTAGAGGATAAATATTTTCAAACTTCTTAAAGAAAAAGCTTTCACAGAAATCTCTGTGAAAGCTTTTTATATAGTTTCAAATGCTATACCTAAAGTATTAGGTCCACAGTGACAGGATATTGTACAACTTGCAACTGCTACATGAATTTTATCAAAATCCATATGCTCTAGTATTACACTCTTAGCAAGGTCGATATATTTAGAATCTATACCAGAATGAACAATAAAGATGTGGTCTTGATTAATATTATCATAGCTTGATAATTTGTCACTTATATATTTGGGAATGGTCTTGCTCAAAGAGCCTCTATATTTGTTTCCAACGTCCATTGCACCAGAACTATTATCTACATTAATAACAGGCTTTATTTTCAATAAATTTGCCCCTAGAGAGGAAAGTTTTGAACAACGACCTCCAGCATATAAAAAGTCTAAAGTATCTAAAATAAAGCTCATATGTATGTTTCCTCTATGGCTATTTAATCTAGTGCTAATCTCTTGTGCTGATAGTCCTTCTTTTATCATATTGGCAGCTTTTAATACTAAAAGAGCAGATCCTGTAGAAAGATTCTGAGAGTCTATAGGATAAATACCTTTAAGTTCATTTGCCACTATGGAGCAATTATTATGGCTACTTGTAAGTGCACTCCCTAGATTAATATGTATTACCTCATGGCCATCATCTATCCAAGGTTTAAAATATCTATAATATTCTGCAACATTTATGGCAGATGTCTTCGGTAAAATTTTCTTTTCAAAATATGTATTGAAAATCTCAGGAGGGGTAATATCTACATTATCTTTATACACCTTTTCATCTAAAAGAATAGTATAAGGAAAACTATTTATATTATAAGTTTCCATTAATTCATGATTTATATCGCAGGTACTATCAACGCTTAATATTATTTTTTTCATCTTTAGCAATCCTTCCTAAATAAATTAATTGATAATCTTTCTTTATATTAACTACCGGAAATAATAAGTAATATTTATGAATAATAATAACTAATACAATGACTTTTGTCAATTGAATGCCCTTTAAAAAATAGCTTGGATAACTAAGATATATCGTTATTTTTATTATGGAAGAAAAACATCCAAATGTTAGACTGCAAGTCTAATATTTGGATGTTTACTTTTCTATATTGTATTTAAATATAAATATTTTTTCTCTAAAGGTTCTATAGACTTAATTATACAGCCACCAAGACACACTTCATCTTGATATAATACTGCTACTTGTCCAGGAGTTACTGCTTTTACAGGATAGTCATACTTGATATGAAGGTTGCCATCTTCTAGTATATCTACTGTTACAGGTATATCTCCCTGTCTATATCTAAACTTAGCAGTGCATTTTAAAGGTATAGTAGGAGGAGTTCCCGATATCCATTTAGGTGTTTCACCAATTAAGGAAGTAGAGTAAAGGGCAGGATTCTTCTCACCTTGAGCTACATATAATATATTTTTATTTAAATTTTTTCCAGCTACGAACCAAGGCTCTCCAGTTCCTATTCCGCCAATACCAATTCCTTTTCTTTGACCTAGGGTATAATGAATAAGTCCACTATGTCTTCCTACTTTATTTCCATCTATATCTATTATATCTCCTTCTTTAGTTAAAAGATATTTGTCTAGGAATTCATCAAAATCCCTTTCCCCTATAAAACATATTCCTGTGGAATCCTTTTTTAAGGCAGTTGATAAATTATGTTTTTCTGCTAATTCACGAACTTGTTTCTTTTCTAAATGTCCTATGGGAAATAAGGTCTTAGCAAGGGCACTTTGCTCTATTCTAGATAAAAAATAACTTTGATCCTTATTGTTGTCATTTCCTCGAAGTAGATAGAACTTTCCATCCCTTTCTTCTACTTGTACATAGTGTCCCATAGCTATATAATCAGCATCTAATTTAAGAGCATAATCTAGAAATGCATTAAATTTTATTTCTTGATTACACATTACATCAGGATTTGGAGTTCTTCCTTTTTTATATTCATCAAGAAAATAGGTGAATACCCTATCCCAATATTCTTTTTCAAAATTTATAGTATAAAAAGGGATTTCCAGTTGATCGGCAACTTGTCTTGCATCTTCAGAATCAATTGTAGCAGTACATACACCATCCTCATCTTTTTCATCCCAATTCTTCATAAAAAGTCCAATTACTTCATAACCAGCTTCTTTAAGTAGTAAAGCAGCAACAGATGAATCTACTCCACCACTCATACCTAAAATTACTCTCTTTTTCATAAGTTCTTCCTTTCTTCAAAAAATCTTAATACGCATTCTAAAGAGGATATTGATCAATATCCTCTTTTTAAATCAACAATATTAACTAATTTTTCTCCATTGATGTATTTTTTCATATTTTTATAGACTATTTCATATCTTTTGTTACTATTCATATCTGACACCCAAGAATTATGAGGTGATATAATTACATTTTCCATTTGCCATAAAGGACTATCTTCAGGTAAAGGCTCCACTTCGAATACATCTAAAGCAGCTTTTTTAATTTTACCAGATTTTAAATTATTTATAAGAGCTTCTTCGTCTATAATACTACCTCTAGCAATATTAATTAGATATGTTCCATCTTTCATATGAGAAAATATAGATTCATCTATAAGATGGTGGGTTTTCTCTGTATATGGAGTAGCGATTACTAAAAAATCACATTTAGGAACTACATCATTAATCTCATCGATGCTAAAGGTTTGATGAAAATGTTCTGCTTCTTTCCCACTGGAATTAATACCAACTATGTTGACACCGAAGGATTCTAATCTTTTAGCAGCTTCACTGGCAATTGATCCAGTTCCTATAAATCCCACAGTTTTACCATGAAGTTCCATAAGGGAAGTATCCATTTTCCATACCTTTTTATTTTGTTTATCATAGAATTCCTTAGTATTTTTAATCATCTCCAATACTTTAAGAACAATCCATTCGGCTATTGGAATACTGTATCCACCCCTATTGTTTGTAAGTAAAATATTTTGTGATAATACTTTATCTATTGGCACATGGTTAATACCTGCACTAGAAAGTTGTATCCATTTAAGGTTTGGAAATAGGGATATATCTATTTTATCAAATGGATCAAAGCATACCATTAGATCTATATCCTTTATTTCATCAGAAAAAATGATTTCTTTTTCATTACTAAAAATTATATTATAACCTAGGTCTTCTAGTTTCTTCATTTCTTCATCACTATATTTAAAGGTAATTAATGCCTTCATAGCTTCCCCCCTCCTAATATTATATTAATATAATACCCCTATTCATTTGTTAAATCAACTTTATATCTAATGAAGTTGACTTGAATCTTGAGAAAATAAATCTTTATAGAATAAAATCATGGCTCCAGCTGTAGTTCTTTCTGCTAATGCTAGGGTACATCTACTGGTGCGATAAAATCTAGTTTCATCATCAGATATATTTTTAAACTTCTTATATACTCTAATGGCTACCCTAGCATTAAATCTTATATAATCCTTTATGGAATCCAGAAGATATGCGCCATTTTCTACTTGAAAATCCTTTATATATTCATGGGTACGTTTAACATAGTTCTCATATTGGTGATGGTTATCTAGCAAACGAATATTAGCGTGTTGGGGAATAGTCATATCTTGGATTATATGTATGGATGCACCAAAATAAAATAATGATTTATTGAAGTCCCCTTGTTTCCATAACTCAATTGATTCATTATAATATTCTACTCCCAAATCCATAGCAGTCTTTCTGCCATATAATCCTTTTTTAGTGGTAGGATTATAAAAATGATTTGAACTTTTAAAATCTTGATCTGCCCATACAGCTCCCTCGTTTATATGATAGATATAGCTTTTAAAAAAATCGTATTCACTAATATATTTATCATTCCTAAGAATTCTTAGGGCATTTATATTAATAAACTTATGAACTTTACAATGAGTATTGATGATAGATCTTTTAATAGGATTTGCCACATCAAAAACTGTATTTAATACTTTATCGTAAGTGTTTTCTAAAAAATCCATTTTTTATCACTCCTATACTTAATTGATTTTAGTATTAGTATTTTTAGAAATATTATAAACAATAATTTAATATAGAATATATTTTGAAAATTTCATTTAGGAAATGAAGCCTTTTGCGATAGTCTCATAAAAAAATATACTTATTATATAATAGGTATATTTTTTTATGTTTTATAAGATGATAAGAGGGGAATATAACTGGAAAAGCAGCATGGAATTATAGATAATTGGAGTGGATAATAATGCGTATATTTTTAGCAATAGAATTTTCAGATGACATAAAGACATATTTATACAATATACAAGAAATAGTAAAGAAAAATAGTATTTCAGGAAAATTTACTGATAAAGATAATTTTCACTTAACTCTTAGATTTATAGGAGAAACTACAGAGACACAGTTAAATAACCTAAAGAAAGCTATTGATAATGTAGTTGTAAATCAAGAGAAGTTTGAATTGAACCTCAGCGGATTAGGAGAATTCCCTAGAGGGAGAAAAAGAATAATATGGCTGGGAATAGAAGCAAATCAAATGATGGATAGATTATATTTAAAATTAGAGGATGAATTAGAAAAACAAGGTTATGAAAAAGAGGGAAGAGATTTTGTTCCCCATATTACAATGGGAAGAGAAGTAGTTATTGCAGAGGAGTTTAAAGAATTAGAAAGGAAGGTTAAAACCACTGATGAAATAGTATCAGTAGGTAAAGTCTCAATAATGGAAAGCACAAGAATAGATGGAAAACTAACTTATGTTCCAATTTATGTTAGACAATTTAGTTTAAGCTCTAAGAGTTAAAAAATAAAAAACCCCTAATTTTGGAATATTTTTTATAGATATAGGTGATACTCCATAAATGTAATATTAATTTACATAAGGAGGATAAAATGATAGTAGGAATTCCAAAAGGGCTTTTATATTATAAGTATAATCCATTTTTACAAACATTTTTTAGTGAACTTGGAGCCGAAGTAATTACTTCTGAAGATACTAATAAAAAAATATTAGATGAAGGTATTAGATATTCAGTGGACGAAGCTTGTCTTCCAATAAAGGTCTTCCATGGACATGTTTCTTCACTAAGAGATAAAAGTGATATTATTATAATTCCAAGAATAATGCAGGTTAGAAAAAGAGAATATATATGTCCGAAATTTTGCGGGCTTCCTGAAATGATTATGAATAGTATTCCAGATATGCCTAAGGTCATTACAGAACCTATTTATGCCATATCCAAAGGAAAACTTTATAATTGGGCAGAGGATGCAGGCAGTATCATAGTGGATGATAAATCAAAAATTAAAAGGGCATTTAATAAAGCTTTAGAGCAGCAGAAGGTCTACGATTCGGGAATAAAAGATGAGAATTATAAATTAAAAGTTGCATTAGTGGGACACCCATATAATATATATGACGATTTTATAAATATGAATGTAGTGAAAAAACTTAATAAATTAGGTGTAGGTGTCATAACTGAAGAATATCTTAGGGAAGAATTAATGGATAAAGAGGTTGAAAGTCTATATAAAAGGCCATTTTGGACTTTTGCAAGAAATTCTTATGGTTTTGCATCTTATATTTCTAAGAAAAAACAAGTAGATGGAATTATATATATATCCTCATTTGCCTGTGGTATAGATTCCGTTGTAGTTGAGCTTATTAAAGATAAAATAGGTGAATTTCCTTTTATGATATTGAAAATAGATGAACATACTGGTGAGGCAGGTCTTGATACAAGAGTGGAAGCATTTATTGATATGCTGGAAAGGAGATATTAGAATGAAGATAACAGCACCACATTTGGGAAATGTATACTTGGCAGCTAAGGCATTATTTGATGGGCTTGAAATAGATTATATTATGCCTCCTTTAAATAACAAATCAGCCATAGAAATTGGGTCTTTGTATTCTCCAGAAGAAATGTGTCTACCTTTTAAGATAATGGTGGGAAACTATATACAGGCGATCGAAAAGGGGGCAGATACAGTAATAATTCCTGGAAGCTGTGGACCCTGTAGGTTTGGAGAATACGGAGAAATGCAAATGAATCTATTGAATAGATTAGGATATGATTTAGAGTTTATATTGATAGATTCTCCAGGAGATATTGGAATTAAAGAATTATTCAATCGAATAAATAGAATATCTACAAAAAGTAATAAATCGGGACGTCAAAAAATAAAGGTCTTATCTGATGCTATAAAGATTATGAATTTAATTGACAAAATAGAAGGAGAGGCTAGATACCTTACAGGATATGAAGAGGAAAAGGGTAAGTGTAAAAAGATATTAAATAATTGTATAAGAGAAGCATTTAAATGTAATAATCCTCAAGAGATGATAGAAGTATTGAAGGAATATGAGATAGAATTAAATAATATCAAATTAGATAAAAATAAAAATCCTGTTAAGATTGCCATAATTGGAGAAATCTATACCATAATAGAACCATTTTCAAATCTATATATAGAAGATAAGCTTATGGATTATGGGGTGTCAACTCAAAAAAAATTAACCCCTAGCTGGTGGGTAAAGAATACGGCATTATCTCCTATTAAATTAAATTCATTAGATATAAAAAATGCAGGAAAAGAGTATTTATCCATAGGAATCGGAGGTCATGGAAGAGAGTGTATCGGGGAGGCTGTATTGGCCTATGAAAATGGATTTGATGGAGCTATTCAAATATTTCCTATGGGTTGTATGCCTGAAATTGTATCAAAGGCAATTTTACCAACTATTTCAAAGGATAAAGATTTCCCAATAATGTCTCTTATTGTTGATGAAATGACAGGAGAGGCAGGATATGTTACTAGAATTGAAGCATTTGTAGATTTGCTTGAAAGGAGAAAGGTAGATGCATTATCTTGGAGTTGATGTAGGTTCAGTAAGTACAAATATTGTACTTTTAGATGAAGAAATGGATGTTGTAGAGAAAATATATTTAAGAACTAAGGGAAGTCCCATTAAAGCAGTTCAAGATGGGTTTAAAATATTAAAGGCTAATTATAATGATATGAAAATTGGTGGAGTTGGAACTACTGGAAGTGGTAGGCATATAGCATCTACACTAATAGGTGCAGATGCAGTAAAAAATGAAATAACTGCCCATGCAGTTGCAGCTCTTGAAATTGATAAAGACGTAAAGACTATAATTGAAATAGGGGGACAGGATTCAAAGATAATAATTTTGAGAAATGGAGTAGTATCTGATTTTGGAATGAATACAGTATGTGCAGCAGGTACAGGATCATTTATTGATAGGCAAGCAGAAAGACTTGAGATTCCAATTGAAGAATTTGGTGATTATGCACTGGAATCAAATACTACAGTAAGGATTGCTGGAAGATGTGCAGTTTTTGCGGAGTCTGACATGATACATAAACAACAATTAGGATATAATAAGTCTGATATTATCAGAGGACTTTGTGATGCCTTAGTTAGAAATTATCTCAATAATGTAGGAAAAGGAAAAGAAGTTCTACCAAAGATATTTTTTCAAGGGGGAGTAGCTGCTAATAAGGGAATAAAGAAAGCTTTTGAAAATGCATTAGGTTATGAGGTATTTGTTCCAGAACATTATAATGTAATGGGTTCAATAGGTGCTGCAATTATTGGGAGAGAATCTGCCGAAAAAGCAGGTGAAACAAATTTTAAAGGATTTGACCTTGCCGAAAGTAATTTTATATCTACAAGCTTTGAATGTAATGATTGTACAAATAAGTGTGAAGTCGTTAAGATTAATGAAAATAATAATGATATTGGTTGCTTTGGAGATAGATGTGGAAAATGGAGTCATAAAATTGCAATATAAAAGAAGCTTAGAATTTTCTAAGCTTCTTTTATATTTAAAAATCGTCTTTAAATAGTTTTTCAATAGTATTTACATCATGCTCAAGTTTTAAAGGTTTTGTAGCAGGTCCTTCTAATACTTTTCCCTCATAAGAAAATCTTGAACCATGGCAAGGACAGTCCCAGGAACTTTCTGCAGAATTCCAATTCAATTCGCATCCCATATGGGTACAAGTAGTATTTACTATATGGAGTTTTCCTTGATAATCTCTATAGGCTCCTGCTCTCTTACCCTGGATTTCTAATACTTTTGATTCTCCATTTTGTAAATTAATATCATTATCTAAGGATGATAATTTTCCTTTTAAAAGATGTTTTGCAACATCTGCATTTTCTACTATAAAGTTTTTTGAAGACGCTGCAATTGTTTTACGAGATGGATTGTATACATCTGCCCAAGGGCTTTCACCTTTTATAATTAAATCTCTGATGATTATGGAAGCAACAGTGCTGTTTGTCATACCCCATTTTTGAAAACCAGTAGCTATATAAAGATTAGGTGTATTTGAAGTAAAGTTTCCTATATAGGGAATACTATCTAAGGTCATGCAATCTTGAGTAGACCACCTAAAGGGTATATCTTCTACAGTGAATAAATTATTTGCAAAATCCATTAATACTTCATAATGTTGATTCATATCTTCTCCCTGACCAGTTTTATGACCCTCTCCTACAACAAGTATAAGTTCACCATCTTGTGTATTTTCACATCTTATTGAACGGGAAGGCTCTTCGGCGTTTATATACATCCCACCTGGATATTTTTCCTTTGCTTTAACTCCAGTAATGTAGGTTCTCGATGGATAGATTCGAGTAAAATACATTCCGTGTTTATTATAAAAGGGATAGTGAGATGCGATAATAACTTTTTCTGCACTTACTTTATTTCCATTTATAGTTGTAATGATATAATTATCATTATTTTCTTCAATGTCCACAGCCATAGTCTGTTCGTATATATGAACTCCTTTTTTACTTATATTCTTTGCCAAAGAATATAAATATTTAAGAGAATGAAACTGTGCTTGATTATCAAATCTAATTGCTCCCTTAATAGGTATTGAAAATGGAATATCTTGTACATAGGAAGCTTCAATTCCTAATTCTGATGCTGTTTTAACTTCATCATGAATTTTTTCGACGTATTCATCTTGTTGAGTATAGATAAATGACGATTGAGAAATATAATTACAATCTATATTAGATTCATCAGCAATTCTTTTAATCTCATGAATAGCAGTTTCATTTGCAGTAGCATATTGCTGAGCTAGTTCCTTTCCTACTTGAGATTGTAATTTATTATAAATAAGGTGATGCTGCGAAGTGATTTTTCCTGTTGTGTGGCCAGTGGTACCGTGACCTATGTGATTGGCCTCTAAAACAGCAATGCTTAATCCCTCTTTATGTAGTTGATAAGCACATTGAATACCTGCCAGCCCCCCACCTATAATAACTACATCTACATTAATATCTTCATTTAAAATAGGATATTCAGCTGATGAAGCGGATAAGATCCAATAGGAAGTAGGTGAGTTTTTAAAATACTTTTTATTATTAATCATTATATTATCCTCCATATATGAAATTTCAATATGTTTATTCTCTGCTTATATGATAAAAAATATTCTAATATCTATTTATAAACAACAAATAGATAAATTTACCTTGAATATTCTATAAAAAAAGTATTTGCAAATCATAAAAAAACATGTTATACTAAACATCCAGTCAAAAATGGCTGGAGTTAGTGGCAAATTAAGTTTTTATTAAAAAATAAAAAACTTATAAAAAACCATTGACAGAAAGAAACAAAAATGTTATTATAAGCAAGTTCCCTCGAGAGAGGAAACGAGAACCTAGAAAACTAAACAGTGTGAGAAACTTTGAATTATAAAAAGTAACACATGAAACAACAGTCAGCAAATTGAGCTGAATCAAACTTTTAAATGAGAGTTTGATCCTGGCTCAGGACGAACGCTGGCGGCGTGCCTAACACATGCAAGTTGAGCGAAGTTTTCAAAGTCGATTTCTTCGGAATGAAACTTTGATTATCTTAGCGGCGGACGGGTGAGTAACGCGTGAGAAACCTGCCTTTCACAAAGGGATAGCCTCGGGAAACTGGGATTAATACCTTATGATACTAAATCTTCACATGAAGGAATAGTCAAAGCGTAAAGCGGTGAAAGATGGTCTCGCGTCCCATTAGTTAGTTGGTGAGGTAATGGCTCACCAAGACTACGATGGGTAGCCGGCCTGAGAGGGTGAACGGCCACACTGGAACTGAGACACGGTCCAGACTCCTACGGGAGGCAGCAGTGGGGAATATTGCACAATGGAGGAAACTCTGATGCAGCGACGCCGCGTGAACGATGAAGGCCTTCGGGTCGTAAAGTTCTGTCCTTGGGGACGATAATGACGGTACCCAAGGAGGAAGCCCCGGCTAACTACGTGCCAGCAGCCGCGGTAATACGTAGGGGGCAAGCGTTGTCCGGATTTATTGGGCGTAAAGGGTGCGTAGGCGGCCTTTTAAGTCAGATGTGAAAGATCACGGCTCAACCGTGGTAAGCATTTGAAACTGGAAGGCTTGAGTTAAGGAGAGGAAAGTGGAATTCCTAGTGTAGCGGTGAAATGCGTAGATATTAGGAGGAATACCAGTGGCGAAGGCGACTTTCTGGACTTATACTGACGCTGATGCACGAAAGCGTGGGGAGCGAACAGGATTAGATACCCTGGTAGTCCACGCCGTAAACGATGAGTGCTAGGTGTTGGGGGTCAAACCTCGGTGCCGCAGCTAACGCATTAAGCACTCCGCCTATTTAGTACGTACGCAAGTATGAAACTCAAAGGAATTGACGGGGACCCGCACAAGCAGCGGAGCATGTGGTTTAATTCGAAGCAACGCGAAGAACCTTACCAGGGCTTGACATGCCCCTGACCGGTCTAGAGATAGACCTTTACCTTCGGGTACAGGGGACACAGGTGGTGCATGGTTGTCGTCAGCTCGTGTCGTGAGATGTTGGGTTAAGTCCCGCAACGAGCGCAACCCTTGCCTTTAGTTGCTACCATTAAGTTGAGCACTCTAGAGGGACTGCCGATGACAAATCGGAGGAAGGTGGGGATGACGTCAAATCATCATGCCCTTTATGTCCTGGGCTACACACGTGCTACAATGGTCGGTACAACGAGCAGCTACTTAGCGATAAGATGCAAATCTCTTAAAGCCGATCCCAGTTCGGATTGCAGGCTGCAACTCGCCTGCATGAAGTCGGAGTTGCTAGTAATCGTGAATCAGAATGTCGCGGTGAATGCGTTCCCGGGTCTTGTACACACCGCCCGTCACACCATGGGAGTTGGCAATACCCGAAGCCAGTGAGCTAACCGTAAGGAGGCAGCTGTCGAAGGTAGGGTCAATAACTAGGGTGAAGTCGTAACAAGGTAGCCGTATCGGAAGGTGCGGCTGGATCACCTCCTTTCTAAGGAGTTCAAAAGGACTCACACTTGTTTAATCTAGTTCACACTGAACATTGAAAACTACAAATTGCAATATAAATAAGTAATTTAGGTCAAGTTATTAAGGGCGTAGGGCGAATGCCTTGGCACCAAGAGCCGATGAAGGACGGGATAAGCACCGATATGCTTCGAGAGTCGCAAATAGACTGTGATCCGGAGATTTCCGAATGGGGAAACCTACTTGAGCAACCCTCAAGTATCATACACTGAATACATAGGTGTATGAAGGAAGACCAGGGGAACTGAAACATCTAAGTACCCTGAGGAGAAGAAAGAAAAATCGATTTCCTAAGTAGCGGCGAGCGAACGGGAAAGAGCCCAAACCAGATTTATCTGGGGTTAAGGACCAGCACAATGGAATAATAAATCTAATAGAAGAGGATTGGAAAATCCCACCATAGACGGTGATAGTCCGGTATATGAAAGAAGAGTTTACCAGCTGGTATCCAGAGTACCACGGGACACGAGAAATCCTGTGGGAAGTAGGGAGGACCACCTCCCAAGGCTAAATACTCCTTGGTGACCGATAGAGAAATAGTACCGTGAGGGAAAGGTGAAAAGAACCCCGGAAGGGGAGTGAAATAGAATCTGAAACCCTACGCCTACAAGCAGTGGAAGCACATTATTCGTGTAACCACGTACTTTTTGTAGAACGGGCCAGCGAGTTATGGTAGTGAGCAAGGTTAATGACTTAAGGTCAGGAGCCGTAGGGAAACCAAGTCTTAATAGGGCGACTAAGTTCCCTGCCATAGACCCGAAACCGGGTGACCTATCCATGGGCAGAGTGAAGTTGAAGTAAAATTCAATGGAGGCTCGAACCCGTTAGCGTTTAAAAGCTATGGGATGACCTGTGGATAGGGGTGAAAAGCCAATCGAACTCGGAGATAGCTGGTTCTCCTCGAAATAGCTTTAGGGCTAGCCTCAAGGAAAAGTGATATGGAGGTAGAGCACTGAATGGTCTAGGGGCGCATAGCGTTACCAAAACCTATCAAACTCCGAATGCCATACTCATAACCTTGGGAGTCAGACTATGTGGGATAAGCTTCATAGTCGAAAGGGAAAGAGCCCAGATCACCAGCTAAGGTCCCTAAATCCAGATTAAGTGGTAAAGGATGTGAGGTTTCACAGACAACCAGGATGTTGGCTTAGAAGCAGCCATACATTTAAAGAGTGCGTAATAGCTCACTGGTCGAGAGACCTTGCGCCGAAGATTTCCGGGGCTTAAATCTGGTACCGAAGCTGTGGGATTCGTAAGAATCGGTAGAGGAGCATTGTGTGTGGATAGAAGGTATACCGTAAGGAGTGCTGGACTGCACACAAGAGAGAATGCTGGCATAAGTAGCGAAAGGTGAGTGAGAATCTCACCCGTCGAAAGCCTAAGGTTTCCTGAGGAAGGTTCGTCCACTCAGGGTAAGTCGGGACCTAAGCCAAGGCTGAAAAGCGTAGGCGATGGACAACAGGTTGAAATTCCTGTACTAGTTATAAGCGTTTGAGAAATGGAGTGACGCAGGAGGATAGGCTAAGCGTGCCGTTGGTTGAGCACGTCTAAGCATAAAGGAAGTGAGTATAGGCAAATCCGTACTCATAATTCTGAAATGTGATGGGGATCGAAAAACAAGTAGAGAAGTAGCTGACTCCACACTGCCAAGAAAAGCTTCTATCGAGCAAGTAACTACCCGTACCGCAAACCGACACAGGTAGGCGAGGAGAGAATCCTAAGACGAGCGGAAGAACCATTGTTAAGGAACTCGGCAAAATAGCCCCGTAACTTAGGGAGAAGGGGTGCCAGGGAAACCTGGCCGCAGTGAATAGGCCCAAGCGACTGTTTACCAAAAACACAAGTATCTGCTAAGTCGAAAGACGAAGTATAGGTGCTGACACCTGCCCGGTGCTGGAAGGTTAAGGGGAAGGCTTAGCGTAAGCGAAGGCTAGAACTTAAGCCCCAGTAAACGGCGGCCGTAACTATAACGGTCCTAAGGTAGCGAAATTCCTTGTCGGGTAAGTTCCGACCCGCACGAAAGGTGTAACGATTTGGGCACTGTCTCAACAATGGATCCGGTGAAATTGTAGTATACGTGAAGATGCGTATTACCCGCGACAGGACGGAAAGACCCCGTGGAGCTTTACTGCAGGCTGACATTGGATTTCGGCATTGCATGTACAGGATAGGTGGGAGACTTTGAAGCCAGGGCGCCAGCTTTGGTGGAGTCAACCTTGGGATACCACTCTTGTAATGCTGAAATTCTAACCTGATACCATGAAACTGGTATAGGGACACTGTCAGTTGGGCAGTTTGACTGGGGCGGTCGCCTCCTAAAGAGTAACGGAGGCGCTCAAAGGTTCCCTCAGCACGGTCGGAAATCGTGCGAAGAGTGTAAAGGCAAAAGGGAGCTTAACTGCGACACCAACAAGTGGAGCAGAAACGAAAGTTGGACTTAGTGATCCGGTGGTTCCGAGTGGAAGGGCCATCGCTCAACGGATAAAAGCTACCCCGGGGATAACAGGCTTATCTCCCCCAAGAGTCCACATCGACGGGGAGGTTTGGCACCTCGATGTCGGCTCGTCTCATCCTGGGGCTGGAGTAGGTCCCAAGGGTTGGGCTGTTCGCCCATTAAAGAGGCACGCGAGCTGGGTTCAGAACGTCGTGAGACAGTTCGGTCCCTATCCGTCGTGGGCGTAGGAAATTTGAGAGGAGCTGTCCTTAGTACGAGAGGACCGGGATGGACAGACCGCTGGTGTATCAGTTGTCATGCCAATGGCACGGCTGAGTAGCTATGTCTGGAAGGGATAAGTGCTGAAGGCATCTAAGCACGAAGCCCCCCTCAAGATAAGATTTCCCACTTTAAAAGTTAAGACTCCAAGAAGACCACTTGGTAGATAGGTCTCAGGTGTAAGAGTAGTAATACTTTAAGCTAAGAGATACTAATAAGTCGAGGACTTGACCTAAAATATTGCAATTGATAGTTTTCGTCTGGTGACGATAGCAAGATGGACACACCTGTACCCATACCGAACACAGAAGTTAAGCATCTTAACGCCGATGGTACTTGGTTGGAAACGACCTGGGAGAGTAGGAAGTTGCCGGGCTTACATAAGTAAAAAACCTGTTAGATATTCTAACAGGTTTTTTTATGCTTATATCAATCCTAGCAACCTTACAGTATTAGCAACTATAAAACAAATTACTATCCCAAATAATGTTGGAAGCATGAAAGATATAAATGTCCATTTAAAGCTTTGAGTTTCCTTCTTTATAGTTAGACAAGTAGTGGCACATGGCCAATGCATAAGAGAAAATAACATAACACATATAGCTGTTAGCCAAGTCCATCCATTGGAAATAAGAAGATCTTTTAATTGTACTAAACTATCAAATTCAATTAAAGAGCCTGTTGCCATATAACTCATGATTATAATTGGGATAACGATTTCATTTGCAGGAAATCCCAAAATGAAGGCCATTAGGATATAACCATCTAACCCAATTAATTTTCCGAAGGGATCAAGAAAATTAGCAGAATAAGTGAGTATACTAGTGTCGTTAATAAATATATTCGCCATTATCCATATAATTAATCCTGCAGGAATAGCTACTGCTATAGCACGGACTAGAACAAATAATGTTCTATCGAAGATGGATCTAACTATAATTTTACCTATTTGTGGTTTTCTATAGGATGGTAACTCTAATGTAAAATTTGAAGGTATTCCCTTTAGTATAGTTTTAGATAATAGTTTAGAAGCTATTAAAGTCATTACTACGCCAAGTAGTATAACGGCAGTAAGAATAAGAGTCAATATTATAGAGCTTAGAGGGCCACCTATAATTCCTGCAAAGAACATGGATATGATAGATATTAATATGGGAAACCTTCCATTACATGGTACAAAATTATTTGTAATAATAGCTATCAATCGCTCCCTAGGAGAATCTATTATTCTACAACCAATTACACCTGCTGCATTACATCCGAAACCCATACACATGGTAAGAGCCTGTTTTCCACAAGCATATGATTTTTTAAAGAAATTATCAAGGTTAAAAGCCACCCTAGGTAAATACCCTAAGTCTTCTAACAATGTAAACAATGGGAAGAATATTGCCATAGGCGGTAACATTACAGATACTACCCAAGCCAGTGTCCGATAAATTCCTAATACTAATACCCCGTGAACCCATTGAGGAGTGCCTAACCAGTTAAAGAATAGTGTTAATTTACCCTCTATCCAAAAAAAACTTTTTGCAAGCAATTCAGAAGGGATGTTTGCACCAATAATTGTAATCCAAAACACTATAGAAAGAAGGAAAATCATAAGCGGAATTCCAAATTTCTTCGAAGTAAGATATTTATCTATCTTTCTATCAAAATTATTATAGTTTACACTTTGAAAAGAAACGACTTTACTGCTAATATCTTCAGAAATACTTACAAGTTGACTAACTATCTTATCACGAAAAATATCATGGTTAATTCCAATAGTATTGAGATATTCTCTTACGTTATGGACTTTTGCCATCAATTCCTTATGTTCATTTAAATTAAATCCAATGTATTTATTTATTGAGTTTATCAAAGTTAAATCTCCATCTATTAACTTTAATGAAATCCATCTAGAATTAAAATTATCTTGAACTAAAGGTTTAAGAATTGTATCGACTTCAGAAATTGCTTTTTCTATTTCTTCTTGATAGATAATCTTAATAGGATTCAAATTAAGTTCATCTATGGATACACTGAGAATCTTATCCATTAAAATATCCAATCCTTTACCTTTGATGGCACTGGTTCCTACTACGGGTACACCAAGTTCATCAGATAATTTATCTAAATCTATATTTATATTTTTTCGTATTGCTTCATCCATAAGATTTACACATACTATAACCTTTGAAGTGATCTCAAGGGACTGTAACACGAGATTTAAATTTCTCTCTAAACAAGTAGCATCTACTACAATTACTGTTGCATCTGGATTACCAAAACATATGAAATCTCTAGCCACTTCTTCCTCGATAGAATTTGCCATTAAAGAATAAGTTCCAGGAATATCTACCAATATAAAGTTATTATTATTATGGGAGTAGATTCCATGTGCATTTGTAACTGTTTTACCAGGCCAATTCCCAGTATGTTGATTTAATCCAGTTAAGTTATTAAAGACTGTAGACTTTCCAACATTAGGATTTCCACCTAGGGCAACAATCTTATCATTAGGTGTTATCTTTTCTATTTTTAACTCTGCTTCAAAAACTCCCGTTCCTGTAGACGTATTAGTTAAACCCATTATTCAACCTCCTTTATAAAATCTTTTCTACTAAAATCATAGATGCAACTTCAGAACGTAGTGCAATCACTGCTCCTCTTATGGAATAAGCAACAGGATCTCCAGAGGGACTTTGATGTAAAGGCTCTATTATTGTATTATTTATTATTCCTAAGTCCAACATTCTTCTCCTTATTAGACCATTAGAAGTCAATTTTTTAACTTTACATTTCTCACCTATTGATAATGAGCTAAGAGGGATATAGCTATTAATCATATTAAAACCTCCTAAAAAATTTTAGCCTCGGGAAAACTTTCCCTACACCAAAATATGTAAAATACTTTGGAAATGTTACTCATATATATAGAATAAAATATAATATTTTAATAGGGTGGTGATAAGGTGAATAGTAACTTTTGGACAGTAAGGGGATATGAATTAAAAGGGTATAATAAGACTAATCTTACTCCAGCCTTAGAGGATTATCTTGAGATGATATATAGAAATACTCTAGTAGAATCATACATTCGTATAAATACATTGGCAAAATTATTAAATGTAAGGGACTCATCGGCTTCTAAGATGGTAAAAAAACTTGGAGAATTAGGATTAGTTAATTATGAAAAATATGGAATTATAACTTTAACTGAAGCAGGTAAAAACGAAGGGGAATTCTTATTGAATAGACATAATATTATAGAGCAATTTTTATACTTCATAGGGTGTGAAGACAATACTCTATTACAGACAGAGATGATAGAGCATTATATTTCGACTAGTACAATTGAAAATATAGAAATTTTATATAATTTCTTTTATGATAATAGAGATATATTAGAAAGATATATTAATTATAGGGAAGTAAATTTGGAAAAGTGAAGATGGTAAGTAATAATTCTTTATTAGTAACTGCCAATTGTTTAAATTGACTGTATAAAGCCAAATATGGTAAAATTTAGTCTATAATTAGATACCTTTCCTTTGGGCAATTTACTAGATAATTTAATTGTACAAAAAAGAAAGGTATTGTTTATACTAAAAAACCTTAAAAATCACGGTGGTGCAGGGTTGGGATATATTAATTATATAAATACGTTTTAAGATATTATATTAGGTAGATACAAGAGAAGGAGGGAATTTGGATGGCTAGCAATTATTGGGTTGGTGAAAAGGTAAGACTTCGTGCAGTAGAGGTAAAAGATATTGATAGTTTTTTTAAAGCAAGTTTTGATGCAGATACAGATTTAGATAGATTTTCTGATGAGGTACACTTTCCCCAATCGAAAGAAAAAATGCGAGAAAGGTTAGAAAATAATATTAAAAGTGAGTCACAGAATGATGAGTTTTGGTGGATCATTGAGGATATAAATGGAAATGCAGTAGGCAATATTAATACATTTGAATGCAATAGAAGAATTGGAACATTTAGATATGGCATTGGATTGGAGAAACCTTATTGGGGCAATGGGTATGCAAAAGAAGCAATCAAAATAGTGTTAAGATATTATTTTAGAGAATTAAGATATCAGAAAGTTAATGCATACGTCTATTCCTTTAATGAAAGGTCATTGAAATTTCATGAATCATTAGGATTTCAACAAGAAGGCAGATTGAGAAGAATGGTCTATACTAATGGAAAGTTTTATGACGAAATATATTATGGTATGACTTGTGAAGAATTTGATGTAATAGATATACCAAAAGCTTTATAGGAAATTGGTGAGGTGGATTCTATGTATATAAAGTTGGAAAAGAGTGGGGTTGATTATTTACTGAGAGTTGCTTTCCAGGTTATTATTGGAGCTATTCTGTTTTTTGTTTCTTCAGGAACATTAAAAAATCATCGGGGCTGGATTTATTTTGCTGTCTATACAATTTCGACTATACTAGGAATACTCTATTTATCAAAATACAACCCTGAGGTCTTAAATGAAAGAGCAAAGGAGAGAAATAATACTGAACACTGGGATAAGATATTGCTTAAGCTATATATAGCCCTTGCATTTTTTATAATTTATGTCGTTGCTGGTTTTGATATAAGATTTGGTTGGTCTAGTATACTTATGTTTTGTATGTATCCTTCTCTAGCAATTATAATTTTATCTTCTTTTCTTGGAATATGGGCCATGAAAGAAAATGCAAATTTTGAGGCTACGTCACGCATACAAAATGATCGGATACAGAATATTTGTGATTCAGGTCCATATAAGACTATCCGTCATCCCGGCTATCTGGCTATAATACTATGGACTATTGCAATACCTTTTGTATTTGGATCAGTATATATGATGATTCCATCATTCCTTATATCTGTTATTATAGTGATTAGAACATATTTGGAAGATAAGATGCTGAAAGAAAAATTAACTGGCTACGTTGAATATTGCAAGAAAACAAAATATAGACTTCTTCCTTACATATGGTAATAAAGTATCCATGCTCCAGTTTCAGATTACACTTATCAAATAGAAAATTCTGGACAAACTCGTTGGTTGGTTATGTCTGGATAGCTTGGAAAAGATGGGAATGAAATTGTTCCAAAAGATTAACTAACAATATTTAAAGCACGTAATGAGACAAAGATTATATGTAATTAATCCGGGGGGGGGGAAGTATATGTTAAGGGATATTAATTCATTTAGAGATATTGATAGTTTCATTGAACACTTGAAAAAGAAGGATGATATTGTAGGAATTGTTGAATATGGTGGTAGAACACATAGTGATATGAGTATTGGCGGAGATTACGATTTAACTGTTATATTTAACAAGCCTATATCTAATAATTTTACAGGCATACATTTTCATATAGGGGGAATACCAATAGATTGTATGCTTTTATCTGTGGATGATTTTTTATTAGATGCTCCTTTAAATGAGTTCCTATTGGTTCATTTGAACTGTAAAATACTTTTTGATAGAAATAATATAACCAAAGATATTTTAGATAAAATAAAAAAGACTTGGAAAACTCCAGAATATTTATCAGCTTATGAGATAAATACTTTTAGATTCACATTTCAACATATCATAGACAAATTAGAACATAGATTATATGAAAATGAATTATATTCTAAGAATTTTATATTTTCCTCTTTTGATTGGTTTCTGCAATGTTATGCAAGAATAAAAAATCTAGAAATAGGAAAGCCCAAGGTACATTTGAACTATATTGAAAATAATGATTCCGAACTATTTAATATTATTAACCAGATGTATAGCACAGAGGATTTAAGTGTAAAATTTGAAATGCTAAAAAAATGCGCATACCATATGTTGCAGCCAATTGGTGGATTATGGCAAAGAGATGAAATTTTGTTTCATATGATACCTGATGGAAAGATTATAAATGAGGAACAACAGTCAGTTATTAGGTTATTGTTTGAGTAAAATTTTGAATTGGATTAGATTGTCTTGTGCAGTAATCTCTGGAGAGCAAAAACTAATAGAGATTAGGTAAGATAAAGAAAGAATAATTATATTTTCTGGAGGGAAAAAGATATTGAGATTAGATCATTTTGTCATAAATGTAGATCCAAAGTATCAGAAAGACATCCAAATCATTAAAAGTATAGAAAACAGTGGTTTTCCTTATAAACCTTCATGGGGGAAAGGAACAAAAGGATTTAAGGCATCTAATCTATGGATTGGAAACGAATACTTTGAAATGATCCATATTTTAAAAGAAGATGGGGGTGGATGGAAAAGTGAATGGGTTGACCATTATAATAGCGGACATCGGGGTTTGATTTGTATAATGATTGACACAGATAATTTTGATAAGATTTATGAGACATTAATCAAAAAAGACATAAAGATTACACCTCCAACTTTTTTACAGTTTAAATGGTTTTTTAATTTACTAACTAGAACAATGCCTTGGCGTAATAGTTATCTGCCTTTCTTTGAAGGTATTCCATTACAGATAGGATTTCAGCAAATGAAAGATAACAAGGCACAAGAATTTATGGAGCAGTATATGGTTCCAAATAGTAGAGATAATCAGATATATGGAATAAAGGATGTAATTGTTCAAGGACCATATACAGCAAATGATTTAAAATTAATAAAAGCCATATTTTCAAATTATGATGAAGATGAGAGAAGTATAACAATAAACTTTTCAACTAATCAAAAGCTTATATTTCAGAATAATCAAAGTTATGGTGTTGAAATAATAACTGAATGTAAAAATAAATCATATATCGATAAGACAATCCAAATTGAAAACGTTATATTGTCCAATACCAATGAATTGGAATAGTATCTAAATATTATTAAGGAAGACAAGAAACTTTGGATACAACATAATTGGACTTCAACTAACAAAGGCATTACCAATAGAATTAAGGTGAAAATCCTTGAAGGATAAGATATAACAACCACCTATACTATTGGTACCTAGTATGGTGTCTCAGGTAACTGATGAGTCTACTGTGACTATTAAATATTTTTAATAGTACAAAGAATAGAGGAGGTAAATATAGCTTATGATTGATAAAGTTGTATTAAAAAAAGTAGTTAATAAGTTAAATGGCGACTATTCAAGCCTAAAATTACTAGGTGGATTTAATGATAGTGTTTATGAAATTAACGTTAATGGTAAAAGTTTTGTAATTAAATTTTTCTTAATGTCTCAGACTAATAAGTCTTTAATTAAAGGAGAATTGGACTGGATTAGTTATCTGTCAGAAAACGGAATGAATGTAGCTAGACCAGTTTTTCCAATTCAAGATAATTTTATTAAAGAAATTAGTGAAAATGATTATTCATATTATTATGTCATATTTGAAAAAGTAGAAGGACGCTTTATTGATGAAGAGGGTTGGAAGAAAGATTTAATCAAAAACTGGGGACAGGCAATGGGAAAAATGCATAAACTAGCTAAGAACTATAAACCATCGTGTAATAATAGCATTAAAAAGTGGATAGAAAATGATGTCTTAGTAGATCCACCTAGTTTAATAACAGATTTAGTTCTAGATAAATGGAATAAATATATAGAAAAAATAAAATCTCTACCAACTTCTAAAGATAGCTATGGGATTATACATAATGACTTGCATCATAAAAACATATACTTTAATAATGGAGAAGCTATATTATTTGATTTTGGAGACTGTGAATATAGCTGGTTCAGTTATGATATTTCGATCTCTTTATATCATGCCATTCAGAGAATTCCATTAAATCAGGAAGAATATAGATTAGACTTTGCTAATAAATTTATGAAAAATTTTATAATAGGGTATAAGCTAGAGAATAGCATAGATTATAGCTGGCTAGAAGAAATAGAGTTTTTTCTAGATTATAGACATATATATTCCTATTTATATATATTGAAGCATTCAAAGATTAATGATACTAATAATGGATTGAAGGAATTTGTAGAGAAAATGAAATACAGGATAGAAGGGGAAATTCCATATCTTAAAGGATTAAACTTATAGAACTTCATATAGTATCATAATTCCTACATTTCTCAATCTAAGATAAGAACTATCTAGGCCTAGGTAAGTACTGGGATATCAAAATGTTATAAGAAAGGGAATATGTGAAGTTACAGATTCTAATAATTCATTTGAAGTTGCAGGAGGATATTATAATCCTACAAATCAGTCTTATGGTAGGGTATCTTAATTGGAAAAGTTGATGGATGGGAGTACTATAGTGACGAATCATATGATGAATGATAGGGGTGGACAAGTATAGTGTATTTAGTGAGAATATAATAGAAGGATTATTTACAGGATAAGTGATTAAATTTACTTATCTTTTTTATTTTGTAAATATTTGCTGGAAAAAGGAGGAAATTCGAGATTTATATAGAATATATATTATAGCGAGATAAGATATGATATATTTTGTTGATTTTCATAAAAAGGAAGAGGTAGGTTAAATTGTACGTTAAACAATTATCAGAAAATGAGGAAAAAGAACTAGAGCAAAGATTTGAAAGAATAAAAGAACTTCAAGAAAAAGGTATATGTTTTGGATGTTATAACTTTAAAACAGGAGATATATTTCCTGATGATGGTTTAATTTTTTACGAGGATGAAAAGGTAAGGTGTCAATTTGAAAGATACCCAAGAGCAACTGGGCAGACAATTATTGTATCAAAGGAACATTATGAAGATATTGCTGAGATGCCTCTTGAACTAGGTACATATATATTAAAAATATCAAATGAAATAATTAAACTTCATAAAGAAATTTTAGGTGCAGAAAAAGTATATATGTGTACAATATGTGACGGTAAAAGGAATCATTTACATTTTCAGCTTTTTCCACGATTAAAAGGAGAACCGAGGGGCTATGGAAATTTTGTCAGAGAAGAAGGAATTATTATGGATTATCATGAAACAGCAGAACTTTATAGTAGTAAAATGAAAGAAATTATATTATAGGATATAAATATTATGAGGAGTTAATGATGACATTAATTAAAAGATAGATAATTGATATAATCCTATAGTAACTACAACAAAAAAGTTAGTGAAGTAGGAAAAACTATTATGAATTACGGCAGGAAAGAATTATATATTAAATATTTTTTTATGAGAAATATTAAACCAATCTAAAAGAGGAGAAATATATCTATGAGAATTGCGATACTTTCGGATATACATAGTAATCACATTGCTTTTGAAGCAGTATTGAAGGATATAAATAATAGAGAAATTGATATGATTTTCTTTCTAGGTGATTATATTTTGGGTGGTTACGGTTCAAATGAGACAGTTGATTTGTTAATCAGGTTACAAAGACAAAGTGAAAAACATTTAATTATATCAGGTAATATTGATGAATTAATAACTTCAATAGAAGAGAATGCTGATTGGATATGTACAGTTAATAATCAAATTTATAACGAATTAGGAGCGGAGCGTGTATCATTTTTAAAATCGCTTCCATCTAATTTAATGATAGAAATCGAAGGAATATCTATGTTTTTATGTCATAATCCATCAGAAATCGAAGTCTTTACAATGGTTGACAGTTTAAGAAGAGAAAACAATACTCCAAATATAAGTGGGCTTGCTGAAATAGCAAATGGATTGGAAAGTGATGTTTGTATTTTTGGACATTATCACCTATTCTTGGATGAGCAAGTAAATGGTAAAAGATTTATATGTCCTAGCTCTGTTGGAATGCCATTTAATGGAGATGTAAGAGCACAATATATTATATTAGAGATTTTTGACGGTAATATTATCATATCAAAGCAGTATGTTGAATATGATTGGATAGAATTAGTAAAAAATTTTGATGAAAAAGGATATTTTGAGAAGTATAATAATTGGTCGATGAATGTGGTTACTACCATATTAACAGCACATAATTACTTTGGTACACAAGAGCTTAGAAAAAATGTGGAGTAGAACAAAGTTATTATTTGAAAATTTTTAATTTTAATAATGCATATAAATTAGAATAATAATGCAATTTTTTAAGAATAGATAGTGTAGATTAGCTATCTATTTTCATATAAAAATATCTATATCACACCTATTATAAACTCCTTTCATATTATAATTTGAAGGGAGGAATAAATAATGTGTTATGAAAATAGAACCAAGGCATATGCGAGAATAAAGGGTGGGAATTTATATCCAAACTTACGCGGTATAGTATTTTTCGATGATGTGGAGGGTGGTACAGAGGTGAGTGTAGAAGTATGGGGTTTGCCTTTATATAAACCTGCCGAAGGTAATAATCAGCCCATAGGACCACATGGATTCCATATACATGAAAAGGGAATATGTGAAGTTACAGATCCTAATAATCCATTTGAATCTGCAGGAGGACATTATAATCCAACAAATCAACCTCATGGAAACCATGTGGGAGACTTTCCAGTACTGTTTTCAAATAACGGCTATGCTAGAATGAGATTTTTTACAGATAAGTTTAAACCTGAAGACATTATTGGCAGATCAGTAATAATTCATGAGAATCCTGACGATTATAGAACTCAGCCAGCTGGTAATTCAGGAAAAAGAATAGCCTGTGGTGTAATCTATTCATCTTGAGAAATTTTACAATGAAAAATCAAAAGCCCAATAATTTGGGCTTTTGATTTTTGAATTATATTACTTATAGACAAACAGTAAAACATCTTCTTGGAATACATATTACTTGACCTACTTGCAATCTATTTGGATCGATTCCAGGATTTGCATTGATAATTGCTTGCACAGTTACATTAAATCTTTGGGCAATTGAGAATAAAGTATCTCCAGCCATTACTGTATAGAGGAATCCATTAGGGCATGGAGGTCTAGGTGGCATCGGCCTTGGTATGCATATTACTTGACCTATTTGCAAAAAGTTTGGATCGATTCCAGGATTTGCATTGATAATTGCTTGGACAGTTACATTAAACCTTTGAGCAAGTATAAATAAAGTATCTCCGGCAACTACTGTATAGAGAAATCCATTAGGACATGGAGGTGTAGGTGGTGTAACTCTTGGTATACATATTACTTGACCTATTTGTATAAAATTCGGATCGATTCCTGGATTTGCGTTTATGATTGCCTGCAAACTAACATTAAATCTTTGAGCAATTCCTATCAAGGTATCCCCGGCAACTACTGTATAGAGGAATCCATTAGGGCATGGAGGTGTTGCTCTTGGAATACATATTACTTGACCTATTTGCAATCTATTTGGATCAATTCCAGGATTAGCATTAATAATTGCTTGGACAGTTACATTAAACCTTTGGGCAAGTATGAATAAAGTATCTCCAGCCATTATTGTATATTGGAAACTTCCAGGAGGACATATTTGTTCTATCTGATAATTATCATTCATAATAATCACTTTTCCTTTCAAATATTTATAGTCACTATATATTATGCTGGACAAGGAAGAAATGCTAAAGATATTATAAGAAAAGGACAAAAATATTAGATTTTTTATACCCTAATGAATATTTAAAGGCATTTATTTCATTAATTCAATAAATTTCTTAAACATTACAGAGATATGTATTTATGATATAATTAATCTATTATAGAAACATCATTTTTCAATAGGAGGATAAAAGTGAAATTGTTGAAAATTATACTTATTATTATAGCTGTTGGAGTGTTTATATTTGTTTATAATTATGATCAGATAAGTAAATTTAGAGTGAAGAATATAAGAATAGATTCTAAAAAAGTGAGAAATAATTTTAAAATAACTCAAATATCTGATTTTCACTCTAATAATCTAATTAATTTAGAAAATATGGTAGATAGGGTAAAAAAATTTGATCCAAATTTTATAGTACTAACAGGTGATATTATAGACTCTAATGATATGAAATTAGATACTGTAATTAAACTATTTGAAGCATTATTAAAGTTAAATAAAGAGATTTATTTCGTACAAGGGAATCATGAAAATAGAAGTGAATTATATAAGGATTTAAAAGATGAGATGGAAAAATTAGGAATAATTATCTTGGAAGATAGTTCCACTACAATTATAGTAAATAATGAAAAGATAAACCTTACTGGTCTTAAATTTTACCCAAAATCTAGAGAATATAAGGAAATTACATATTATCAAGAGACTATTAAAGACCTAAATTTAGATTATTATAATATTTTACTTAGACATTCTCCTAATAATGTGGAAGACATTTTAAATGGAAATGAGGATTTAGTAATATCTGGACATACACATGGAGGACAGGTAAGAATACCGTTAATAGGGGCAATAGTAGCTCCAGGACAAGGTTTATTTCCAAAGCTTGATAAAGGAATTTTTAGAATAAATGATACAAATCTATATATAGACAGTGGATTAGGAAATAGTGCTGCACCAATAAGGGCATTTAATCCTGTTCAAATTTCTAATATTATAATTGAGCCAAAGAAGTGATGAAAACATGAGTATACAGAGTTCAAAACAAAAAATAAAATTAAATATAATTCATGTAGATATGGATGCTTTTTATGCATCTGTAGAGGAGCAAGATAATCCTAAGATTAAAGGACTTCCTGTTATAGTAGGTGGCCTTAGTAATCATGGTATAGTAACCACTGCTAATTATGAAGCTAGAAAATATGGAATTCACTCTGCCATGCCTATATTTATGGCAAAGCAAAAATGTCCTAAGGGTTGCTATATATATCCTAGAATGAAAAGGTATCAAGAAGTATCTAAGGAAGTTTTCAGTATTTTATATGAATTTACAGATTTAATAGAGCAGGTATCAGTAGATGAGGCTTACTTAGATATTTCTAATATAGATATGGAGCCTTTAGAATTAGTCATGAAAATCAAAGAAAATGTAAAGAGAAATACAGGTTTGACCATGTCTATAGGGATTTCATACAATAAATTTTTAGCTAAACTTGCATCAGATTGGAATAAGCCAAATGGTATAAAAATCATAACTGAAGATATGGTTCCCGATATATTATTACCATTACCAGTTAGAAAAGTACATGGAGTAGGGCCAAAATCTGCTAAAAAACTAAATGGCATAGGGGTATATACTATTGAGGACTTACTAGGGCTTTCAGAAGAATTTCTTATGGAGCTCTTTGGAAAAGCAGGCGTGGAAATATACAGCAGAATTCGAGGAATAGATTATAGGAAAGTTGATACAACTCGAGAGAGAAAGTCTTTAGGTGTAGAGCGTACCTTTGAGGAAGCTACAAGTAACAGGGAAATCCTCATAAAATATTTAGAAAGATTTTCAAAGGAATTATCATATGATTTAAAGAATAGGGGAATACATGGAAGAACCATTACTTTAAAAATAAAGGATGAGAACTTTACAGTTCAAACTAGAAGCAAAACTCTAAATGAATATATTAACGATTTACCTCAGATATTTGATATATCTCTAGAGCTTTTAGAAGAAATAAAAATAAACAATAAGATAAGGTTAGTTGGTATAACAGCATCTAATCTTATGACTTCAGAATTGGAACAGCTTTCTTTATTTGATTAAAAATGTACATTTACAGAGTACTCTGTAAATGTACATTTTAATTTAATGATTAATTATTAAATTGTTTTTCAGGCGATTCTAGTACTTCCATAAATTCCTCACCTGTAATAGTTTCATTTTCTAATAAAAATTCAGATAACTCATGAAGCTTACTAATATTTTCATTAAGAATATCCTTTGCGCTTTGATGTGCTTTTTTAATAATCTGAAGAACTTCTTCATCTATTTTAGAAGACATTTCAGCTGAACAAGCGAGAGAAGTATCTCCGCCTAAATACTGGTTAGATACTGTTTCTAAAGCCATCATATCAAAAGTGTCACTCATACCATAGCGAGTTACCATAGCTCTTGCTATTTTAGTGGCTTGTTCAATATCATTAGAAGCACCAGTAGTGATTGAATTGAAGATAATTTCTTCAGCTGCACGGCCACCAGTTAAAGTGACTATTTTATTAAACATTTCTTCCTTAGACATTAAAAAGCGTTCTCCCTCTTCTACTTGCATAGTATATCCCAATGCACCAGAAGTCCTTGGAATAATGGTGATTTTATGAACAGGGGCAGAATTTTTTTGTTTTGCCGCAACTAAAGCATGTCCAATTTCGTGATAAGAAACGATTAATTTTTCTTTAGTAGATATTACTGCACCTTTACGCTGATATCCTGCTATGACTGTCTCAACTGATTCCTCAAAGTCAGATTGATTTACCTTAGTACGTTTACATTTCACTGCACGTAGTGCTGCTTCATTTGTAATATTTGCAAGCTCTGCACCTGAGGCACCAGAAGTGGCTCTAGCAATTGCATTATAATCAATATTATTTTCTGTCTTAATTTTCTTAGCATGGACTTTAAGAATATCTTCACGGCCTTTTAAATCTGGAAGCTCCGCTGGAATACGTCTGTCAAATCTTCCAGGACGTAGAAGTGCTTTATCTAAAGTTTCTGGTCTGTTGGTCGCCGCAAGGATGACAAGACCTTTACTACCATCAAATCCATCCATTTCAGTAAGCAATTGATTAAGGGTTTGTTCACGTTCATCGTTACCACCCATACCAGAGTTATCACGCTTTTTACCAATAGCATCAATTTCATCAATAAATACTATACAAGGAGCTTTTTCCTGGGCTTGTTTAAATAAATCACGTACGCGAGCAGCACCCATTCCCACAAACATTTCAACAAATTCGGAACCAGATATGGAGAAGAAGGGAACATTAGCTTCACCAGCAACAGCCTGAGCCAGTAAGGTTTTACCAGTTCCAGGAGGTCCCACCAGTAGAGCACCTTTTGGAAGCAGAGCACCGATTTCCTTATATTTATCTGGATTATGAAGAAAATCAACAATTTCTGTAAGTGCTTCTTTTGCTTCATTTTGACCTGCCACATCAGCAAAAGTTTTTCCAGTCTGAGCCTTTACATATACCTTGGCATTACTTTTCCCAAAGGTCATGGAATTACCGCCCATTCTGCCTTGTAGATTACGGGAAAATAGTTGTCCGACTCCTATAAATAATAATATTGGAAAAATCCATGTTAATAAAAAATTAGTGATAGGAGATCTTTCCTTTGGAATTGACCCTGAGAATTCAATTTCTTTATGCTTTTTAAGCTTATTCAAACGATTTACTAAATCAGGATCATCCATTTTACCAGTTATAAATACACTATCTTTTCCTTTATCATCAGGTGCAATAAAGGCAATTTGATTTTGTTGGACCTCAACTTCTTTAATATTTCCAGATTCTATCTGCTTTAAAAATGTTCCATAATCAACTTCAGTTATTTGCTGCTTTAATAATGATGGAAATACAAAAGTATTTAGAAGCATCAATACTATCATCGCAATGGTATAATAATAAATTAACGGTTTTTTAGGATTTTTTTTTGCATTCATAAATATCCCAACCTTTCTAATTAAGATTTTTTATAACGAATAGGAAAGTTTTACTTTTTATTTTTTTATTTCAAGAACTTTACGTAAATGAGTTTCAAGAAAGGCTACCTTTAACGTGTCTATAGATGCTTTTCTTATATTTGATTCATTCTTATTAACAAATCTTTTAAATTTTGTAGACCAGATATAATAGCATGAAGATCATTAGAGCTTTCATCAGATAATATAGAGGAATATTTGTCTTTTATAATATCATTAATTTCATCAATAGTAGATATTCCTTTATCAGTAAGTGTTATTTTTACAACTCTTTCGTCTGATTTATCTCTTTGTCTTTGTAAATATCCTTTTTTCTCCAATTGTTTACACATAGATGAAGTATTTCCACTTTGTATATTCATAATCTTCGCTAAACTACCAATGCTAAGATTTTTATTATCATTTACTTCTCTAAGGATTTGAGCTTGTATAAGAGTTAAATCATATTTACTAACTATGGGAAGAAAGGTAGTACCTATGCTTACAGACACATCTCTCGTTAATTCTATCAATTGCTTTTTAAACTCTAAAGCATCCACTTATAGTCCTCCTTTATGCTTAAACATATTAAGATAACCATATAAGGTATATTATATATGATGCATATATAATATACCCCTTAGAGTGGCTTGTCAATATAATTTATTTTCTAAATTATACTTATTTATACATTTTTATTATGATGTATACTTAAAAGTAGAAACATAAAGGGTTTTTCATAGAATATAAAATTATTTTAGAATATCTGTAACAATTCTATAAAAAATGTGACTAATTATATGAAAGGGGGATTTTGATGAGGGAAATAGAAAAATTATATAGGCTTTATAAAGATGATGTTTATAGATATTTGCTTTCTTTGACTCATAATCCTGACCTTTCAGAGGATTTACTGTCAGAAACTTTTATAAATGCAATCAAGGCTATAGCAAACTTTAAAGGACAATCTTCAATAAAAACATGGCTATTTTCCATAGCTAGAAATCTATGGCTGCAAAACATTAGAAAAGAAAAATCTACAGCTGAATATAATGATCTTTTACAACTATATGTAGTAAATCCTATGGATGAAAGGCTGATTACAGAAGAAATAGCAAAAAGAATAAGTAATCTATTATTAGAAAAAGATGAACGTACACAGCGAATAGTAAATATGAGATTAGAAGGTTATAGCTTTATAGAAATTGCAAGAGAATTAAGTATATCAGAAAACTCAGCAAGGGTTATTGATTTTAGAGCTAGAAAATGGATTAAGTCTATTTTAGTAAAGGAGGGACTATATTGAAAAATATTTCTTGTAATATAATATTAGATTTAATACCATTAGTAAAAGATGGTGTAGCAAGTGAGGACAGCCAGAAAATAGTAAATAATCACATTAAAAATTGTAGTAACTGTAAAGCAGAATTTGAAGTCTTTGAAGACGTTTATTTAGAACAGAAATCCATAAATGATAAAAAGATAATTGCTAATATCAAGAAAAATATTTTCATAACACAAATCTTTATTCTTGCAATAGGAACTATCGGTGGAATAGCATTAACGAACTCTATGGCTATGTTTTATAACTTTATCATAATGCCTATAGTAGGGGGGCTTTCTTTTATAGTGCTAAAGAGAAGATGGTATATAGCTGCAATATCAGTTTTTATTTTGAGTTATTTATGGCAGACAATAGTATGGATAATAGAAAGTGGATTGGATTGGATGATGTTATATGATAGTTTATTTTATAGTATCATATATACAAGCTTAATAGCATTAGGAGTAATTATTGCAATGCTTTTAAAATTTGCATTTGGGAGGGGCAAATAATATGAAAAATACAAAAAACAAGATACTTAAAATATTAGCAGGATTAATAGCTATACTGTTAATTGGAGGGATACTTTTTATTACCAATGCCTTTGTTGGAAATCCAATATCGGCTAGAATTGCAGATAAAGCCATTAAACAATATGTTAAAGAAAATTATTCTTTTCTTGATCTCGAACTGGAAAAACCAATATATAGTTTTAAAGATGGGTCATATGTGGTGAATGCTAGATCCAAATCCAGTATAGATACTAAATTTGGTATACATTATAGAAATGGAAGTATAGGCTATGACAGTTATGAAATGCGAGTGCTAGGTATGTTTAATACAATCGACAGGCTTTCAAATGAATATACTGACTTGGCAAAAAGAATTATTGCAGAGGAACTTGAATATGAAGAAAATAATACAAGAGTAATGTATTATAAGGATGTTTATGAAAATGGTAATGATGCTTTACAACTTGATATAAAATATGACAGGTCATTACCTATAGATGCAGAAGTTATCATTGACATTAATATAGGTGATACATCTATAGATAATATAGCAAAGATTTTAACTGATGCACATAAAGCTTTTGTAAAGAATAATTGTTATTTCAAAAAATATGGATTATTTGCTGAGAATGATGGAATTCTTGTAATGGTTAATGAGATTACTCCAGAGGATATTGAAAGTGGCGATTTAATAAACTTACTTCAAAAGGCTAAAGATTATGAAGATGGTACTGCAGTTGAAAAAGGAAGTGAGAGAAAGGACTATGAAGAGAGAATCACCGTATTTATTAAAGATAGTAATTCTAAAAATGAGTAATGAGCGAAAATTTCGCTCATTACTCATTTTTAATTATACTCTTATTTTATTGCATATTCTTACAATCTACATCTCATCTGCACCATTTGCAGTAACTACATGAAGTAGATTTCCAATAGTATTATTAAAAAATCAATAATTATCTTTTTACAGGTTCCTCCGGTATTCCCTTATCTTTATCGCCAGCAGAAAATCTGTTTTTATCTGCAGTTTTGTATTTCTCAAATAATTCATCTAGTTCATTTGAATAATACTTCCTTATAATATTTTGAATATCCATCACTTCTAAATCTTTGTTTTCGGCGGAGTAAATATCATTTAAAACCTTGGAGAAATAACTACTATCTATTTCATAGCATCTATTTAATATATAAGCTGCTATGTCCGATGAATCATAAATAGAGTTAAATTCACTTTTATTTAAGGTAGTTGTTATATCTTTAATATAATAATCTTTATTTTCATTAGGAATATAATAACGAAGTTTATCCATGTTTTCTTTCCAATACTCTTCGCCTAAAGAATCAAACAAAGAAGGCATTATAAAATTGATCCTTACATAGTCTGAAAACCCTCCAACCATATTAGAATTGGATATATTTTTAAATAATATTTGTTCTAAAGCTTCTTGAGTAATATATTCAGTCCAGTCCTTACCGCCTTCTTTATGAGGATTAAATCTAATTTTAAGGGTTTCTATATTAAATCTTTCAGGATATAATAGCTCATCATATTGTAAATTACTTATCATCCTTAGTTGCAATAGATTATCTACTTTATTATTTTTAGTTAAATCTACTAAATTTTTATATACAATATTCCAAATTTTAGAGATTTCGTTTTTCTTTTCAGAGGAAGTTATATATCTATATATAATGCGAGTATTCTCATAAGAATCCGTATACCATGTGTTTTCATTGAGTTCCATATTTCTATTTGTATTTTTAATATTAGTATTCTTACTTCTTAGAAGCCAATCCCTGTCATCCATAATTACTAAATTATCTAAACAACCATCAAAGAACATTTTTAGCTGTTTCTCATTCCAATTATTTGAAATAAAGAAGAGAGATTTTTTATTTTTATTATATAAATTATCTTTGACTATACAAATAGCACTGCCATTTAAAATAGTTTTTCCATCAAAATTGATGCCATTTTCTACAAAACCTAAATTATTTATATCTAATAAATCTAAATTATCCTTATCAGATATAATGACTATGTTTTTATCTTTATAGCCCTTTATCTTATTAATATCCTCTGAGTATGCAAGTCCTTTTTTCACCATAAAATCTTTAACTGCTTTGTTTTCACTCAATAATATATATTGGGTTTCATTTTCTACATTTGCTACTATTTCGTTCAATTTGTTTTTTTCATAGTTTCCGTAAGCAAAGTTGCCAAATAAGATAGAACCTATAATAACAAATAATATTAAAAATAGTATGCTTGCAGTTTCTCTGACTTTCTCTCCTTTACCGAGCCAAAAGATATTAAAGTAGAAAAGTAGTAGGCTCATCATAGTTAAAGAAAGTATATTAGACAAATAGAAATCCTGAGTGATATATAAGCCATTTATTAAAGGTGAAATTAATAAATACCTTTCGTTAAAATCTGAGCTAGTCATAAAAATACCTATGAAGATTATGGATATAAAAAAACCTAAGATGGATTTCTTTGTAATATTGGAGAAAGTTACTCCTAGCAATGCTATATATATTGAGGAAAGCAATATTAATAGACAGCTGGTGATAGTAAAGGTTGTAAGTTTGCCTAAGGAAGCTATAAAAAAAGAGGTAATTATGGCTATTCCTCCTAGTAGAATTCCAGCTAAAAATCTTTTTATAAATTGTTTGTATAACGGTGTTGAAGTTAAAAAAATCATGCCTTCAAGTTTTTTTTCATAGACCTCCGATATTATATCTACTGTGAATAGAGAAGGTAGAATAACTAATGTGAGTTTGAGCATAGTCCATGTATAGGAATCTCCCATTATGCTAGTGACAATGACTAGCATAAGTAAAATAACCATTATATATTTTATAAACTTCGATTTTGTTTTAAAATGACTTAATATATTCATCTACATCACTCTCCTTTTCTGAAAGAATAAATTATAATACTAGCAAGTAAGAATATAGTTCCAGTGATAGTTAAATATAATATGTTTTTAAGTATAAGATTCATTTGACCTTCAGGAATAGTATTGTTATAGCCTCTAACTGCAAGAGGATAAAATATTCTTATAAGATCTGTATATCTAAAACTTAATTTTTCTGGTATTATAGAACCACCATCAAAAAAAGGATATATCATGGATAAAGGTGTACTTATAAATGAATTTCTTATTAAATTAGCTATAAAGAAATTTAGAGCTGTTAAGAAGAACATACTTGGAAGTTGAAATAATAAAAATCCTTGGATGAATGGCTTTGGATTATATGGGTATCTGCCAAAAAATAGTGGGACTACAATCATTGTCAATATATTTAGAGCTATAAGGAAGGATAATATAGTCCCAAAGGCAGCTAAAAATTTACCAATAGAGTATTGCCATCTAGTTACTGGTTGTGTATAAACAATATTCATATTACCAATAGCTCTATCTTGATAAAATAGAAATCCCATAAGTATAGGGATAAAGATTAATCCTGCTAACATAACAACATTTCTAGAAATATATTGTATAGTGGCAGTACCTATAAACAAATAAGAAGATTTAAATATTGGCGAGATGGCTACTGAAAGGATAATCATTACTAATATTCCTAAATAAAGCATATAGCTTTTAAATATTCTTTTAAGTTCTAATAAACAAATATGTTTTATACTATTCATATATTTAGCTCCTTTTATTGATCTTTCATATAATACAGGTAGGCATCTTCTAAGTTTGGGTTAACAAGAACTGAATTTATAGAAGGCTTTGATTCTGAAATAACTCGTATACTTGTTTCTTTTTTCATTTGAGTTATTGCTATAATTTGATATTTTTCTTTAATATCTACTAATTCAGATTTATCCTTTATCATTATTTCCCAGGATTTATTAGCTACCGTATCAATAAAATCATAAGGTCTTCCTACATAGCCCAATTCACCTCTTACAAGTAAGCCGATTTGTTCACAAGATGCAGATATATCTTCAACTATATGAGTAGATAGAATTACAATTCTATCTTGACTCAACTCAACAATCATACTTCTAAAGCGAATTCTTTCTTCTGGATCTAATCCTGCAGTTGGTTCATCAACTATTAGTATTTTAGGATTCTTAATTAAAGAAGCAGCAATACCAAGTCTTCGTCTCATTCCTCCAGAAAACCCTCCAATTTTTCTATCCTTATCACTATATAGATTTACTTTTTTCAGCAGGCTATTTACAACGGTATCTTTATTATTAATCTTATTAAGATTTCCAATATAGTTTAAAAATTCTATAGCTTTTAGTTCAGGATAAACTTCAAAATCTTGTGGTAAAAAACCTATTATTTTTCTTATTTCCAATTTGTCTTTAATCGTATCGAATCCATTGACAGAAATACTTCCTTTACTTTGTTCTTCTAATGTTGTCATCAATCTCATCATAGTTGTCTTACCAGCACCATTAGGTCCTATTAAACCAAACATTCCATTATTGATTTCAAGAGAAACATTTTTAAGGGCAGTATGTTTCCCAAACTTCTTAGATACATTTTTTAATACTATTTTGTTATTGTTCAATATTAAATACCTCCTTTTATAATTTAAAGATTGCATATATATGTTAACGTAATTGGTATTCTGATTGAACCGCAGAAAATGTAATAAATGGTATGGATTTTGTAATATTTGGAGTGTGAGTATATATTTGACAAAAAAGTAATAAACCTGTGTTATAATGATTCTGGAGGTGATTTATTTGCTTCATATTTGCATATGTGATGATGAAAAAGTACAAAGAAACAATTTAAAAGTTATTATAAGTACTCAACTTGAGCTTAAGGGTATAGATTTTCATATTATGGAATGTGAAGATGGTGAGTCATTAATAGAATCACTTAATAAGAATAAGAATTGCTTTGATATTATCTTTTTAGATATAGAAATGAATGGAATAAATGGTATTGAGACTGCAAAACAAATTAGAGATATAAATGATATCGCAGTGATTATTTTTGTGACTGGGTTTGCCGATTACGTATTTAATGGATATGAAGTGAGAGCTCTTAATTATGTACTTAAACCATATAAGGAAGAAAAAATATTAGACATTTTGAGCCAAGCTTTAAAGCAAATCGATAGTATTCAAAATAAGTTTTTAATGATTCAGTTAAATAGAAATATATATAGGATTTATTTCCATGATATTATTTATTTCATAAGTGATAAACGTAAATTAATAGTTGTAACAGATGAAAATACCTATGAATTTTATGGAAAGCTAGATGATATTGAGAAGGAAGTTCCCAGTTTCTTTATAAGGATACATCAACGTTACTTAGTAAACTTAAACTTTGTATCATGTGTTGAAGATAATGAGCTTGAGATTAAGGGACAAAAGCTTCCAATAAGTAGGAGCAAATATCAAGATCTAATGATAGCCTTTGCTAAAACTATGCTTAGATAAGGGGAATATATTATGAATTTACTATTTTCATATTGTTATTATATTTCATTGATCTTTGTAATTGTTTTAACGGGAATAAGCTTTTATAAAGTCAATGAATGTTTTGTTGACATAAAAGAAAATATAGTATTCAGATTAATTGCATTTACAGGATTATCTTTTATAGTAACAATTGTTATATTTGTTAATGATATTGTAAATGTAGTATATGCATTAATTGGATATATAGGTGTTATGATAATATGCTATGAAGGAAGCACTATTAAAAAGATATCTGTTGTTATGGTACTTTATCCAATGGTAGTTTCAATTAATCTTTTAGGTAATAACTATGATTCAATTTTGAGTAGAGCTTTAAGTTACAAAACATATATTATAATATGGTATTTTGCATTAGCTTTACTCTGGTTTGGAATTTATAAGGTTATAAAAGATAAAATTTCATATGCTAAACAATATATTAATGATAAAACCTGGATACTCATAGACATAATATGTATTACACCTCTAATTTCCATAGTATCAACAACTATTTTTACAGGTTTTGATGAAGCATATAAAGCATATCTAATAGCGTTGGTATGTATTATATCAAATGTTGGAATTATATTTCTTATACAATATATAATCGAAGGTGTTAAGGTTAGACTAGATAATCAAAATTATAAATTGCAATATGACTACTATAAATCATTAGAGGAAAAGCAATTTGAAACAAGGAAAATATACCATGATATGAATAATCATCTACAAATTATTGGATCATATATTGATAATAATGATATAGAGAAAGCAAAACTATATTTTGAAAGCTTAGTTGAAAAATCTATTTCTTATGGAAATAAAGTATTTTGTAAGAATAGTATAATTAATGCAGTTTTAAATAATAAATATGATTTGATAGTTCAAAATGAAATAGATTGTAATATAAATATTGCAATTGATGAAAAAATTACAATAGATGATATGGATTTATGTTCAATATTTGCTAATACACTTGATAATGCAATAGAGGCTTCATTGAGAATAAAAGAAGTATCACAACGTAAAATCATTGTAAAGGGTCGAGTAGATAAAGGATACTTTAGTTATTCTGTCATCAACAATAAAGTAGGAGATATTTTAACCCACAAAGGAACTATTGTATCGACCAAAGAGGATAGGAAATATCATGGATTTGGGCTGCAAAACATAAAAGATATTGTAAATAAGTATAGGGGGGTATTTGATATTAGCTATACTGGTACAGAGTTTTCAATAGTGGTGATTATAAAAGTAAAATAGATACTATATCTAAAATTATATAAAAATATATATGTCACATAGGATCATAAACTTATAACCATAAAGAGGAATCAAAATGAAAATATTGAAAACGGAAAAATTAACAAAATCCCATATATCATTGATTCTTTAAGTTTATGTATTTTAATATTAAAGTAGATAGATGTATATAATAAATACACATTTTCAATGCATAGTTGATTTCGAAAATAAGATATGGTATGATTTACGAAATAGTAAAAATACTTTTAGTGTTACAAAGAAAGGCATATTCTAAAGTTAACTATTTGGAGGAAGATATGAATAGAAGGAGTAAATTTAATTTAAATGATGAGATTAAAAATATAGTTCATGATGCACTAAATAATGGAGATTTTAAGAGGTTAAATCGAGATATTGAGAATGTTGTTAAAGGTGCACTTGATGAGGTTAGAAAGTCAATTAATTTGAAACCAGGAAATAATCATAACTGTGGAAATAAAACTTGGAATAGTCAAACTGATAAGGCTAATGATTATCAGAGTAGTTATGACAAGGAATCACAGACATTTAGGCAACAAAAACTGAAACATCAAAGAGATAACTTTAATGCTATGAATAATTACAATAATTCTTATAGACCTGGTAAAGTAGGTTTAAAACCAACTAAGTTCACTGTATCAGTTGGACATGTGTCAAATATATTGTTTACTGTATTTGGATCCATAGGAAGTATTCTATTTGGAGTACCAATACTTGGGTTGATATTAACATTTATGTTTAATGGAGATAGGGGATTGCTTAATGGTGCCATCGGAATTTTTCCATTATTTGCTTTAAGTGTAATCTTGTTTATGAATGGAGGAAGAATTCGTAAAAGGTTAAAAAGATTTCAAAGATATATAATACAGTTACGAGGACGCAATTATTGTTTAATTAATGAGCTTTCTTCAGCAACGGGATTAAGTAACAAAGCTGTAGTAAAAGATTTACGTAAAATGATTACCATAGGTATGTTTCCAGAGGGACATATAGATGATAAAAATACTTGTTTTATGTTAAATAACGAATGTTATGAACAATATCTTCAGCTGCAGAAAAATATAGAAATAAAGAATTTAGAAGAGCAGGAAAAACAACTATATGAAACAACAAACGAAAACTTGAAACAGGAAGAAGGCAGTAAAAAAGATGAATTAAAACCAGAGATTAGAAAAGCAATAGATGAAGGACGCAAATTTGTTGTAGAAATTAAAGATGCCAATATTGCAATTCCAGGGGAGGAAATCTCACAAAAACTAGATAGGTTAGAAGAGGTAACTGGAAGAATTTTTGATTATGTAGAAATTCATCCTGAAAAGTTTTCCGAAATAAAGAAATTTACAGAGTACTTTTTGCCAACAACATTAAAATTAGTAGATGCCTATAGGAAATTAGATTATCAGCCCATAGAGGGAGAAAATATTTCAAGTGCAAAGAAAGAAATAGAGGATACAATGGATACTATTAATCTTGCTTTTGAAAATTTATTGGATAGTTTGTTTGAAGATGTGGCAATGGATATATCCACGGATATATCTGTACTGCAAACCATGTTTGCACAAGAAGGACTAACAGAGAAAAATATGAAAGTTAGAAAATAAAACTATGGAGGATAAAAAATGAATAATGAGATTCCAACATTAACTTTTGAACCTTTTGATGATGATAGTTCTACTGAAGGAGGACTAAGTAAAGATATATTAATTAAAGAGGACGTACAAATTCAAAAACCAGTGCTTGATGAAAGTATGCTTTCTCCAGAGGAGAAAAAAATGGTAGATGATTTTGCAAATCAGATTGATTTAAATAAATCCAACCAAGTTTTACAATATGGAGTAGGAGCTCAAAAAAAGATAGCAGATTTCTCAGAGACTGCCTTAAATAATGTAAAAACCAAGGACTTAGGAGAAATTGGAGAGATGCTTTCTGGTGTTGTAACAGAATTAAAAAGCTTTGAGGTAGAAGAAGAGGAGAAGGGATTTTTAGGATTTTTTAAAAAGTCATCTAACAAACTTACGGCAATGAAAGCAAAATATGATAAAGCAGAAGTTAATATAAATAAAATCTGTGAAGCTTTAGAAAAAAATCAAATACAGTTGTTAAAAGATATAGCAATGCTTGACAAAATGTATGAACTTAATAAGGTATATTTTAAAGAGCTTTCCATGTATATTTTAGCAGGTAAAAAGAAACTTGCTAAAGTTCAAGCTGAGGAATTACCTGCTCTAATAGAGAAGTCAACTATCAGTGGTTCGCCAGAGGATGCACAGGCTGTTAATGATTTAACTGCTCTTTGTAACCGTTTTGAGAAGAAAATTCATGACTTAGAATTAACTAGAATGATTTCAATTCAAATGGCACCACAAATCCGTTTAGTTCAGGGAAATGATACTATAATGGCTGAAAAAATTCAATCAACCATTGTAAATACAATTCCACTATGGAAAAGTCAGATGGTTTTAGCTTTAGGAGTTACTCATTCATCTCAGGCTGCAAAGGCACAAAAAGAAGTTACAGATATGACCAATGAACTATTGAGAAAAAATGCAGAAACACTTAAAATGGCAACTATTGAAACAGCGAAAGAATCAGAAAGAGGAATTGTGGATATTGAGACACTTCGTATTACCAATGAATCATTAATATCTACTCTTGATGAAGTTATGCGTATTCAAATAGAAGGTCGTCAGAAGAGAAAAGAAGCAGAAATTGAGCTAAATAGAATTGAAGAAGAATTGAAAACTAAACTTTTAGAAATAAGAGGTTAATGGAGAAATGTAGGATATTTGATATTGAATTAGAATTTTTAAATAATATGTATTTATATCTATTTGACAATATATGGTATAATAGAATATCGAGGGAGTATCTTTAAATTTAAATAATTTTTAGGTACTCCCTTTAATATTATTTTGGAGGTAGAAATTGGATAGTAAAGTGGATTTATTAAAAGATGATGTTCGAAAGATATTTATTAGGTATCTTATACCTAGTGTAGGTGGGATGCTAGGAACTTCACTGTATGTTTTGGGGGATACTATGCTAGTTGGGAGAGCGCTTGGAAGTCAAGGTTTAGCTGCATTGAATATTTCCATACCTATGATAAATGTATTTAATGGTTTGGGGCTTTTATTTGGAATAGGGGGAGCAACAGTACTATCTATAAATAGGGGTAAAAATGAACATGATAAAATAGATCATATTTTTACTAAATCTATATTTATGTCTATTATAGTAGGTATTATATTGACTTTGGTACGTATGTTTTTTTTAGATGAAATATGTTACTTTCTAGGGGCTTCAGATGCAACATTTCAAATGTCTAAAGATTACTTAGGTATACTTATGTTCTTTAGTATAGCATTTTTGTTAAATACTACTCTAACAGTATTTGTACGTAATGACGGTGCACCTAGGTTAGCTATGTTGGGAATGCTTGTAGGCAGTATTATAAATGTTATATTAGATTATGTATTTATATTTATTTTTAGATGGGGGATGTGGGGAGGAGCTTTGGCTACTGGTCTTTCTCCTATAATAGGACTAATTATTTTAAGCACTCACTTCATTAGAAAAAATAATAAAATGAAATTCATAAAGCCAAAAATAGACTTAAATATTATAAAGAGAATAATTTCAAATGGAGGCTCTAGCTTTATAATCGAGATATCGGCAGGTATTGTAATATTTACCTTTAATAAATCCATATTGGATATAGTCGGAGATATTGGGGTTTCTGCTTATAGTATTATTGCAAATTTATCTTTAATATGTACTGCCATTTTTATCGGTGTGGGTCAGGCGATTCAACCTATAATAAGCTTTAATTATGGGGCAGAAAAAATGGATAGAGTTTATGAGTCAGTGAAACTAGGGATATACTTTGCACTAGGACTGGGAATCTTATTTTATTTAGTAGGTGTTTTATTTCCGAAACAATTAGTTTCAATATTTATAAAAGATAATATAGAGTTAATGAATATAACTATTAATGGAATAAAGCTTTACTTTATAGGATTTCTATTTATGGGATTAAATGTAGTAATCACATCCTATATGCAATCAAAAGAAGAAACAAGATCATCTATGATTATTTCCTTGTGTAGAGGATTTGTGTTCATAATTATTTCCTTGCAAATATTACCAAAGTTAATAGGTATAGAAGGAATATGGCTGACCTTACCTATAGTAGAATTAATAACAGTTTTTCTTTCTATACTATATTTTGAGAAATATAAAACTGCAGTCATATATAGTATAAAGACCATTAGTTCTTAATAATTATAAAAAATGCATGACTGATTTTATGATAAGAAACTATTAATATTATCTATATAAATTCTTGTATTTTAAAAGAAAAAGTAAGTGAATAACCTTAATAAATGAGCAAATCTACTTAAAATAATTTTGCAACTTCATGTAAAATACACAAAGAAATGTTATAATGTTTTATACTAGGTGATAGATTTGAAACAGATTTTAATAGTAGAGGACGATGGTGATATACAGGAACTACTTCAAAACTTTTTAGAAGATGTAGGCTATTATGTTAACTTAGCTGGAGATGGTGTGGAAGTCATTACTCATTTTAGAAAAGGAGATTATTAATACAATAATATATGACGTAGAAAGATAGATTGCCGAATATGTAGATTATAAAAGTAACATATGAGATAGAGCTACTGGATTCCCAGTAGCTCTATAAAATTAAGCTAAACTTTTCTTGATTAATTCTTCAACTTCATTATCATTTGGAAAACGATCTGATTCTTTTTTAGAAAAAATAAGTTTATCATCAAGTTTTACTTCAAAGACGCCTCCAGAAGATGGAATTATATTTACCATCTCTAAGGAATTTTTATGCTCATTTAATATGTTCTGTGTTAGAGCAACTGCTCTTCCTAAATAACCTCAAGAAGTACAGTACTCAATACTGATTAATTTTTTCATAAAATCACCTCTATTATTATAATAATCTATACTTACCCAATTAACTATAGATTATTATGATAATAGAGGAAAAATTAAATTATTATCTTTAAATATTGGTCTAGGATAAAGAATACTATAAATAATATAAGAAAAATATCCTTACAACTTATTCAGGATTGCTATTTTGTATTGAGTAGAGGATTTATATAATGCCTATATTCGAAATAGAAAATTTTAATTCTTAAAGTCTTTCTGTTAGATAAATGTTAAATATCTGTTAACTTAATATTAAGTAGTATTAAATATTATTATACTAGTTGCTACAAATGCTCGAAAAAGGTATAGTAATCTAGTAGATGGATAATTTTGCATAATTTGGAATTATTATTATAATTAATTTAGGAGGATAAAAATTGACAGGCAGAAAGAAATGTACCAACAGATATACTAGTATAGGAACCAAAATTACCTTTAGAATTTGCTTGCTTGTAACAGCTGTATGTGTTTCATTGGGAGTATTGACTTATAATAGATCAGCTAAGGCATTAAAGGATAGTTATGTAACAGCATTAGAAAGAATTGTGGAAGATAATTCAAAGATGTTAGGAGAAGATATAAAACATCGGCAGGAAACTGTAAAAGCATTGACTAGAAATGAATCCATAGTATCTATGGATTGGATTAGACAAAAATTAGTCCTAGAAAAAGAGATAGAAAAGCTGGGAGTAATGTCGTATCAAATCTCATTACCTAATGGAGATACTATAAATACAAATGGGGAGAGATTTAGTCTTAAGGGACAGGAAAATTTTGAATTGTCAATTAAGGGAGATACTGTTATAACACCTCCTCTTGTATCAGAAGGTTCTCAAAAATTAATTTCAATTATAACATCTCCAATAGAAAACAATGATGGCAATATAATAGGAATATTAGGTGAAGTATATGATGCGAGAAAGTTTAATGATATAGTAGAAAATATAAAAGTTGGTAATGAAGGATATGCTTTTATTGTTAATAAAGATGGGCAAATCATTGCACATAGCGATGTGGAACAAGTATTAAATAAAAGAAATTATATTATAGAGGGAAATGAAGATAAATCCTATAATGATATGGGAAGAGCTTATGGAGAAATTGTTAATTCAGAGGAAGCAGGGCTTGTAGAATATGAATTTAATAGTGAAACCTATTATAATACATATTCAAAGATTCCTGGAACTGATTGGTATTTAGGTATAACCATATCTAGGTCTGAAGTTAATGCTGAAATTGATGCATTAAAATGGCAAACATTATTATTACTGTTATTATTTATCGTATCTGGAATTATGGTTAGTTGGCTAATAGTACAAAGAATTAGAAAGCCATTATTGGAGATAAAGGATTATGCGGATGCACTGGCTAGATGTGATTTAACTCATAGAATTGCACTAAAAAATAAAGATGAATTTGGACAGACAGCAGAGGCTTTAAATACTGCAATAGAACAATTACAGAATGTGTTATTGATTGTATCTAAAGAAAGTGAAAAGACTTATGAGGGAAATAAACATATAGAAAAATTAATTTCTGGTTTAGAATATCAAATAGCAGAAGCTTCTGCATCTACAGAAGAGATTACAGCTAGTATGGACTTAAGTGCTAATACCGTATCAAACATTGCATCTAGAATATCAAATATGAAGAAGAATATAGAATTATCCTTAGCGAGATCAGAGGACAGCTTTACATTATCGAAAGAAATAGAAAAACGTTCCAATATAATCAGAGATAATAGTATTGATTCTAAGAATGAGGGGATGATCATTTATAAAGAATCAAAAGAAACTTTACAAAAATCCCTTGATGATGTAAAAATAGTCAATAATATAAAGGATTTAGCAAATAGTATAAAGAATATAGCATCTCAAACAAATCTATTGGCATTAAACGCTTCTATTGAAGCAGCACGTGCTGGAGAACATGGTCTTGGATTTGCAGTAGTGGCTAAGGAGGTAAGGGAATTGGCAGAGCAATCGGCAAATACAGTTAACTCAATACAAGAAAATGTAAATCAAGTATTAGAAGCTGTTGGGCAATTAGCTAATTCTGCAGCTAATTTGTTGGAAATGGTAGATACAAGAATATTGAGTAGTTATGATATATTAATAGAAGTTGCAGATTACTATAACTCTGATTGCTCTAAATTTATAGAGATTATAGAAGGGTTGGCTTCAAATTCCAATGAAGTATTTAAATCAGCAGAAGATATTGAAAAAAGCATGGATAATATTTCTTATACTGCCAATGAGGCAGCAGCGGCGTCAGAAGCCATTGCAGCAAATATTCTTGACATAAATAAAGAAAGCGAAAGAATATATGATATAGCTAAGACAGGATATAGTAGTGTAAAGGAATTGAGTAATACAATAAAAGAATTTAAAATATAGGCTGTAAAGAAAAGTGCAGCTTATTTTTCCACATTTAAAGTATGAATTTTAAGAAATTAATAGAATTACTGAAAATATTATGTATAATGAGAGTAGGTGATTTAATATGATTAAAGATAAATTTACAATGAGAATACAAAAACATAATGAAAATATTGAAAGATATACCAATACTTCTAGTTTAATTAGTACTGCTAGATTTATAATATTTATAGCTATTATATCTATTACATACTTAATTATTAAGATAGACTATAAAACTGCTTATTTAGCTATAGACTTTATTTTAGCTATATTGTTTATCTGTTTCATAATATACCACAATGAAATTAAAGAGAAATTAAATTTTTCAAAAGAAATTGTAAGGATAAATAATAGATATTTAGATAGAATTAATGGAAATTGGATTGATTTTAATGATATTGGAGAGGAGTTTATAAATAAGGAGCATAAATATTCCTTTGATTTAGATATAGTAGGAAAAAAGTCTTTGTTTCAGTTTATAAATATAGCTAATACATGGAATGGTAGAAGAAAATTAGCAAAAACTTTGTTGGAAGCTCAGTATAATAAAGATGAAATATACTTAAGGCAAGAAGCTATAAAGGAATTGGGAAGTAAGCTAGATTTTTGCCAAGAATTAGAATATCTAGGAAGAAAACATAAAGAAGAATTACAAAATCCTGAAAGCTTAATCGAATATACTAAAAATAATGAAGAATTGATGAAATCACAGAAGATAAAAAAGTTTCTTCATTTCCTTCCAATATTTGTTATACCATTATCCATAGGAATTATAGTATTTAAAGTTAAAGAAATATATTCATTGATTCCATTACTGATATTATTCCAATATTTATTATGGGTAATAGGGTTTTCCAAACTCAATAGAATATTGATACCAGTTGGAAAATTTAAATCTAATTTAGCGACTTATTTAGATATATTAAAATTAATAGAAAAAGAAAAATTTGAATCTAAAAAATTAAAGGATTTAAAAGAAATCTTATTTAATAAAGGCTACTCATCTGTACTGGGAATAAAAGAACTTGATAGAATTACAGAAAAAATAAATCTAAGATACAATAACGCCTTAATATATTTTTTATTTAATGGACTATTTTTGTGGGATTATGAGTGTGCTTATTTATTGGAGAATTGGAAGAAAGAATATGGTTTAGAAGTAGAAAGGTGGATTGAAGCTATAGGAGAAATTGAAGCATTATCTAGTCTAAGTGTTTTGATACAAATAGAAGAAGATATTTCTTTTCCAACTATTGATAATTCTAAATTAAAAGTAAAAGCAGACAGTTTAGGACATCCACTTATAAATAGTGATATAAGAATATTAAATGATATAGATATGGATAATAATATTTTTATTATTACAGGGTCAAATATGTCGGGAAAGACTACATTTTTAAGGACATTAGGAATCAACTTAGTATTAGCATATAGTGGAGGACCTGTATATGCTAATAAAATGTCTTGCCCAATAGTGAGTATATATACATCTATGAGAGTAACAGATGATTTGAAAAATGGAATATCAACTTTTTATGCAGAGCTTCTTAGAATAAAAGATATTATTAATGAGGCAAAGGAAAATAAAAATATGATTTTTCTTATTGATGAAATCTTTAGAGGAACAAATTCCATAGACAGAATATTGGGAGCCAAAAATGTTCTTGCTAATCTAAATAAACTAGAAGTAATCGGAGCAATAACTACTCATGATTTAGAACTATGTGTGTTGGATAAATATAATAGAATAAAAAACTATCATTTTTCTGAGGAATATAAAGATAATAAAATACATTTTGATTATAAAATTAGATTAGGCAGATCGACCTCAACCAATGCAAAATATTTAATGAAATTAGTAGGTATTGAAATACTAGATGATTAAAAGAAGATTGTAAGAAGATTGTAAGAAGTAAACTATATAATTTAGACTGTAAGGAAAATTACAGTCTATTTTTTATTTAAAGGGAGGATTTAAAATGATTATACTAAAAGCAGTGAATCTGAAAAAGTATTATGACAAGGATGTGAATATAGTAAAAGCTCTTGATGGAGTTGATGTTGAGATAAAAAAGGGTGAATTTGTTTCTATTGTCGGCACATCAGGCAGTGGAAAAAGTACATTACTACATATGTTAGGAGGCCTAGATAGGGCAACTGATGGAAAGGTATATGTGGATGATAAAGATATTTTTTCTATGACTGATGATCAGTTGACGGTATTTAGACGTAGAAATATAGGATTTGTATTTCAAAACTATAATCTAGTTCCTATACTAAATGTCTATGAGAATATTGTACTTCCTATTGAACTTGACGGTAATAAAATAGATAAGAATCATGTAGATAATATTATTAAAACCCTTGGTCTTACTGAAAAGATCAATAATTTACCTAATAATTTATCTGGAGGACAACAACAGCGAGTTGCCATAGCTAGAGCCCTTGCTACAAAACCAGCTATAATTTTAGCTGATGAACCTACAGGTAACTTAGATAGTAAAACAAGTCAGGAGGTATTAGGCCTTTTAAAGATAACCAGTGAAAAGTTTAATCAGACAATAGTTATGATTACTCACAATGAAGAGATTGCTCAACTTGCAGATAGAACTATTCGTATTGAAGATGGGCAGATTGTAAGAGGTGATAGATAATGTATGAAAATAATAACAAGGCTATTGTAAAAAAATTAGCAAAACGCAGTATTAAAGCTAATAGAATGAGAAATATTTTTGCTGTCCTAGCTATTATACTTACAACTGTGTTATTTACAACGGTGTTTACCATAGGAATGAGTATGGTTAAGTCTGTTGAATATAGTACTATGAGGCAAGTAGGTACTTCAAGTCATGGAGGATTTAAATATCTTACAACAGAAGAGTACGAAATTATAAAGAAACATAAGGACATAAAAGAATATGGAATAACTGTTCCAGTAGCTCTTGCAGAAAATCCAGAACTTGCAAAAAGACAAATTGAAATGGGCTATGTAGATGAAAATGAAGCTAAATATAGTTTTATATCCCCTCTTAATAAAGGTGCTATGCCAAAGAAAGAAAATGAAATTGTACTAGATACTATAACTTTAGATATGTTAGGTTTAGGCCATGAATTAGGGCAAAGTATTACTTTAGATTATAGTATTGATGGCAAATATTATAGCAAGGATTTTGTTTTAACTGGATATTATGAAGGTGATATTGTATCCATGGCAAGCTCAGCTTGTGTATCAAAAGAATTTATAGAGAAAAACCTTTCAGATATAGACCAGAAACGTTCTAAAGAAGACGGTTCTTATACAGGTACAATCCTTCTTGATGTAATGCTCAATAATAAATTTAATATTGAAGAAAAGTTACTTAAAATATTACATGATAGTGGTTTTGAAGAAGGTAGTATTTCCTATGGAATAAACTGGGCATATATGGGTAATGATTCATCTATAGGATTAGGTGATGTACTGACATTATTGGGTTTATTATCATTAATAATGTTAAGCGGTTATCTTATTATATACAATTTATTTTATATATCAGTTGTGAAGGATGTACGATTTTATGGACTTCTTAAAACAATAGGTACAACATCAAGACAACTAAGAAAACTAATTATCAAACAGGCAATGATACTTTCTTTTATAGGTGTTCCTATTGGATTAGCTATTGGATATTTAGTAGGAATCATCCTTTTACCATATGTTCTACAAATTTTGACATTTTCACATTCTGCTATTTCAATAAATCCTATTATATTTATTGGATCTGCATTATTTTCAATTATCACTGTACTAGTAAGCTGCAACAAACCTGCTAGATATGCAGCTAAAACATCTCCTATGGAAGCAGTTAGATATACAGGTCTATCCAATTATGGGAAGAAAAAGACCAAAAAGTCTGCGAAGGGTATAAGGCTATATAAGATGGCATTTTCTAATCTATTCAGAAATAAGAAAAAGGCTTTCGTAGTCATAATTTCTCTTTCACTTAGTATGATTTTGCTGAATAGTGTCTACACAATTGTCTCTGGTTTTGATATAGATAAATACTTAAGTGGACGAGCTGGTACAGACTTTACAATAGGTGATGCTGCTTTTTATAGATGGCGTTTTGAGGAGGAAAATCCCAATGCTGTTACAGAAGAATTATGTAATGAAATAGAACAGCTTGCAGGTGTTGAAGGTATTGGTAAATTATATAACAGACAAATAATTATACCAACTACTGATGAAATAGAACTATTAGCTAAAGATAAACTGGAAACAGCAGATACGATATATGCATCTGCTTTGGAAAATATTATTAGAGATAAAGAGATACAGATTGATATTTATGGTATAGATAATATACTTTATCCGTTGCTTAATAAATATGTAGTTGAGGGAGAATTTAACAGTAAGTTATTTAAAACTGGAAATTATGTAATAATGGTAAAGAAGAGCTGGGATATAAATATTTATAGTGTTGGTGATAAGATAACTTTATCATCTGATAAAGAGCAAAACAAAGAATATACAGTTATGGCAATTGTAAATAATTTACCATTACATATGTATAGTGGGAAATTTATTGTAGGTGCAGTTAACATATATATTCCATCGGAGGAATATGCAAGATATACAGATAATCTTTCAATAATGACTGCATTATTTAACGTAGAAGATGAATATATTCCCAGAGTAGATCAGTATATTCAAAATAAGATAGAAGAAATTCCAACTCTTGACTATCGTTCAAAAGCAGTTTATGAACAGGAGTATAATGATATGATAAACACTTACAATGCCGTAGGATATACTTTAAGTCTTATTATTGGATTAATCGGCATACTGAATTTTATAAATGTTATGATTACAAGTATTATATCCCGTAGACAGGAATTTGCAACAATACAAAGTATAGGTATGACAAATAAACAACTTAAAAAAATGCTTATTTTTGAGGGACTATACTATGCTTTAATTACTTTTGCTGTTGTTTTGATAGTAGGTATACCAACTATTTATTTTGGGGTTAACTCATATGCTGGGCGAATGTCATTCTTTAGTTATCACTTTACCATATTGCCAATAGTTATATGTATGCCTATTTTAATTATTATTTCTGGATTAATACCTGTTTTATGCTTTACTAATATTAACAATATCAGTGTAGTTGAAAGGCTAAGAGAAATAGAATAATTTAAAATACATAAACGGGCTAGAAATAGTCCGTTTCATGTTATAATATATCACATAAAAGGTAAAGGATCTGATTATATGAGTACTATATTAATAATAGAAGACGATAAGCTGCTAAATGAAGGAGTATCCTTTTCTTTGCAAGGTGAAGGATATATAGTATTATCAGCATATAATGGCAAACAGGCTATGGAATTATTGAATTATAATCCTGATTTGATAATATTAGATATAAATCTTCCTGATAAGAATGGTATGACACTTTGCGAATATATTAGAGAAGATATGAGCGTACCTATTATCTTTCTAACGGCTAAAGATACAGAAGAGGATATAGTAAAGGGCTTTAAAGTAGGGGGAGATGATTATATAACGAAGCCATTTTCTTTACCTATATTGAAGGAGAGGATAAAGGCTGTGATGAAACGCAGAATTAGGGAAAGGGATAGTATATATTATTATCAAGATCTTATATTTGACTTTACTAAGCTGAAATTTATTAAAGATGATGTAGAAATATCTATTACTGCAACAGAAGTAAAACTATTGGAACTATTTATTCAGAATAAGGGAAAGGTACTGACAAGAACACAAATACTTGATAAAATTTGGGATATAGATGGTGACTTTGTAGATGAAAATACTATTAGTGTAAATATTCGAAGACTTAGAGCTAAAATTGAAGATGACCCATCAAAGCCTATCTTTATTAAAACCGTATTTGGTATAGGATATATATGGGGTGATGATAGGTGAGGTATTCCATAAAGAAATTGGTTATTGTTACTATTATATCAATAATAATTCTTTCTGCTTTTTTCCTAGGAATCATTTCAAATCTTCTTTCCAATTTTGATATAAATATAGTTGGGTTAGTATCAATTTTTTCTGTTGCTATAATAGCTATCTGCACTATATTTGTTTTCTTAGTATCTAAAAATGTGAATACTACACTTGAGGCTTTGAGTCAGACTATTGAGTCAATAATAGATGATAATCCAAGGGATATTTTTTCTACAATTGAGGATACTATGCTTTCCAAATTACAAAGTCAGGTAATAAAACTGTCGGATATTTTAAAGTCACATAATATTAGGCAGAGAAAAGAAAAAGATGACTTAACATCATTGATTTCAGATATATCCCATCAGCTTAAAACACCACTTGCTAACCTTAATATATACAATTCACTATTATTAGACACTAGTCTTTCAGATGATAGAAGGATAGAATTTACTAAAAATATGCAAAGTCAAATTGAAAAGTTAAATTGGCTTATGGAGTCCTTAATTAAGATGTCAAGGCTAGAAACTGGAATTATAAAATTAAATATAAAAAATCAATCCATAACACAGACTGTATTGCAGACAATACTTATGGTATCACCAAAGGCAGAACAAAAAGGAATCAATATTACATTTAGTAGTGAAAAGGATATAATCTGTAATCATGATACTAAGTGGACACAGGAAGCCATATTTAATATTTTAGATAATGGAATAAAATATAGTCCAGATAATACTGAAATACACGTGTCAATAATAAAATATGAATTGTTTTGCAGAATAGATATAGAAGATAAAGGTGATGGAATAATAGAAGCAGACATTAATAAAATTTTTACAAGGTTCTATAGAGGTGAAAATCCTAAGAATATAGATGGTGTAGGAATAGGGCTGTTTTTATCTAGAAAGATTGTTTCTCAGCAGGGAGGATATATTAAAGTAAAATCTATATTGGGAGAAGGTTCCGTATTCTCCGTATTTTTACCTTTTGAAATATAGTTTAGTAGAAAATAATTAAAAATCTTGATAAAGTAAAGAAATAAGTTATAGAGATTAAAGATAATAAATATATAGAATTTTATTACATTAATAAAAGATAAAACACAGGATATTAATTCTAATATCCTGTGTTTTACATTAAAATAATATTTTTATTTCCATTTATAATCTAATTTAACTAATTCTTCAGGTTCACCATATATAGCGAAATCGAGCAAGTCCTTTACAATTCTTGTTTGTAATTGGGTATCAAATGCCCTGCCAAAAGTTCTTCCAAGTGGAAAGCGTATATGCATCATTCTTGGAGGTCTAACCTTTTCTACAACCTTAGGTAAATGAACAATCGATGCTGTTCTTATACCACGAGATTCTATCTCTCGCTGAATCAATCCTACAGATTGATGACATATATATCATCCAGGAGATAATAATGCTATATCCACATTATCTTCTACTAATATATCAGCTATTTCAGGAGCAGATTCATTGATTAATAGATCAACCTTAGGAATATAGCCCATAATCCCAAAATGACGAGGAGCTACATCCTTAATATATTCTTCATTCTTTAGATTTCTAAGAATTTCTAAAGGAAACACACAATTAATATCTCTTAAAGCTTCTTTTTTATCATAGTGATCATGGGTAATTGTCAAATCATCAAAATCAACATCTCTAGGAATTAATCTAAGGGTATGATCTCCATTAGTATTAAAAGGTTTGTCTTTTTTAAGATGAACTCCTGCAGTAGTTATAAAGGCTACTTTTGAATCCTTTAAAGTTTTATTTATCTCTGCTATGGGAGGCGAAGAAGTTATACTGTTCACCATAAATTCTGCAACTTTACCAATTATTTTTTGTTTTAAACCTATATTATTTTTTATCATATGAACTTTTCCTTATACTTTATTTTTAGTTAACTTTATTTTATATATACCTTAACGAAAGAAATATAATCCATTGTTTTAATGCTATTAATTACCTATTATTTATTATTTAAACCATTTAATTAGATAAATATATGTTATTATATAGTTGCATTTATAAATAAAAATAGATTTAAAATAAAATTACCCAGAATTATTAATTAGGAAAGGGGCAAAAGATAGTAAATCACATAATTAGGGCTATAATATATTTCTCTGGAGTTACCCAAAATGATATAAAGGAAATGTATGAAGAAATAATAGATAATACAGATGAAGATATAAGAGGTTTTGCTGATATGATAGAAAAAATATTACAACAAAATTATATATCTGTTGTAGGCGCAGAACAGCATATAAGAGAAAATAAGAATTTATTTGACAGTATAAAGACCTTTAAAAATATGATATAATCTAAATAATAAAGTAAGATTAGTAAAAATATTAGGACACTTGGAGGAAAGACAGATGGCATTTAGTAGGATTAGAACATTTTTTTTACTCATAGCATTAATAGTATTAATAGTTATCTTTTTTAATGTATTCCAAAGACTTCCTTTTCTAAATAGAGGTTTTATCTCATCAGAAAAGATAATAGTTATAGATTCGGGACATGGTGGAAAAGATTCTGGCACAATTAGTGTCAACAATCATTATGAAAAGGATATCAATCTAGAAATAGGTAAAAAATTGTACAAAAAGCTTAAATCTATGGGTTATAAAGTTATTCTAACTAGAGAGACTGATGAATTTTTAGATAATAACCATAGGGCTGATATAGCTAATGAGAATAAAGCTGAGATATTTATTAGTATTCATGGTAATGCGATGGAAAATAATAATAATATAAATGGTATTCAAGTATTATATTATCCAAATAGAGAGGGCACTAATAGTACATTAGCTCAGATGATATTAGATGAAATGGTAAAAGATACAGGAGCCCTTGATAAAGGGATTGTAGATAGGGAGGATTTAATAGTTCTAAATCAAACTAAAATGCCAGCTATAATAATTGAGTATGGTTTTTTATCTAATGAAGATGAAGAAAAACTTCTGTTGACTAATTCTTACCAAAATAAAGTAGTAGGTTCTATAGCAGAAGGATTAAAAAAATATTTTAGTTTAAATTCATAAAGTCAGAAGATCAAAATAATGAGTAAAAGAATACAAATTGAGGCATTAATATAATGCCTCAATTTTTTAAATTTTAGATTATATTTAGACTTGGTTTTATTAAAAGATTTTAGGGAAATAAAAAAAGGGTTTACATGGAAATAATCTCTATTATATAATATCTATAAACTAGAAAATATATATTATATACAGAAAGGATGCTGATACTATTTGAATATGTTGACTCAGAAATTGAAAGAGGTTACATTTGCTGTATTACCAATTACACTTATGGTGCTGATTCTAAACTTCACTATAGCCCCAATAGGAGCAAATTTAATTTGGAAGTTTATAGTTGGAGCAATATTTATTATATTTGGTTTAGCTATATTTCTATTTGGGGCAGAGTTAGGAATCCAGCCCATAGGCACTTTAATGGGTTCATCTCTAACAAGAACCAAAAACATTTGGCTTATAATAATCTTTGGATTTATTCTTGGATTTTTTATAAATGTTGCAGAACCTGACTTATTAGTTCTGGCAAGACAGGTAAGTGAAGTAACTTCTGGAGTACTATCCCAGACAAGTATTGTAATTGTAGTTTCAATAGGAGTAGGTGTATTAGTTACCGTTGGATTATTAAGGATTATATTCAATATTCCATTACACAAACTCTTAACGCTATTATATGGCATAATATTTTTTCTAGTAATCCTATCACCTAAAGAATTTCTAGGAATAGCATTCGATTCAGGTGGAGCCACGACAGGCTCAATGACAGTACCCTTTATTCTGGCACTAGGCTTAGGTGTGTCTTCAACACAGGGTGGAAAGGCATCTGAAGAATCAAGCTTTGGATTAGTTGGCATAGCTTCTGCTGGTCCTATGATGGCAGTCCTTATAATGAGCCTGTTTTCAGGCATAAAATCTCTAACAGGAAGCTTACCTTATCACTCTGTTAATACGAAGGGTATATTAGCTTCCTTCATACAAGAAATACCAGTGATATCAATGGAAGTTATAATGGCTATGATTCCATTATTATTCTTATTTTTTATATTTCAAATTATATTTTTTAAACTATCTAAAAAACAACTTAATAAAATTTTAAAAGGTTTGATTTATACATTTATAGGCTTTGTATTATTCTTAACTGGAGTAAATGCAGGGTTTATGGAGGCAGGAACTGCTATAGGACATGCTGCTGCATCTCTTGATAGAAATTGGATTGTTGTAGCAATGGGCTTTGTTCTTGGATTTACAGTAATATTTGCAGAACCAGCAGTATATGTATTAAATGAACAAATTGAAGAAGTTACTAGTGGGCATATTAAAAAGAAAGTAATCTTATATACATTATCAATAGGAGTTGCAGTTGCAGTATCTCTCTCTATGATAAGAATATTAATTCCTAGCATTAAATTATGGCACTTTCTTGTACCAGGATATTTATTAGCAATAACATTGTCTTATTTTGCACCTAAACTATTTGTAGGTATTGCCTTTGACTCAGGTGGAGTAGCCTCAGGTCCAATGACTGCTACCTTTATATTGGCATTTGCTCAAGGTGTAGCAGAGGCAATAGAGGGGGCAGATGTATTAATGGATGCTTTTGGTGTAATTGCTATGGTAGCACTGACACCTTTAATTGCTATACAGATATTGGGATTAATATATGAACGTAAGGCTGGAAAAAAGGAGTTGAGCTAAGTTGGAATTAGATATGATCAATAAAGAACTAGTTTTATCAGTTGTTGTAGTAAACTCGGGAAATGGAAGCAAGGTTTTAAAGGAAGCAAAAAAAATTGGTGTGGCAGGAGGGACTATTTTTTTAGGGAGAGGAACAGTTAAGAATCATATTTTAGAAATATTGGGACTTGATGAAGCAAAGAAAGAAATAGTACTAATGATTTCAGAAGATAAACTTGAAGATCAGATTCATGAAGTTTTAACTGAAAAGTTTCATCTAAATAAACCTAACCATGGAATAATTTTCTCTTCACCTGTAAAGAAGGTTTTAGGTGTAAAAAGTTATGGGGGGTCTAATTTTAATCCAAGAACAGGAGGACAAGAGAATATGGAATATGAAGTGATTTTTACTATAGTAGAGAGAGGACTTGGAGAAGAAGTTGTAGATGCCGCTACTTCAGCAGGATCGAGAGGGGCAACTATTATTAATGCAAGAGGCTCAGGAATACATGAGAATACTATGTTTTTTTCGATGAATATTGAACCGGAGAAAGAAGTAGTTATGATAATAATTGAAAAGGAAAAATCAGATATAATAATAAAATCCATAAAAGAAACTATGGATATTGATGAACCAGGTAAAGGTATAATGTTTGTTATGGATGTTAATAAAACTTCAGGATTATTTAAATACAATGATTTAAGTTAGATATTAAAGCCAGTTAGGAAATCTTATATTTTCTTAACTGGCTTTAATATATTTTAACCAAGAAATTCAGGTTCTTTAATAATGTCAGATCGTATTGCCTTTTGAACAATCGTAAAATGAATTTTATTATTACTATATAGGTCATAAGGATATATTGCACCACAATTTCTGCATTCAATATATTCATTACTACTTAATAACTCCCTATTATCGAATAAAAAGGGTAATGTTTCATCTTCATCACTCCAATTTTTTGTCAAAGGTGTCTCTAATTTATATGTATATAAATAAGTAGCCTCCCTCTTAATTTCAAAATATACTCCTTTGCATTTAGGACATATCAAGGATTCATTAATATCCATAATTCACATTCCTTTCTAAGATGGCAAGATTTAACTTTGGGTTATTTAATATTATTAACTTTATTAAGATTATATATTACAAAATCAAGGATAACTATTGACCTTGACGTAGCGTAAAGGTGTATAGGAAACTTACAAGGAGGTGAATGAAATGGAATATACGGTGCAAAGGTTGGCTAATCTAGCAGGGATTAGTAGTAGAACACTTAGGTATTATGATGAAATAGGAATTCTTAAGTCAGCAAGAATTAATTCATCGGGATATCGAATATACAGCAATGAGGAAGTTGATAGATTACAACAGATATTATTCTATAGAGAATTAGGTATGGATTTAGAGAGTATAAAAGATATAGTGTCATCAACTTCTTTTGATGAATCAGCTGCACTTATAGAACATCGTGAAAAACTCCTTGAAAAAAGAAATCAGATAGATTTATTGATAGCTAATGTAGATAAGACTATAGCATTAAAGGAAGGGAGATTTAAAATGAGTGATCAAGAAAAATTTGAAGGCTTTAAACAAAAAATGATTAGTGAAAATGATGAGAAATTCGGAAAAGAAGCTAGGGAAAAGCATGGAAGTGAGCAGGTAGATAAATCAAATAAAATGCTAAAAAATATGACTGAAGAACAATATAAAGAGTTACAGAAACTTAATTCTAATATGATGGAGACATTAAAATCAGCATATGATACTAAGGATCCAGGAGGAGAACTAGCACAAAAAGCAGTAGATTTACATCGCCAGTGGTTAAGCTACTTTTGTGATTCTTATACCAAAGAATTACATGTTAACCTTGCTCAAATGTATGTTGATGATGAAAGATTTAAGGCATATTATGATAAGGAGCAGCCTGGGTTAGCAGTATTTTTAAGAGATGCAGTTCGTATTTATATCAATATGAGTTAAAATAAGATTGTTGTAGATAAGTAACTAATCTATAGCCTTTCTTAAATATTAAAGCAAACATAAGGAATTAATCTGTTTAGCGTTCAGCACAAAGACTTTAACACCCCATTTTTTAAGAAGTTATCATTACGAAGCTTTTCAAGAAGAACATTAGCACCATCCTGATTGTTAGGAACGGAGAAAATGGTTAATATTAATAGCTCAATATTTACAAAGTGAAATAAATTGTAAAGTTGTGTATAATAAAAAATATGTATGATTATAATAAAAATTGATAGTGGGTGATATTATGGAAATGAAGGAATTTAATCCGAAATCTAGATTTAGCAATCGTGTTGAGAACTATATAAAATATAGACCTAATTATCCTAAGGAGATAATTAAGTTTTTAAATAGTGCAATTGGATTAACTAAAGAGCATATTATTGCTGATATTGGTTCTGGAACAGGAATTTCTTCTAAATTATTTTTGGATAATGGAAACCAAGTATACGGAATTGAACCTAATGTACAAATGAGGGAAGCAGGTGAGAAATATTTAACTGGTTATGGAAATTTCCATTCCATAGATGGAGATTCAGAAGATACAAAATTAGAATCAGAATCGGTAGATATAATTATTTCAGGGCAAGCATTTCATTGGTTTGAACCAGAACCTACTAAAAAAGAATTTTTAAAAATATTAAAACCACAGGGATTCGTGGTAATTTTCAGTAACAGAAGAAAATCTAGTGATGACAAATTTATGAATGAGTATATGGATTTAGTCGAAAGATACTCAGAGGAAGAATTGAGTAATTCACTAAAAGTAGATTTGCCTTCCTTCTTTGATGGAAAAACAATTTATAAAGAAATATTCCCTAATCCTCAAGTATTTAATTTAGAGAGATTAATAGGAGATTTAGTATCATATTCATATATTCCAAATGAAGAAAATACAAGATTTAATCATATGATTTCTGAGTTTGAACTTCTATTTGAAAAGTATAGTAATAATGAAAAATTAATTTTTGATTATGAAACAGTATTAAATTGCTGTAAAATGAAGTAAATATAAAGGTATATATTTAAAAAAATATATTGAAAGAGTTAGTGGAAGCATATAATCATTTATATAATGGTGAAGCGCTTGAAAAAATTAATAAAACAAAGTTTAGTGAATTTATAAAATACATATTGAGAGGAGTATAAAGAGTATAAAAGTGATCCTAAAATATGCAAAGTTTGTCCATATCTTAATCAATGTACAAATAGTAAAAATCATACAAAATTATTGAGAAGGCATATATGGGAAAACTGCGTAGAGCAAGTAGAATATATAGTAATTTTTATTAAAATACAAAAGGGTTCTGAAATAGTTAATTATTTCAGAACCCTTTTGCCAATAATCTAAGCAATTAATTTAAATTAATCGTTTTTTCTTTTATAAATTATAGTTAATATAAAAGAAAATATGTTAAAATCTATATTAAAGATACTTTATTGTTTCAAATAAAATATCAACTAAGAAAAAATATAATGACTAGAGGTATGAAAATGAATAAATATATTGAATTTCAGAATGTAAAAAAGATATATCAAATGGGAGAAGTACAAACAGAGGCATTATCTGGAGCAGACTTTTTCATAGATAAGGGTGAATTTGTAATCATAGCTGGATCCAGTGGTGCAGGAAAAAGTACGATACTAAATATATTAGGTGGTATGGATACTGCCACATCTGGAAAGGTTATTGTAGATCAGAGGGAGATTACTTCCTTTACCGATAGAGAACTTATAACTTATAGAAGACACGATATAGGTTTTGTGTTTCAATTTTATAATTTAGTTCAAAACTTAACTGCCATAGAAAATGTAGAATTGGCAACTCAAATATGTAATAATCCTTTAGATACTGAGGAAGTTTTAGATGCAGTAGGTCTTAGTCATAGAAAGGGAAACTTCCCTGCCCAATTATCAGGTGGAGAGCAGCAGAGAGTGGCCATAGCCCGTGCCTTGGCTAAAAACCCTAAGTTGCTTTTATGTGATGAACCAACAGGTGCACTAGACTATAATACAGGAAAATCTATCCTAAAACTGCTTCAAGATACCTGTAGAGAAATGGGGATGACAGTAGTTGTAATAACTCATAACCTAGCCATAACTCCTATGGGTGATAAGGTCATAAAAGTTAAAAGTGGAAAAATAGAAAGCCAAATCATAAATGAAAATCCTATTCCAGTAGAAAGGATTGAGTGGTAGTGAAAAAGTCTGCATTATGCAAGGATATTATAAGAGATATTAGGAAATCTTTAGGCAGGTTTATATCTATTGTTGCCATTATTGCTCTTGGAGTTGCATTTTTCTCAGGAGTAAAGGTTGCCCCAGAAGTTATGGAATATACGGCAGATAAATATTATGATGATTATAATTTAATGGATATAAGGCTAGTGTCTACCTTAGGGTTAACAGAAGATGATTTAAAGGAAATAAATAAAATTAAAGGGATAAAAGAAAGTCTAGGGACTTATACAATGGACGCATTAGCAGAATATAATGAAAAAGAAGTGGTCCTTAGGGTACATGGATTTACCTCAGCTAATCAGATAAATGGCATGAATCTAATAGAAGGAAGATTACCAGAAAAAGTTGATGAATGTATAATTGAAGCGGGTAAAGAGAATTTTTTAAAGGCTCCTATAGGTTCTAAAATCAAGCTTTTCTCCGGTAAAGAAGAAAATTTGTCAGAGAGTCTAAAAAACACAGAATTTACAGTAGTGGGTGCGGTACAAACTCCATATTATTTATCCTTTGAAAAAGGTAGTAGTGATATCGGAAATGGTCAAGTAAGAGATTTTATTATGATTCCTCAAGAAAACTTTAAACTAGATATATATACAGATATATTTCTTACTGTAGAAGGTGCAAAAAAATTAAATTCCTATGGGGAGCAATATTTTGATGTAATCAATCCTGTTATAGAGGAAATAAAAGAATTAGCCAAAGAAAGGGAGAAGATTAGATATAACCAAATCTTAATAGATGCTCAGGAAGAATTAGAAAAAGGTAAAAGAGAATATTTTGATGAGAAAGCAAATGCTGAGGAAAAACTAGAAGATGCTTTAAGAGAAATAGAAGAGACTAAAGAGGAAATAAATAATGGAGAAAAAGAACTTAAAGATAATGAGAGAAAATTTAATTTATCGATAAAAGAAGGAAAAGAAAAAATTGAACAAGGAGAAAATGAAATATTAAAAGGTGAGGAGGAGTATAAAAAAGGATTTGAAACCTTTAATGAAAATAAGATATTAGCAGAGAATGGTTTCATAGATGCTGAAAATGAAATAAGAAAGGGAGAAGAAAGTATAACTCTCTTAGAAAAGCAAATAGTACAAATCAATCTTGGCTTAGAAAATCCTTTAATTACAGAAGCAGAAAAAGAAAAATTAATTATAGAGCTGCAAACTTCACAAGGTATTTTACAAAAAACAAAAGAAGCAATTGAAAACGGCAAATTAGAATTAGCAAAGAATAAAGCGAAAATCATAGGGGCAGAAAAAGAACTTGAAAAAAATAGGGAATTATTAAATTCCTCAAGGAAAAGAATAGAGATTGAAAAGACGAACTTTAAAAAAGGTGAACAAGAAGCTGTTTTAGAATTTCAAAAAGCTAGAGAAAAGCTTGAGACAGGAAAAAAGGATTTAGCAGAAGGAGAAAAAGAATATAATATTTCCAAAGAAAAGGCTCATAAGGAATTGGAAGATGCTTGGAAGAAAATACAAGAAGGCGAAAATGATTTAAAGAAAATAGAAAAGGCTAAATGGTATGTTTTAGACAGAAAATCCCATTATTCCTATGTAGATTACGGTGGTGCTGCAGATAGAATAGATGCCATATCTCAAGTATTCCCAGTTTTCTTTGCCTTAGTTGCTGCATTAGTATGTCTAACTACTATGACAAGGATGGTAGATGAACAGAGGACAAATATAGGGACTCTGAAGGCGCTGGGCTACAATAAAGGTGATATTGCATTTAAATATATTTTCTATGCCCTAACGGCAACAGTATTAGGGTCTATAATTGGAATTGCCATAGGATATACATTGTTTCCAACAGTTATATTTAATGCTTATGGAATTATGTATATATTACCACCTGTTATACTTAAATTTAATATACTTCTAGCTAGTTCTATATCTTTAGGAGCCATAGGTTTAACAACAATAACTACATTTGTTGCCTGTAATAATGAGCTAAAAGAAAATGCATCTTCTCTAATGCGACCAAAGGCACCTAGACTAGGAAAAAGAATACTTCTTGAAAAGATACCTTTTATTTGGAATAAATTTAATTTTAGTTATAAAGTAAGTATTCGAAATATATTTAGATATAAAAGAAGATTTTTTATGACTGTGTTTGGAATAGCAGGTTGTACAGCCTTAATGCTTACGGCTTTTGGAATAAAGGATTCTATTAAAACCATAGTGAATAGGCAATTTGGAGTTTTATTTACTTATGATATGACTGTGGGATTAGAAAACGGTGAAGAAAAACATTTAAAAGAAAACAAGGATATAATAGATTATGAACTAATTTCAAGAGAAAGCGGAACTATTATATCAGATACAATAGAAAAAGATATATCAATAATTACTCCAAGGAATACAGCTAATATAGATAAGTTTATTCAGCTTCAAAGTCGTAAAGGAGAGAAAAAACTTAATATAGAGGAAAAGGGAGTAGTAATAACTGAACAAATAAGTAAAGCCTTGGACGTGGATATAGGAGATGAGATAACTTTAGTTAATAATGAAAAATATGAGGCTAGAGCTAAAATAACAGGAATTACAGAAAATTATACTTTTAATTATGTATATATATCTCCTAGCTATTATGAAGAAGTATTTCAAGAAAAAGTGGAATTTAATGAGGCCATTGGAACTTTATCTGATACATCTAAAGAGTTTGAAGATAAGTTATCTAGGGCGTTAATAAAGCAGGAAGGAATAAATAGTGTAAGCTTTAATACTTCCATTAAAGAAAATTTTGAAGATACGATTAGAAGTTTAAACTATGTAGTTGTAGTTATGATTATTTCAGCTGGAGTTTTAGCTTTTGTGGTTTTATATAATTTAACTAATGTGAATATATCTGAAAGAATAAGGGAAATTGCCACCATAAAGGTTTTGGGGTTTTATGATAATGAGGTATCAGTATATATCTATAGAGAAAATACAATATTAACTGTTATTGGAGCCTTGGCAGGGCTTATAATGGGAATATTCTTGCATAGGTTTATAATGACAACAGTTGAAATGGATAATATAATGTTTGGACTTAAATTAGAGTGGAAGAGCTATATTTTCTCCATATTATTAACTTTGATTTTTGCAATTCTTGTAAACTTTGCAATGTATTATAAACTTAAAAAAGTAGAAATGGTAGAATCGCTAAAATCAGTGGATTAGAAGGATTTATTAGCATAAGAGTTATACTAATAAGTAGATAAGATTTCGGTTATATGTCAAAGCCCTTATTAAAAAAAATTTTAATAAGGGCTTATATTTTATTTCGTATCACGAAAAAAGTTTTATTAAGTCCAAGTTATGACAAAATACTACAAAAATATTTTGTATAATATATTTTGGGTTTATTTTTATAAATGCTAGGAGGAAATAGAGGGGATGGAAAGTATAAAATATACATTATTAGGATTTGGAAATGAAAACATAGTAAAAAAGATTTTAGGTTTTATGATTTTTTTAGTTGGCTCTATATATGTAGGAAAAAAAAGTTTTTTAATCTATCATACCTTAATAGAATTAGTTTGTGTGATAATTGGATTTTTAATGGCGACCATAGCTCTAAATACTTATAGGACTAATAAAGATAATAGAGTTTTATTTTTAGGTGTGGTCTTTGGATTTATAGCTTGCTTTGATTTAGCTCATTTAATTACATATAAGGGAATGAGTATTATGGGAGATGATACGGTCAATATCCCAACACAATTATGGATTGTGTCAAGGTATATGCAAAGCATATCTTTTTTAGTTTCTACTATATTTTTAAATAAGAAAATTGATATTAGATATACATTTGTTATATACTCAATTATTTCTATAATCTTATTTCTATCAATATTTTATTTTAAAGTTTTTCCTGATTGTTTTGTTGAAGGCTCAGGTTTAACAACTTTTAAGATAATAAGTGAATATATAATTTGTGGAATATTATTATTGAAGATTATATATTTTTTCAATACAAATCCTAAAACATTGGACAAAACCAATAAATATATAATTTATTCTTTATTATCTACAATTTTATCGGAAGTTTTTTTTACTAAATATGTACGCGTATATGAATTATCAGGTGTAATAGGACATGCATTTAAATTTGCAGCTTTTTATTTTATTTACATAGCAATAGTTCGTTCAAGTATACAAGAACCTCATTTAGACTTAATTGAGCTGAATATACTTTTAGATAGAAAAAATGGAAATTTAGAAAATCTAGTACATCAACTTAAATTAAAATGTGAGGAAATGAAGAAATTAGAGATAGAGAATTTAAGAAAAAGGGAATTACTAGATGCTATATTAGAAGCATCAACAAATGGGATTTTAGTCATGGGGGATGATAATGAAGTTATTCATGCTAATAAGCTTCTTATGGAAATATGGAATACTTCAAGTGAAGCGATTTATAGCGGAGATCATCAAAAATTAATTTCTGTTGCAGAGAAGCAGCTAAAGTATCCTGACGATATAAAGTTTTTCACTGAAAAATTATGGACTGAAGGAGATTTTAATATTTGTGATTTACATTTAAAGGATGAAAGAGTTATAGAGGCTTCTGTATTTCCCTTTATAGAAAAGGATGTACCAATTGGAAAGATAATCAGCTTTAGAGATATTACCCAGAGGAATAAAGTTATAGAGTTACAGAAACAAGTTGAAATAAAGCAAGCATTGTTAGAAAAGGCAAAAGAAATTGATGAATTAAAAACTAACTTCTTTTCTACAATTTCCCATGAATTTAGAACTCCTTTAAATATTATATTGGGAGTAACTCAATTATTTCCTCATATTACTAATGGTGAAGAAAAAGATATAGATAAGGATAGTATTAATAAATATATTAAGATGATAAAACAAAACTCCTATAGATTGATTAAGCTCTCCAGTAATCTTATAGATATTACTAAAATTGATGCAGGGTTTATGAAGATGAACCTTGAAAATTATAATATTGTTTCCATTATAGAAGATATTACGTTATCTGTTGTAGAGTACTGTAGGAGTAAGGGTATATCCATAGAATTTGATACAGAAATAGAAGAGAGGGTAATGGCTTGTGATGCAGATAAGTTAGAAAGAGTTATGCTGAATTTGCTATCCAATTCTGTAAAATATGTGGAGCCTGGTGGAAAAATCGAAGTAAGTATTAGAGAAAAAAATAGTTTATTTTTCATAATAGTTAAAGATAATGGGGTGGGAATACCAAAGGAAATGACAGAAACAATTTTTGATAGGTTTAGACAAGTGGATTCAACCCTAAGAAGAAGAAAAGAAGGCAGCGGTATAGGGTTATCAATAGTAAAGTCAATTATAGAAATGCATGGTGGAAATATATCTTTAGATAGTGAGATAAATAAGGGAAGCACATTTACCATTAGATTACCAGTATATAAAGTTGAATCTAATAATAAAAATCATATTCAATGTATGTCAAGAGAAATAAATGTAGATAAAATAAACATAGAGTTTTCTGATATATATGAGCTAAGTAAAGAATATTAGCTTAGTCTCTGTTACTGATTATAAAGATAAAAATTTAAAAAATCATCTATAGTTAAGATTTATAGATGTTTTTTTTATGTCCGTAAAATTTAAAACTTTGACATAAATTAAATTTGCAGAATAGTGCCAAAATTCATTTACTTTGATGTTCAAATGTAGTATAATCATTAAAATCAATAAATATAATATAAAAACAAAAAGGAGGGATATTATGGATAACAAAACTAAGGATCAAGAAAGGGGTTCTTGGGGCTCAAGTTTTGGATTCATTATGGCAGCAGCAGGTTCAGCAGTAGGTCTAGGTAATCTATGGAAGTTTCCATATCTAGCGGGAAAAAATGGTGGAGCTATATTTGTTGTTGTATATTTACTAATGGTTGTCTTAGTTGGATTTACTATGATGTTGGGAGAGATGATCATTGGTAGAAAGACACAGCTAGACCCCTATGGAGCATATAAAAAGCTTAATAAAAACTGGGGGTTTTTAGGCTCAATAGGAATTATAACTGCATTTTTAATTTTATCTTATTATGGCGTTGTAGGAGGGTGGGTTATTAAGTATGTTGTAGCCACTTTAACAGGTGCAATCGGTGCAGATAAGGCTGCATATTTTGGAAACTTCATAGGAGCACCTATAGAGCCCTTAATTTACCATGGAATATTTATGATTTTAACTGTAGCAATAGTATTTAAAGGAATATCTGATGGAATAGAGAAGGCAAGTAAGATTATGATGCCTGCATTATTTATTATGCTTATAGTAGTAGTAATAAGATCAGTTACACTTAAAGATGCTTCTCAAGGGCTTGCCTATTATTTAAAACCTGATTTTAGTAAATTTAACGCAAAGGTACTTGTTGATGCATTAGGTCAGGTGTTTTTCTCTCTAAGTTTAGGTATGGGTGCTTTAATTACTTATGGCAGCTATTTAAAGGGTGATGAGAATTTAGAAAAAAATGCCTTGATAATACCTGGATTAGATACAGCAGTAGCGTTATTAGCAGGATTTGCTGTTCTTCCTGCAGTATTTGCTTTTGGATTTGAGCCTACTCAGGGACCTGGTCTTATGTTTGTAACTTTACCGGCTGTATTTGAAGCCATGCCTCTTGGAGCAGTATTTGGTGTGATTTTCTTTGTTTTAGTATTATTTGCAGCTATTACTTCAGCAATTTCATTATTGGAAGTATCAACAGCATATTGTATTGACCAGCTTAAATGGTCAAGAAATAAATCTGTTACTATAAATTCAGTTGTTATGTTTGTAATTGGAATCTTTGCTTCTTTATCTATGGGAGCCCTTGCAGATTTTAAAGTCCCTATATTGAATTTAAATATATTTGATTCCTTAGACTTCTTTACATCTAACATATTGATGCCTATAGGCGGCTTTCTAATGGCCATATTCTTAGGATATGTTTGGGGTGTGGATGAAGCCATAAAAGAAGTAAAGAAAAGTCCAAATGTAAAATTTAAACTTGAAAAGCTTTGGGTAGTACTAATAAAGTATTTAGCACCTGTTGCAATATTCATAGTATTACTAAGTTCATTAGGATTATTAGATAGATGGCTAGGTAATTAATTTAAATAATAAAGTCTAAAAATATTATAAAAATAACATAAAAAACTTCTTTAGAGAGAAGATACTACTAAGTGGTATTTAAATTCTAATAATAAGGAGGATAAATTATGTTATTCAATAATATTAGTGAAAGAAGAGTTGTAAAAGATGGAGTTCATGAATCAGTATTAGAAATGACAGCTGATGACTATAACAAAGTATATAATGCTGAATATAATGAAGAAATAGCTTCAGAGATTATAAATCATCATCTGATAAGACGAGGAGATGATGGTAGGGCAACTAATATTCGAATAAAACATGATCTGGAAGACGATATGGTAAGGATTTATGCAAACATTAGTTATCTAGGAAATGAACATACAACATACAGTAGACACTAAAATATAAGGATGCTAAATAGCATCCTTATATTTATATAAAAGATATTTTTGATAAATTATACAAAAGTCTGCTTAAATATTGTATAATGTACCATGGAAAGCTTATTTTATGCTTTAAATATATATTGGGAGGTAATAGATGGAAAGAATTTGGCAGGATAAGAAATTTTTAAAGGATATGTTAGTAATTGCGATTCCAATTGCATTACAAAACTTAATAACTTCTTCATTAAATATGGTAGATACCTTAATGATATCTGAACTTGGTAAATCAAGTATAGCTGCAGTAGGTTTAGCAAATCAGCTATTCTTTTTTTATTCTTTGATCATCTTTGGAATTAATAGTGGATCTTCTATTTTTATTTCTCAATATTGGGGGAAAAAAGACACAGAAAATATTAAGAGGGTGTTGGGGTTAGCAGTTAGTTTTAGTGCTATTGCAGGATTATTATTTACAATAATAGCATTATTCTTCCCTGAAACAGTAATGAGATTTTTCATAAAAGAACCTATGGTAGTTAAACTAGGCAGTGATTATCTTAGAGTAGTGTCGCTATCTTATATAATAACTGGAATATCATTTGCTTACAGTATAGCATCTAGAAGTATAGGAAAAGCCAATATGCCTATGGTGGTAGCAGGTTTTTCATTTATAACTAATACTGTTTTTAATTATTTACTTATCTTCGGTAAATTTGGTTTTCCAGAACTAGGTGTAAAGGGTGCGGCCTATGGAACATTAATTGCTAGGATAGTTGAAATTGTTTTTATACTTTATTTTATATATAAGGATATAGAGCCTCTAGCTGCTAAATTAAGTGAGCTGTTTAGCTGGACAAAGGATTTCATTAAGAGGTATTTAAGAACTATATCTCCTGTAATAATAAATGAAGCATTATGGGCCTTGGGACAAGTCATGTATTCTGCAGCCTATGCAAGAATTGGAGAAGACGCCACAGCAGCAGTTCAAGTTTCAAGTACTATTCAAAATGTTTTTTTTGTATTAGTACGGGGACTAGCCAATGCTTGTACTGTTATGGTAGGTAACAAAATTGGTGCGGGAGATGAGGAGGAATCCTATGATTACGCGATTCAGTTTTTAATCATGTCTACATTGGCTGGATTAATACTAGGTGGAGTTTTAGCCTTAACTCCAGATTTAACATTAAAACTATTTAGAAACTTAGACTCAGATGTATATAATTTATCTAGAAAATTAATAATTATTGGAGGAATGTTTTATTTCATAAGAACTTTTAATTCAACCTTAATTGTTGGAGTCCTTAGGGGTGGGGGAGATACTAACTTTTCCATGTATCTTGAAATGGGAGCAGTATGGTTAATAGGTGTGCCTTTAGCTTTTATGGGAGTATTACTATTTAAAATGCCAGTTTATATAGTATTTATATTAGTATCCTTTGAAGAAATAGTTAAGGCAGTAATAGGTTTCCCAAGAGTAAAGTCTAAAAAATGGATTAGAAATATTACAGAAAACTAATTTTTATTATGATTTAGGTAAAAGATTTATGTATAAAGGAGTTGATGATTTATGAAGAAATATCGAAAAACCTTTGAAATACCATACTATGAATCAGATAAGAATGGAAGAATAAGACAAGTATCTTTACTAGAGTATTTAGGTGAAACATCTGGTGCCCATACTGATTATTTAGGATTTAATTCTAAAAAACTTCAAGAATTAAATTGTGCATGGATGCTGAATAGATGGAAAGTAAAAATACATAAGTATCCAAAAGTAAAAGAAAAAATATCTATAGAAACTTGGACATCAAAGATGGATAGATTTTATGCCAATAGAGAATTTATAATATATGATGAAGAAGATAATGAAATAGGAAGGGCATCTACTGTATGGATATTTATCGATATGAATAAAAAGAAACCCGTTAGAATTCCAGCGGAGTTTCTTGAAATAGCTAAACCTGTTGAGGAAACAACTTTTGATGATTTTTATGACTTTAAAAAAGAAATAGAAATAGAAGAGAATATAGATTTTCATGTAAGAAGGTCTGATATTGATTATAATAACCATGTAAATAATACTAAATATCTTTCATGGATATTAGAGACTGTTCCAGATAATATTTATGAAAATTATAGATTAAGTGAATTTGAATTATTGTATAAAAAAGAAACAGTATATGGAAATACCATATTGGCAGGAATTAATATATTAGATGAAGAAATTCATGAGAAAGGCTTTATTCACAAGATTATAGATAGTAATACAGGAGAAGTTCATGCCCTAGGTATGACTAAGTGGATAGATATAAAATAATAATTCCGATTTTTGAAGCCAGGCTTCAGAAATCGGAATTATTTTTAATTATCCTTCAAAATCTACTTTTATTACTTTACCTTTTTCACCTAAACTCATTCTTGTGATTTTAGTTAGCTTAGGAACATCATCAATTTTAGAACATTCTAACATATGATATACCTTAGAAGTATCTCCATTTTGCTTATAAACTTCTCTCAATAGTTTTAGTAGAGAGTAAGGATGCTCTGGTTCTTTTAAACTTATAAAGGATGTATTTGGTTTTGCCATTGCTTCACCAATTAACTTTTCAAAATCTAAGTTATCTAATCCAGGTATTAAGAAATATTCAACATCATTGTTTAAATCATCAAATCCTTTTACCTGTACAGATTTGAAGCTACCCTTTGCTACAGCCATTAAAGCCGCCATCAAAGGTCTTATACCAGCTGATCTATGACCAGATACTATAACAGATTCTTTTTTTTGAATAGCTTCATCAATATAATTACCTTCAGCTTCAGTCATAAATCCTTGATCTACGTATTTTTGAATCATTGAGTTCATTTAAAACGCTCCTTTATCTATTAAATTTGTTTAACAACGTAAGTAAACACATGAATATGATAACATTAAAAGCCATTAAAAGAAAGTTTTGTTATAATTTAAACATATATCTTTCTTCTATATAATTTTACCCAATTTAGTGATAAAATAAATAAATAAAGTAAAAATAATTATTACTTGGTAGAATTAAGTCTAAGGAGGATAGAATTTTGAGAGTACAAATGAATAAGCGAAAGAATATTGCTCTTATTGCCCATGACAATAGAAAGGAAGATTTAATAAATTGGGTAAAGGAAAATAAAGATAAATTGTCAAATCATTTTTTATGTGGGACTGGAACTACTGCAAAGCGAATAAGTGAACGTACAGGACTAGATGTTAAAGGATTTAAATCTGGTCCACTAGGTGGAGATCAGCAGATAGGCTCACGTATTGTTGAAGGTGATATTGATATGATGATTTTTTTCTGGGATCCATTGGAAGCTCAACCCCATGATCCTGATGTGAAGGCACTTTTAAGAATAGCTGTATTATATGATATTCCAGTTGCAAATAATAAGTCTTCTGCAGATTATATTATATCTTCCCCAATTATGAATGAGGAGTATACAAGAGGGATTATTGACTTCAATAAGTCTAAAAAATAAAGTAAAACTTGTAAAATATAAATTATATGAATAAAATTCAACTAAAAATCATATAAATATAGTTGCAATCTAGGTTATAGTATGGTAATATTAGGTTGTAGCTTTAATTCGAAAGTAAATAATCAATACACAATAATTTCTCAGGTAACATATTTTATCTGCATATAGTAAGGAAATTTTATTGTTGGTATTTTTACAAAGAATTAAAGAAATAAAATTTCGGAGGTATATGCAATGAAAGGTACAGTAAAATGGTTTAATGCAGAAAAAGGATTTGGATTTATTACTACTGAAGAAGGAAACGATGTATTCGCTCACTTCTCACAAATCAACAAAGATGGTTTCAAAACTTTAGAAGAAGGCCAAGAAGTTGAATTCAACGTTGTAGAAGGCGCTAAAGGATTACAAGCTGAGAATATAACTATTATCTAGTAAAAAACGGATACTTATACCCCTTAAAGATTATCTTTAAGGGGTTTTCTGTGTTGACAACAAAAAACCTATATGTTACCTTTAGTAAAGGTAATGTTTTAAATATAGACAAAAGGAGAATAGATATGAGCGAAAAAAGAGTTCTTGCAGTAGTAAATGGAAAGGAAATAACAGAGGATACTGTACTTAAATTTCTTAATGACTTAGGACCTCAAATGGCAATGCAGTTTCAATCACCAGAAGGTATGAAAAGAGTAGTAGATGAACTAATAAATCAAGAAGTAATGTATTTAGATGCAAAAGAAAATGCACTAGATAAAGATGAGAATTTTATAAAGGAAGTAGAAAGAGTTAAAGAAGGATTACTTAAACAATATGCATTAAATCAACTTTTATCTGGAATATCAGTAACAGAAGGTGAAGCTTTAGAGTTTTATAATGAAAATAAAGAAAACTTTAAAAAACCTGAAACTGTAGTTGCTAGTCATATCTTAGTGGAAGAGGAAGAAAAAGCAAAAGAGATAATAAAAGAAATAGAAGCTGGTATGTCTTTTGAAGATGCTGCAAAGAACTATTCAACTTGTCCTTCTAAGGCACAAGGTGGAAATCTAGGAGAATTCGGTAGAGGTCAGATGGTTCCGGAATTTGAAGATGCTGCTTTTAATATGGAAGTGAATAGCATTTCAGAACCAATAAAAACACAATTTGGCTATCATATAATTAAGTTAATAAATAAAAATGCAGAAGGATTAAGTTCCTTTGACGAAATTAAAGATCAAGTAACTCAACAAGTTCTAGGAACAAAGCAACAACAGGCATATATAAATAAGACAAATGAATTAAAACAAAAATATGAAGTGAAAAATAATATGTAAATTTTTTAAAGAGAGATCTTAGATCTCTCTTTTTTTATTTAGAAAAGTATAGGACTTTTTTTATAGACTAACTACATATTATCCAATAAATGTTTCTTTCGGAAGATTTTGGGAATATATGGAATGTGACTAACTTAAAAAAATATGGAGGTGTTATTTTGTTAGGAGAGAATTTTTCAAAACATTTTATGAAGCAAAAGATGATGAGAACAGTTATTGTATCTTTAATTCCATTAATATTTTCATCAATATATTTTTTCGGATGGAGAACATTAATACTCTTAGGCATTGTAACTATTGCTGGATTAACAACTGAATGGATTTTTGAAAAGAAATACAATAGGAAGGTTTCAGAGGCCATATTTGTTAGTTGTATCCTATACACCATGACATTACCGCCTACGACTCCTTATTGGATAGCCGCAATAGGAATTATATTTGGTATTTTATTTGGGAAAGAGGTGTTTGGTGGATTTGGAAAAAACATTTTTAATCCTGCTTTAGTAGCTAGGGCATTTGTATATGTATGCTTCCCAGCTCCCTTGACTATTCAGTGGTCAAAGGCTGCTTTAGGATTTCCAGGAGGATTTAGCACTTATATTACTCAAGGTGTGGAAGTAGTTTCACAAGCTACTCCAATGTTATTATTTAGAGATACAGGTAAGATGACTTCTTTAATGGATCTATTAATTGGAAATATATCTGGCTCCATAGGGGAAACTTCAGCGATTTTAATTATTCTTGCAGGTGTTTATTTAGTATATAAAAAGGTAGCATCTTGGCAGATAATGGTAGGAGTATTAGCTGGATTTACAGGACTAAGCAGTATTCTTTATTTACTAGGAAATAGCCAAATTCCTAATCCAGTATTTGGAGTTCTAGCAGGTGGATTATTATTTGGAGCTGTATTTATGACCACAGATCCAGTGTCTGCTCCAAAGACAAAAGAAGGTAAGTGGATATATGGAATTATTATAGGTATGGTTACAGTAATTATTAGAGGATATGCATTATTTGCTGGTGGAATGATGTTTGCAATACTTATAGCAAATACATTTGTACCTATAATGGATGAAGGCGTTAATGCCTATAAAAAGCATAAAAAAGAATCTAAGAAAGAGAAGGAAGAGGTGGCAATATGAAAAAGTCTTTTAGTTTTCCAATAATATTTATGGCTCTTGTCACTGCTTTCTTTACATTTATATTAGCTTTTCTAAATTATAGTACTGCTGATAAAATTGCATTTAATCAAGAGCTAGAGTTAAGTGAGAAACTACTCTATATCTTTGATATAGAGCCATTATCCAATGATCCCAATGATATTAACCAAGCCTTTAAAGATAATATAGGTACTATAAAGTCAGACGGTGGGGACTTATATGTATATTATGGAGATAATAAAGAAATTTTAGGCTATGCTGTGCCTATAAATGGGTCTGGATTATGGGGAAGTATAGATGGATATGTTGGAGTTTCAGCAGATTACTCTACATTACTAGGTTTAGAGTTTATTTCCCATAGTGAAACTCCGGGACTAGGCGGCCGAATATCTGAAGACTGGTATAAGGAACAGTTTCGAGGGATAGATTTAACTGAGACAACAGATGGAAACTATATTATATATAAACCAGCATCATGTGGAAACGTAGATGCCATAGCTGGAGCCACATTGACATCAAAGTCTGTAAGTAAACTTCTAAATGAGGATTTAGAAGAATTTATAAAAAGAGAGGTGAATAAATGATGAAGGGAGATAGTCCGAAAAAAATATTTAAAATGGGACTTTGGGAAGATAATCCTATATTAGTTCAGATAATAGGTATATGTTCAGCCCTAGCAGTGACTAACCTTATGATAAACTCATTAATCATGGGAGTAGGACTAATATTTGTTACTGCATTATCATCTTTTACTGTATCTTTACTTAGGAATTATACACCAAAGCATATTAGAATGATGGTTCAAGTACTTATAATAGCAGCCTATGTAATTATAGTGGATATTTTCCTAAAGGCATATATGCCTGAAATGAGCAAGGCATTAGGACCTTATGTAGGATTGATTATTACAAACTGTATAATCATGGGTAGAGCAGAGGCCTATGCGCAGAAAAATTCCCCTATTCCTTCATTTTTAGATGGAGTAGCCTCTGGATTAGGCTATACTTTAGTTCTTTTGGTCATAGCTTTTATTAGAGAATTATTAGGATTTGGGACAGTTTTTGGAATTCAAGTTTTAGGAGAATGGTGGACACCATGGACTATAATGATTATGCCACCAGCAGCATTTTTTATATTAGCAGTTGTTATCTGGATCACTAAAACTATTCAAGAAAAAGAGAAAGATAATGAGAAAGGTCAGGTGGCTAATTGATGATAGAACTTAATCCTTTTATAATATTTTTTGCAGCAATATTTACTAATAATATGATATTTAGTAATTTCTTAGGAATGTGTTCCTATATAGCAGTATCTAGAGAGATACCTACCTCTTTAGGATTAGGTCAGGCTGTTACCTTTGTACTTACTTGCACTACAATAATAAACTACCTTATATATCATTATGCTTTATTACCACTTGGATTAGATTACCTAAGATTTATAGTATTTATTATTAGTATAGCAGCATTTGTACAGCTTTTAGAAATGTTTGTAGAAAGGTATCTTCCTAATTTATATTATGCATTAGGTATTTTTTTACCTCTTATAACTGTAAATTGCGCCATACTAGGAGTTTCACTATTTATGATAATTCGTAACTATAATTTCCTTCAATCCATAGGATTTAGCATTGGATCTGGAATTGGATGGACATTGGCCATAGTTGCACTGGCAGGAATTCGTCAGAAGCTAAAGAAAGCATCAATACCTAAAGGACTTGAAGGACCGGGTATAACCTTAATCATTACTGGATTAATGGCCTTAGCTTTCATAGGATTTTCAGGTATTGTTCAAATCCAATAGGGGGGAGATATATGAACGAAATAATTATAACAACCATATCTATTACAGGAATATCAGCTATATTTGCTTTTCTCCTTACTCTTGCTGATAGAACAATAGGAAATTATGGAGAAATAGAATTAAATATAAACGACGATAAAGATTATACAGTCCAAGGAGGTTCATCTCTTTTATCTACTTTAATAGATGAAAAGATATTTATTCCATCAGCCTGTGGTGGTAAAGGAACCTGTGGATATTGTAAAGTAAAAGTATTAGAAGGTGGGGGCCCAGTGCTTCCTACTGAGATTCCATTTTTAACTCAAGAAGAATTAGATGACCATGTAAGACTTTCATGTCAATGTAAAGTAAAAGAAAAAATTAAAATTCAAATACCTGAAGAATTATTTAATGTTAAAGAATATTTTGCTACAGTAGAAGTCTTAGAAGATATGACATCTGTAATAAAAAGACTGAGACTTAAATTACCAGAAGGAGAAGAGATAAAATTTAAGCCAGGACAATTTATTCAACTTAAAGCTCCATTATATGAAGGAAATGATGAAGAAGTCTATAGGGCTTATTCCATAGCTTCTGCTGCAGAAGATAAAAATCATATAGAGCTATTCATAGGGTATGTTCCAGGTGGTAAATGTACTACTTATGTCCATAAACATTTGAAAGTAGGAGATACAGTACAGATAAATGGTCCCTATGGAGACTTTTACTTTGATGATGAGAGTGGTCGAGAAGTTATATTAGTTGCAGCAGGTACAGGCATTGCTCCCATACTCTCTATACTTAAACATATGAGAGAGAAAAAGATAAATAGAAAGGCTAGATTTTACTTTGGTGCTAAGACTCCTGAAGATTTATTTTTAGTAGAATATTTTAAGGAATTAGAAAATGAGTTATATGATTTTAAATTTATACCGACTTTATCAAGGGTAACAGAAGAACATAATTGGACTGGAGAAACAGGTAGAGTCAATAATGCTATAGATAAATATTTAACGGATTCGGAAAATAAAGAATCTTACCTTTGTGGTAATGAAAAGATGATAGCTACTATGGTAGAGGCTCTTATGGAAAAAGGAATTCCAGAGGAGTTAATATACTTTGATAAATTTGATTGAGAGAAATCCTAGTGATTTCTCTTTTTATGGACTACTTTATTTAAATATATGATATAATTATACTAGAGTAGAATCAATACATAAAAAATCCTTAGGGGGATGAGGAATGAAGCTTGAGTTATTTGACTTTATAGACGAAACCTTAGAACTGATAGAAAAAAGAAAGGAGAGTATTGAGAAGGTTGCCAATTCTTTAGAAAAGTTTTTTACCGATAGTTTTTTTATACAAGATCACTTTTTAAACGTTAGCTACAGAATAAAATCATCAGAGAGTTTAAGGGAAAAGATATTGCGTCACAATTTCTACATAAAATATAAGACACCTGAAAAGCTATTAGATAATTTATCGGATTTAATAGGATTTAGAGTTGAATGTAGATTTATTGAAGACGAAGACAAGATCTATAGAGATATAATAAAATTATTTGACATAAAATGCAAAGACGGATTCTATACTAACCCTCTTAATCCCAACATTTTACTGCAACTAGAAGAAAAACAACCTCAGAAACAAAAAAATGGATTTGAAATATATAAGATTGATGGAAAGTATTGTAAAGATGGAGTATGTATTAATTTTGAGTTACAGATAAAATCCTTAGTAAATATTTTCTGGGGAGAAATTGACCATAGAGTATTATATAAGAATTTCAATTATATGTTAACAGAAGACTTTTTTAGAGATATAATGTCTTCAATAAAAGATAATTTATCTATGATTGATAGGCAGTTAATGCTTGTATATAATCATTTAAATGGAATGGATACTAGTGATTCTCTAGCAAAAAATATTCAATTGCAAGCGTTATTATCCAAAATTATTCATGATACTTATATAGTTAAAATAAGGCAGGAAATAGGTTTTGTAGTAGATTTTAAAAAATCCACAGATGTTATTGTAAATTATATATTTATGAAAGGTGGATTAGAAGGGTCTGAACATTATAGTACAAATTTTTTAAGAATATTAAATAGATTAAATGAAATAGGGAAAAACGATATATCTTTTAGTAGATATATTAATTTTGAAAGGGAAATATTTTTTAATGATGATTTTACAAGAAAAATAGGAAATAGTATTCTAGAAGTCATAAATAAAGATTTTAGATGGAATTTGTTTTTTAGAATAATCTTTGAAATAGAAGAAGGAAATAATGCAGAAGACTTTGAAGGATTTATGATATTTGTTAGATATAGATTCCATGAAAATATAATTTTAATCCTAGAAAATAAAGATTTTGAAGACGAAGAAAAAGAAGAAGTTCTTAACTTTATAATGGAAACAATAGCAACTATTTTTTGTAAAGATTTAGATGTAGATTTCCTAAGTGATTGTAGCATTAAGAAATTGAATAATAATATAGGAAAAGCCTTTAGAAACATACAGGATTTTAATGATTGGATAAGAGAGAGAGAGACAATTATAGATGTAATATCTAAACATGATTTTTAAAGTATTTGAAGTTTTTCAAATACTTTTTTCTTATTGGGTAAATATATAATATACAATAAATGATAGGAGTTGATGTAATGAAAATACTTGAAAGAGTAAAGTCTACTTTATGGAGTATGGAAAAAAGTATTAAAAGGTTTCCCATAACCATAGGAATCTCGACAATTTTAGCAATTTTTTTAATATATTTAAATGAGAGTTATTTAATCGGGGAAACAATGGAAAATCTAAGCAAACTAAGTTTAGTATTGGGATTAGGAATTCCTTTATCTTTATGTATTGGGTTAGTAATAGAAAGATTTTTTGAAAAGAATAAATTGATTTCATTAGCTCTATATTTTATTGGTGCTGGATTTTTACTATTATATTACTTTGTATTCCTAGAGAATAATAATACCATAGGGATGTCTAGATATTTAGGGACTATTTTATTTTGCATATTGGGATTTTTATATATTTTAAAAATAGGAAGGGATAGAGATTATGAATATTATGTAATGGACATATATTCTAGTTTTGCTTTAACCTTTGTATATTCATTTGTCCTTTACTTTGGATTATCTGCTATATTTTTTACTATTGATCGATTATTTGATGCTAATATTCAAGGAAAGTTATATTACTATATGTTATTGATTGTATTTTTCATATTTGCAATATCATTATTTTTATCTAAACTACCATATACTGATACAAAATATGAAAAAGTAGAATATGAAAAATCTTTAAAAATATTACTAACTTATATAGTAATTCCTTTAATAACTATATATACTGGAATATTATATGTATATTTCGGAAAAATACTAGTAACGAGAGTATGGCCTAGAGGCTTAGTATCCCATTTAGTATTGTGGTATTCAACCATATCGGTAGGGGTTATATTTTTAATAACTCCAATACTTGAGGAAAATAAGATTGCAAAGATGTTTAAAGTTTTATTTCCTAAAATAATACTTCCCATCATAGTAATGATGTATATGTCCATATATCAAAGAGTACATCAATATGGAATAACAGAAAATAGATATTATTTAATAGTATTAGGACTATGGGTATTAGGAATAATGGTATATTTCTCAGTGAAGAAGCCTTTAAAGAATATTATTATACCTATTAGTTTATCTGTAATAATGCTTAATTCTGTATATGGACCTTTTAGCAGTTTCTCCATATCTAAGTATAGTCAAAATAAAAGATTAGAAAATATATTAGAGAAAAACAATATGATTTCTAATGGTGAAATAGTTCCTAATTCAGATATTTCTAAGGAAGATAAAGGAGAAATAAGCAATATAATAAGCTATTTTAATATGAGGCATGGAGTAGAAGATATAAAGATTTTACCTAAGGATTTTAGTTTAGATGAAATGGAAAATATATTTGGATTCGAATATAATCCATACACTCCTTATACAGATAATGGCTACGCTTACTTTGGAATTTATACTAATAGAGAGCCTGTAGATATAAAGGGATATGATTATTATGTAAATATAGACTATTGGAATGAAAATAAAATAGAAGTTGGTGAATTAACTCTCCAGTATGATAAAGCAAGAGAAGTATTAACTATTTCAAGAGATGATAAAATTATATTGGAACAGGGTATAATGGAATTTGTAGAAGATATATATAACAAACAAGAATCTAAGGAAATAGATAAATCTATGGTTTCTTATGAAGATACCACATATAATGTATCCATGAGAAATGATATAGATAGTATAGATCTTAAATTTATATTTACTAATATAAGTGGTAAAATAGATAATCAAAATATATTAGAAATTGGCAGTCTAGAATTTATATTATTAATTTCAGATAAATAATACGTTGAAAGATTTATAGCCCCTATTTTTTTAAAAGAATTAGTAGTATAATACTATTTATTATAATAAAATAATATTATAGAATGTTGACGGGAGGTACTAGGATGAAAGAAGTATATTTGGCAGGTGGATGTTTCTGGGGTGTGGAGGAATATATGTCAAGAATAGCTGGAGTAGTAGATACAAAAGTAGGATATGCCAATGGTATAAAGGAAAATCCATCCTATGAAGAAGTATGTACAGGAACTACAGGTCATACTGAAACAACCTATGTAAAATATGATGAAAATATAATTTCTTTAGAAGAGCTATTAAATAAATTTTGGAGAATAATAGATCCAACTATGTTGAATAGACAGGGACCTGATATAGGAAATCAATATAGAACGGGAATCTATTATGTAGACCAAAATGATTTAGACATTATAAATAAAACATTGGAAGAACAGAAAACTAAATATGATAGACCAATAGTAACAGAAATTATGTCTTTGCAATCTTTCTTTAATGCTGAAGAATATCATCAGGACTATTTAAAGAAAAATCCAAGTGGATATTGTCATATAGACTTAAGTAAATAAATGGAATCCCCTAGGGGATTCTTTTAATGTATATGGAGTGGAAAGATGAAAAAATTTAAAAAGGTATATATAGAAATAACCAACGTATGTAATCTACAGTGTGAGTTTTGCCCTAAGACTAATAGGGATAAGAGATTTATGACAATAGATGAATTCTCTTATATACTTGATGAAGTTAAAGATTTTACAGACTATCTATATTTTCATGTGAAGGGAGAGCCTTTATTGCATCCCCATATAGATGAATTTCTGGAAATATCTTATGATAAAGGATTTAAAGTCAATATAACTACTAATGGAACTTTGCTTTCAAAGGTAGGAGATAAATTACTAAATAAACTAGCCCTTAGACAGATAAATATTTCATTACATAGTTTTGATGGAAATAATGAGATGGAAAATAAGGATAGTTATTTAGATAATATATTTAACTTTATTAAATCTGCTAGAGACAATAAGGGATTGATAATAGCTTTAAGGCTTTGGAATTTAACAGATGATAATTTAATTAATAAAAAGGCAAATAAAAATAAAGAAATATTAGATAGAATTCAATCTGAATTTAATCTTCCTTTTAAAGTGGAAGATACAATAAATCCTCAAAGGGGATTAAAAATAGAAGATAGAATATATTTGAACCAAGATTCTGAATTTATATGGCCAGATTTAAATAATGAAGACTTTGGCAAGGAAGGATATTGTTATGGTTTAAGAAACCAAATGGGGGTTTTAGTAGATGGAACTGTAATTCCTTGTTGTTTAGATGGGGAAGGAAAAATATCTTTGGGAAATATTTATAATAACTCATTGAAACAAGTTTTATCTAGTAACAGGGCTAGAGATATATATGAGGGGTTTTCTAAAAGATTAGTTGTAGAAGAAATGTGTAGAAAATGTGGTTATCGAAGAAGATTTAATTTATGAACAAAACTTAAAGAGTTTTTATAGAGTAAAAGTTGACACAATATATAGTGGTTTGGTAAAATTGAAATACGATATATAGAACAAGGGGGCTTTTAAGTGATTACGAAAATAAGAAAAAGGGATGGAAGGGAAGTTCCTTTTAATGTGGAGAAAATTTCCAATGCAATATTTAAAGCAGCACAGGCAGCGGGTGGATATGATTATAATACTTCAATGGCTTTAGCAGAAAAGGTAATTATATTGACTAATGATAAGTATAGTGGCAAGGTACCAGGTGTGGAAGATGTACAAGATATAGTGGAGAAGGTCTTAATTGAATCAGGGCACGCTAAAACTGCTAAAGAGTACATATTGTATAGGGCAGACAGAAATAAGGTAAGAGAAATGAATACTAGGCTTATGAGGGTATTTGAAGATCTAACTTTTAAGGATGCTAAAGATGTTGATATAAAGAGAGAGAATGCAAATATAGATGGAGATACTCCTATGGGAACCATGTTAAAATATGGTTCTGAATCTGCTAAACAGTTCTATGATTTATTTGTATTAAATCCAGAACATTCAAGGGCTCATAAATCAGGGGAAATCCATATACATGATTTAGACTTCCTTACATTGACAACTACCTGTTGTCAAATAGATTTAATAGAATTATTTAAGCATGGTTTTAGTACTGGCCATGGTTTTTTAAGACAGCCTAGGGATATACACTCATATGCAGCATTAGCTTGTATTGCTATACAATCAAATCAAAATGATCAACATGGAGGACAATCCATACCTAATTTTGATTATGCCATGGCTTTTGGAGTAAAGAAAACTTACGTTAAACAATATAGACAAAACTTAAGAAAATCAATTGAAATGTTAGTTGAAGATATAGATCTGGAAGAAAACCTTGATAACGTTTTTAAGATTCTTGAGGAAGAATATCAATTGGTTCCAACTTTAAGCAATAATAAAGAATATAAATCAAAGGAAGCAGAGTATCTAAAGGAATTATTAAACGATGAGGAAATAGTAGAAAAGGTACAAAGATTTACTGAAAAAAATAGTTATAAAGATACTGATAAAAGAACTTTTCAAGCTATGGAAGCTTTAATCCACAACCTTAATACTATGCATTCTAGGGCAGGGGCTCAAATTCCCTTTAGTTCAATAAACTATGGAACGGATACATCGGTAGAAGGAAGAATGGTAATTAAAAATTTACTGTTGACTACAGAAGAAGGATTGGGGGATGGAGAAACCCCAATATTCCCAATACAGATTTTCAAGGTAAAAGAAGGAATTAACTATAATAAAGAAGATATAAACTATGATTTATTTAAACTATCTTGTAAAGTAAGTGCTAAAAGGCTATTTCCTAACTTCTCATTCATAGATGCACCTTTTAATCTTAAATATTATAAGGAAGGTCATCCAGAAACAGAAATTGCATATATGGGATGCAGAACCAGAGTAATAGGAAATGTATATGATCCATCTAGAGAGATTGTAAATGGTAGAGGTAATCTAAGTTTTACTACTATTAACTTACCACGAATAGGTCTTGAAAATAGAGGCAATATCAGTGAGTTTTATAAAAAATTAGATGAAACCATTGATTTAGTTACAGAGCAATTAATAGAAAGATTTGAAATTCAAGCAAATAAAAAAGTAAGTAATTTCCCATTTCTCATGGGGCAGGGAATATGGATGGACTCAGATAAACTATCTAGAGATGATAATATAAGGGAAGTATTAAAACATGGAACATTATCTATCGGATTTATAGGATTGGCAGAATGTCTAAAAGCATTAATAGGAAGCCACCATGGAGAAAGTAAGGAAGCCCAGATATTAGGTTTAGAAATAGTTAAACATATGAGATATAGAATGGATGATATTAGTAATCAATATAAGATGAACTTTACTTTAATAGGTACACCTGCCGAAGGAACATCAGGTAGATTTGTAAAGATGGATAAAGAAATATTTGGAAGCTTAGAAGGTATAACAGATAGAGAATATTATACAAATAGTTTCCATGTACCAGTTTATTATAAAACTAAGGCAATAGATAAAATAAATATAGAAGCTCCATACCATGAGTTAACAAATGCAGGACATATAACATATGTAGAAGTTGACGGAGATCCTTCTCAAAATATAGAAGCCTTTGAAAAAATAGTTAGAGCCATGAAAGAGGCTGGAATTGGTTATGGTTCCATCAATCATCCAGTAGATAGAGATCCTATATGCGGATATACAGGAATAATTGGAGATATATGTCCTAAGTGTGGAAGGGAAGAAGGAAATATAAAGTTTGAAAGAATTAGACGTATTACAGGATACTTAGTAGGAACCCTTGATAGATTTAATGACGCTAAAAAGGCAGAAGAAAGGGATAGAGTAAAACATTTTTCTTGTTCTAATTAAGGAGTAATACTATGGATAAAATAAGAATAGCAGGAATAGAAGAAGAATCTATTGTAGATGGTCCAGGAATAAGACTAGTAGTATTCACCCAAGGGTGTAAACACAATTGTGCAGGCTGCCACAATATCTCTACCCATTCCTTCACTGGTGGAGAATTAATGGAAATAGATGATATAGTAAAGATAGTAAAAGAAAATCCTCTATTAGATGGGATTACTTTAAGTGGTGGAGATCCCTTTGAACAAGCACATGAGTGTAGTCTTTTAGCTAAAAGTATTAAAAAACTTGGATTAGATGTGGTAACTTATACCGGATATACTTTTGAAGAAATCCTTAGAAATAAAAAGTTTAGGGAATTGCTACTGCAAACAGATATTTTAATAGATGGTAAATTTGATATATCACAGAAATCCATGATGTTACAGTTTAGAGGGTCAACAAATCAAAGAATAATAGATGTTAAAAAATACTTAGGTGAAATAAAGAGCGACTTTTAGTCGCTCTTTATAATTTTGTTCATAGGTTTAGGCATAAAGAAAAATAGAAAATTAAACTTGTCACAGGACGGCTTTGAAATAAACAAAGTCGTCACTTTTATTATTTGTTAGCATAACAGATGTTATCATAATTGATAATAAAAAAGATGCCGATATCAGAATGTCTATTTTTAACTCTTATGCCTAACTAGATATTTTCAGCTGAAGAATTTTGGATTTTACAACTATTGTTAAATCTAAATATATCTGTTAATATAAGGAAGAGAGTACTAAGAGAGGTGAGAGAGTATGTTTAAATTAGATGGAATAAAGGATATGAATCAGGAAGAAAGATTGAGATATATGGTTCTTCTTGTAAAGGGACAGCTTAGTTCAGAGCAAGATGATTTAGCAAATATTTCAAATGTAACAGGTATAATAATGGCCTGTGTAGATAGATTAAATTGGGCAGGGTTTTATATGCTAAGAGATAATGAATTGGTTTTAGGGCCATTTCAGGGATTACCAGCTTGTAATAGAATAGGTATAGGTAAGGGAGTTTGTGGAAATGCAGCGGAGACTAGAGAAATTCAATTAGTGCCAGATGTACACTTGTTTCCAGGCCATATTGCCTGTGATTCTCAGTCTAATTCAGAACTTGTTATACCAATAATAAAAAATGATAAAGTCTATGGAGTATTGGATTTAGACAGTCCAGAAAAAAATAGATTTACAGAATTAGAGAAAAAGTACTTTGCTAATCTTGTAGATATATTAAATCAAAATATAAATTGGGAAAAAATATAATATAATAAAATAACCAATTTAAGTTTAAATGTTATAAAGGATGGTAAAGATTATAATAATATATGACTGAATTAATTATTTCAGGTTATATATAAATAAGGAGGCTATAAATGACAATTTTAGAAGGACTCAAGCCACAAAGGGTAATGTACTATTTTGAAGAAATGTCTAAAATACCTAGATGTTCCTATGATGAACAAAGAATAAGTGACTACTTATCTAATGTAGGTAAAGCGTTAGGGTTAGAAGTTATACAAGATAAGGCTTTAAATATAATTATAAGAAAGCCAGCTTATAAAGGGTATGAAAATAGTCCCACTGTAATATTACAAGGGCATATGGATATGGTGGGAGAAAAGACAGATAGTTCAAATCATGATTTTTCGAAAGACCCTATAAAGCTTGAGGTGGAGGGAGATTATATTATAGCTAAAGAGACTACCCTTGGAGCTGATAATGGTATTGCAGTAGCCATGGCATTGGCTATATTAGAGTCAAAGGATATACCTCATCCCCCATTGGAAGTTCTTATAACATCCAATGAGGAATCTGGTATGACTGGAGCAGCAGCCCTAGACCCAGAAAATATAACAGGAAAAATACTAATAAACATAGATTCGGAAGAAGAAGGAAAAATTCTTGTAAGTTGTGCAGGTGGTGAAAGAAACCTAATTACTATTCCAGTAGAATGGAATGAAACATTAGATGATGAAGATATATATGAAATAGTAGTATCTGGACTTAAGGGCGGACATTCTGGAATGGAAATTGATAAAGGCAGAGGAAATTCCAATAAGATAATGGGAAGAGTACTTGAAAGGCTAAATAGATCAATTGATATAAACTTATACCATATAGAAGGTGGTTCTAAGTCAAATGCTATTCCTAGATATGCAAAAGCAGTCATATCTATGGAAAAAGCTAATATAGAAAAGGCTAATCTAAGTATTAAAGAAATAGAAAAAGAATTAAGGTTTGAATTACTTTCTGTTGATAAAGATATTGAATTATCCTTTACAAAAACAAAGGACAAAAAAGATAGGGCATTTTCTAAGGAGACTACAAAAAAGATAATTTCATTTTTAATGCTTTTTCCAAATGGAGTTTATACTATGAGTATGGATATTGAAGGTCTAGTAGAAAGTTCAAATAATCTAGGTGTTGTAAAAACTACTGATGATAGTGTAACTATGGAATCTGCCATAAGATCTTCAGTTGGAAGTTTAAAGACTTATATAGCAGACCAAATAAGATTGCTTGCAGAAAACCTTGGTGCAGAGTGGGAAAGTACCTCATCTTATCCTGCTTGGGAATATAGCAGAGAATCATATATAAGAGATATATTTAAAGATGTATATAAAGAAATATATAATAAAGACATAAATATTGATGCTATACATGCAGGACTTGAATGTGGATTATTTAAAGAAAAGTTTGTTAATATGGATATGGTGTCCTTTGGACCAAATATATATGGAGTACATGCACCAGGTGAAAAGCTTAGTATTTCTTCTACAGAAAGATCTTATAATTTACTTTCGAAAGTATTAGAAAAAATTCATTAATTTTATAAAATATATATGTACTTCTATAGATAAATAAGGTATTATTAGCATATAATTAATAAATATAAAGGTGAAGGAGAATGAAAATGGATAATAAAAAAGATGAAACTTTTGAATACAACGACGAGCATTGTGGTGGCTGCGGTTGTGGATGCGACTGCGATGACCATGATCATGAAGTAGATGGTTTTGACTTTGAAGATATGGATGAAAATGATATAATATATCTTACACTTGATGATGATACTGAATTAGAATGTAATGTTCTAGGTATATTTGAAGTTGAAGATGTTGAATATATTGCATTATTACCAATGGGCGATGATGAGGTACTACTTTATAGATATGTTGAATTAGAAGATAATGAATTTGATTTATTGCCGATTGAAAATGAAGAAGAATTTGGAACTGTATCAGAAGCTTTCGAGGCTCTATTCATCGATGATGAAGATTTTGTAGAGTATGAAAACTATGATGAGTTAGATGACGAAGAATAGTTTTAGAAAGCGCTTTACCTTTGGTGAAGTGCTTTTTATGCATTATATTTTATAGAATATATAATAAGTTAAGATTTAATTAAAAAGGGTATTAAATCTAGGAGGAAGGGGGAGAGTTTTGAATCAAATAACAGTATATAATACCTATTCTAAATATTTGAGTGATAAATTTGGTGAAAAGGTATATAAACTACCTATATCTTTACCGTTAACTTGTCCCAATAGGGATGGAACTGTGGGGAGAGGAGGTTGTATATTTTGTGGAGAGGAAGGTGGATCTTTTGAAAGCCTATCATCCTCCATATCAATAAGAGAACAGCTTGAAAAGAATAAAAAATATATAGGAGATAGATATAAAGCAAAAAAATTTATAGCCTATTTTCAAAATTTTACAAATACTTACTTACCTTTTGAAAGCTTTAAAGAATGTATAGATCAAGTTTTATTAAAGGATATAGTTGGTATATCTATTTCAACTCGCCCAGATTGTATTAATGACAGCTATTTAGAATATTTATCAACAATTAAAGATATGCATAATATAGATATAACAATTGAATTAGGACTTCAAACAGTAAACTATTCTACTTTAGAAAAGATTAACAGAGGTCATACATTAGCTGAATTTATAGATGCAAGTATAAGGATTAAAAAATACAATTTAAGAAACTGTACACATATAATATTAAACCTGCCTTGGGATGAAGATGTTGATGTAATTGAAAATGCTAAGATATTGTCAGCCTTAGGCGTAGATGAGGTAAAACTACATGCACTATATATTGTTGATGGAACAGCTCTAGGGACATTATATAAAAATGGAGAAATAACCTTAATATCTAAAGAAGAATATATAGAAAGAGTAATATTGTTTTTAGAATATCTTGACCCTAATATTGTAATCCAAAGAATTATAGGAAGAGCACCAGAGGAAAATTCACTATTTGTTAATTGGAATGAGTCTTGGTGGAAAATAAGAGACACAGTAATATCCTTAATGGAGTCCAGAAATTCAAAACAAGGTATTAAGTTTGATTATTTAAATGGAAAAGGAATAAGGAAGTTTCAATAAACTTTTATAAAAACTCTAAAAAAGAAGGAAATAAATAAATTATGTCGAATATATAATATATAATAAAAAGAAAGGTAGAGGTGGTTAGTCATGGTTAAATTAATTTTGGGTGGAAAAGGCTCAGGAAAAACAAAATGGTTAATCGATAACGCTAACAAAGATATGAAGGCAGGTAATGGAAATATTGCTTTTATTGATGTGGATGACGACCATATTTTTACTTTAGATTATAATGTACGACTTATTAATGCCATGGAATTCAATATAAAAGATATTGAATCTTTCTATGGCTTTTTGTGTGGCTTAATTGGCATGGATTACGATGTGGAGAAAATCTATATAGACAGTATTTATAAAGTAATAGACTTAAATATTCCTAGTTTAGAAAAACTAATAGAAAACCTAAATATAATAGGAGAAAAATTCCAGGTAGAGTTTTTTATAAATGTTGACTACACTATGGAAAAAATACCAGAACATCTGCGAGATTATTCAATAGAGTTAGAATTTGAATATGCAGTATAATAAAAGAAAACAGGGTATTTGATATACTCCCCCTAAGGTAGACAGACTAAAAAATAAAATTCTGATACCTTAGGGGGAGTTTGTTATGTCTAAAAGAACTAAATATACAGCTCGAGCAAAGTTTAAATGGAATATTGAGCCTTGGTTATTTTAAATTTTATACTTGAAGGGTGCTGTTCAATTATCCTGTTTTTACTTATATTATTTCATAGATTTAAATGTACCGCAATCTGTTTCTTCTGCTGTAGAAGCATCTCTAGGTAATATTTCGATTTTACCAGCTGTACATAAATCTCCTGATTTATAATAGTGACAAGAATTTACTACACATTTTACGCCTTGAGTGATTTCTTCGTTATGCATGATAATCTCCTTTCAAAAAAGTATTTTTACACTAATAGTTTTGCTATTTTAACAAAAAATATTCCTAACTGAGTTTAAATAAAATTAAAAATAGGGTAGAATGGTATAATAGAATATGGAAGGTGATAATATGGTAAAAAAAGAAAGACTAGATAAAGTCCTTGCTAATATGGGATATGGAAGTAGAAAAGATGTAAAAAAATTTATAAAAGATGGTAAAGTAAAGGTAAATAATAGTATTATTTGTGATAATGAATTTAAGGTAAATCCTTATGAAGATAAAATTTTTTTTGGTGATGAAGAAGTTTTATATAGAGAACATATTTATCTTATGATGAATAAGCCTCAAGGGCTTGTATCATCCACTGATGATCCTAGAACTAGAACTGTAATAGACTTATTAGAAGAAGAATATTTAATTTACAAACCCTTTCCCGTAGGAAGATTGGATAAAGATACAGAGGGACTTTTAATGATAAGTAATGACGGCAAATTAGCCCATGAATTACTATCTCCTAAAAAAGGAGTAAATAAAAAATACTATGTAGAAGTAGATGGATATGTTGAAGATAAATATATTGAAGTTTTCAAAGAAGGAGTTACTTTAGAAGACGGATATAAGACTTTACCTGCAGATCTAGAGATAATAAATGGTAATATAGTATCTAAAGTATATTTAACTATACAGGAGGGAAAATTTCATCAAGTAAAAAGAATGTTTGAAAGCATTGGGATGAAAGTTTTATTTCTAAAGAGAATTTCCATGGGACCATTGGTCTTAGATCAGTCGCTGGAACCAGGCACATATAGAGAGTTAACAGAAACAGAAATATCTTTATTAAAAGAGCTATAAAATATGATATAATATATTGTGTTTTGTCAATAATAGTATATACATGATTTGGAGGTAGCATATGTATGTAAAGGGAATTATTAAAAAAGATAAGAAAACAAAAAAATTAGTGAATAGATTAGAGAGTAAGGATATTGCCATTATATCTCATAAAGATTTGGATGAAATAGCTGCTTTATCTCTAGTAGATAAAAAAATAGCCTGTATAATAAATACAGAAAAAACCATAAGTGGGAAGTACCCCAATAGGGGTCCAGCTATTTTAATGGAAAAAGATATACCAATATTTGAAGTTGAAACTGAAGATATATTCCACAAGGTTAAAGAAGGAGATACAATTGAAATCCTTGACGAGACAATAATGTTTGAGGGAAAAGAAATAGGAAAATGCACATATATTAGTCCTAGTATGATTGAAGAATTGACAAAATTAGGTTATGATAATATAGAGAGGGAATTAGACGCCTTTATTGAAAATACATTAGAATATGCAAAAAAAGAAAAAAGTCTAGTTACTGGAAATATTAAAATACCTAGAATTAATACAGAGATAAATGAAAGACACGCATTGATAGTAGTAAGAGGAAAAGATTATAAGGTGGATTTAGCAACTATAAAATCCTACATAGAAGATGTAAAGCCAGTATTGATAGGAGTAGATGGCGGCGGAGATGCTTTGCTAGAATTTGGATTTACTCCAGATATTATAATTGGAGATATGGACAGTGTATCTGATAAGGCATTATTAATGGCAAAAGATGTAATAGTCCATGCCTACGCCAATGGAAAAGCCCCAGGATTAGAAAGAGTTAAGTCCATAGGAATAGAGCCTAAAATCTTTACATTGCCTGGAACCAGTGAAGATATAGCCTTGCTTTTAGCATATGAAAAAGGTGCCGATTTAATTGTAGCAGTAGGCACTCATACAAATATGATCGATTTTTTAGAGAAAGGCAGAAAAGGCATGTCTAGTACGTTTCTAGTGAGATTAAAGGTTGGTGGAAAACTGGTAGATGCTAGGGGTGTAAATAAACTTTATACTTCTACATTTAAACCGAAATATTTGTGGTTTATTCTAGTAGCAGCTCTTATTCCAATATCTATCTTAATTCTTATAAATCCTATTACTAGAAGTTTATTAACATTATTTAAAATTAAATTAAGATTATTTTTAGGTCAATAAGGAGGTAAAGTATGTTACCCAGTATGCGATTTTATATAATTTCTATAGTCTCCATTTTTATAGCATTGGGTATAGGAATATTCATTGGATTTACCATTGATACTCAAGATTTTATAACTGAACAAAAAAACATAATAAGTGAAATTGTGGAATCACAGTTTGAAACTTTAATTACTGAAAACAAAGAGCTTAAATCAAATGAAGAGAAACTTGAATTTGAAATTAAATACAGAGATGAATATATTGATGCTAGTTATGAATATTTAATCAAGGATAGACTAAAAGGATTAAATATAGGAATTATAGGAACTAATGAAGACTATGTTACATCTGGCATAGGTAGAGATTTAGAATTAGCAGGGGCTAAAGTAACAAATGTCACTACATTAAATAATATTATGATAAATAGAGAGGATTTAAATAATTTATATAAGAGTCTAGAACTAAATATGCCTAAAAATCCAGTAGAATCTACAGTAACTATCATAACAGAATCGATAGTAAATGGAAAAAGAAATGATATACTTGATGATTTAGAAAGACGGGGATTTATAGAGACCATTGGGAATTATGAAGAAAGTGTAGATTATCTTATTATTTGTGGCGGTAGTTTAACTGAATCTTCTAAGAGGATTAATCAACTGGATAGACATATTGTTCTAACAGTTAAGGAACATGATATTCCTATATTAGGAGTAGAAAAATCTAATGTAAATTATTCTTATATATCTGGATATAAAGACTTAGGCATATCCACAGTAGATAACGTAGATATGACCATAGGTAAGGTAGCCATGATATTAGCCATAGAGGGGATGGGTGGAAACTATGGAATTAAGGACACTTCAGAAAGTATAATTCCTCATCTTTATAATTCCATTCAATAATGAGTAGGAGAGATAATATGAAACAAAAAGGTAGACTTGTATGTGTAGTTCCTGTTTATAATGAGTCAGATTTAATTGTAGATACAGTAGAAAATTTAAAAAAGATAGATTCAATTGATGAGATCCTTGTGATAAATGATGGTTCACAGGATAATACGCTGGAAGTAGTCAATACTTTAGGTGTATCTGTAATTAATCTAGAAAAGAATCACGGCAAGGGCTATGCCATGAGAAGGGCAATAGAAACCTTAGAATATGAGTATATAGCATTTATTGATGGAGACTTGGGGGAAACCAGTATTCAGACAGAAAAATTAATTCTTCCAATAATAAATGGAGAAGCAGATGTATCTATAGCCAAGTTTTCAGAACGAAGTACTATGACTAATACTAAAGGTGGATTTGGCATAGTAAAGAGATTTGCCAAAAGTGGAATCTATCTTTTTACTAAAAAGGAAATAGACACATCTTTATCGGGACAGAGGGTTTATAAAAAGCAAGTCATTGAAAAAATGAACTATATACCAGACAGATACGGTATAGAAGTGGCTATGACTATTCAAACTATAAATAATGGTTTTTCAATAATTGAAGTGCCAGTTACTATGAATCATAGATATAGCCAAAGAAATTTAAAGGGATTTATTCATAGAGGAAAACAATTTATGGATATATTAAAAACATTTATAGTAATGTATTTTAGAAGGTGAGTATATGAATTATTATATAATAACTAGCTTTATAATATCTATTATTTTATCTTACATTGGTTTACCAATGGTTAGAGATTTACTATTGAATTCAAATGTTGTCTGTGAAAACTATGAATCTAAGACTATACCAATATCCATGGGTCTATTATTTATATTTGTTCAAGTAACTACACTAGGTATCTTAGAGATAATATTTGATTTTAACAATAACTTTAACTTGGTATATCTTTTAGGAATAAGTTTTATTGGTTTCATAGGATTGTTAGATGACTTAATAGGAGAGAAGAAAGTAAAGGGCTTAAAAGGACATATAAAGTCCTTTTTAAAAGGAACCCTTACGACTGGAGCTATTAAGGCTTTTATGGGGCTTTTTATTGCCTTAGTAGTTAGTTCTTTTATCTCTAATACATTAGGTGATTTTATTATTAATTCTTTATTAATTGGTTTGTTTACTAACTTTATTAACTTATTTGATTTACGTCCTGGTAGGGCATCTAAGGTTTTTTTGATTATCTCTGTAGTATTATTTTTGACTAGCTTTAAAAATGAAAGAAGTTATATTTTATTTTCATTTTGGGGAATACTTATACCCTATATTAGTTTAGATTTAAAGGCTAAGGTTATGATGGGAGATGTAGGCTCTAACACTTTAGGTTTTACATTAGGTATATATACCGCATCATATTTCAATACTATGACTAGACTTATAATTTTAGTGATATTAATAATTTTTCATATTATGGCTGAAAAGGTATCTTTCTCTAAGGTAATTGATAATAATAGATTTTTAAAGTTTTTAGATAATATAGGAAGGTAGTGAAACAATTTGATTAGCTATAAAAGTGGAATTGTAAAATCCATAATTAATGATGAAAAAGATATTACTACAGTTAATGTTAATGTTGAAGGTGAAGTATATAAAGCTGTGAATTACAAAGATTTCACAGGTGAAGTTAATGTAGAGGATGAAGTTGTATTAAATACTACAGCTGTTGATCTTTCTCTAGGTACAGGTGGATACCATTTTATTATATATAACCATAAAAACAAAACCATGGAACTTAAAGGACCAGGGCATATAATGAAATTAAGATACACACCATATCAAATGAGTTGTTTGGTAGCTGAGGAGGAAGATAGTCCATATCATCATATATTTAATGATTTTAAATCTTTAGATAATCATATATTTATTGTGGCTACTTTACACAGTATGGTTGCACCTATTGCTGCCATGATTAAATATATGAATAAGGATTTAAGAATTAATTATATGATGACAGATGGTGGGGCTTTACCTATGGCCTTTAGCAATACCATCCGAGATCTAAAGGGTAAGGAAATTTTAGATAAAACCATAACTGTAGGTCACGCATTTGGTGGAGATTTAGAGACTATTAATATATATACGGGTCTAATAGCTGCCAAGGAAATTCTAAAAGGAGATATTACAATAATATCTATGGGTCCTGGAATTGTAGGAAGTGGTACAAAATATGGTTTTACCGGTATGGAACAGGGTTATATAATTGATGCCATAAATAATTTGGGAGGGTTAGCGGTTGCTGTGCCTAGAATAAGTTTTAAAGACTTAAGGGAAAGACATAAGGGTATTAGTCACCATACTATTACAGTTTTATCTCAGATTACCAATACTAAAGCAAATGTAGTCTTACCTTACTTAGAAGAAGAAAAAGAAGATTATCTCAAGGAACAAATAGACAAATTAAATATTAAAACAAGGCATAATATTATATTCCAAGATGGGGAAGATATTCAAAAGGCAATGGAAATGTTTAATCTAAAAACAAGCTCCATGGGAAGAACAATAAAAGATGATATAGACTATTTCATTAGCCTAGGTGCTGTAGGACAATATGTAGCTAGTCTATTTTAATAGAGGAGGATATTTATGATCTTTGAAGAAAAAACTATGAAATCAGATAAGTTGTATGAAGGGAAAATACTTAATTTAAGGGTAGATACAGTAGAAATACCAGATAAGAAATATTCCAAAAGAGAGATTGTTGAACATCCTGGTGGAGTTGCAATAATACCTTTAACTGAAGATAATTCTATTATCCTTGTAAAACAATATAGAAAAGCAGTAGAAAAATTTCTATTGGAAATTCCTGCCGGTAAACTAGAGTTAAATGAAGAACCAAGAGAAACTGCCATAAGAGAGCTAAAAGAAGAAACAGGACTAGAAGCTAAGAAAATAGAATACATATCAGAATTCTATACTTCTCCTGGATTTTGTAATGAAAAGATATACTTGTTTTTAGCCACAGACTTAATTGAAGGAGAACCTAATTTAGATTCTGGAGAATTTGTTGAGACTGTGAAGTATAATATAGACGATCTTGTTAAGATGGTAGATAGAGGTGAAATTATAGATAGTAAAACCATAATAGGTATTAATTTTGCAAAAAAATATTTAGATAAAAAACAATAAGTGATATTATCCTCCTTTTTAGCATAATAATTTATAAGGCTTGTATACAAAGGGGGAAAATAAATTGATATCTGTAAGAGTTAGAAATTTAAGTAAAAGACATTTTCAAGCTAATTTTATTGTATATTTTATTTTAACTGTTTGTTTTATACTAGGTATAACTGCTGGTGCATTCTTAATTAACAGATTGAATTATGAAGAAAATCTAAAGTTTGCTAATTATTTTAGCTGGATTTTTGAGTATGTACAGATAGGAAATTCTAAATCAATAGATATATTCAAGATATCTTTGTTTTCTAATATAAAAATGGTATTACTTATTTGGGTTTTAGGGTTGATTAGTATAGGAGTATTAGTCATACCATTGATTGTTTCTTTAAAAGGTGCAGCAATAGGGATTACAGTTGGATTTTTAGTTAAGGAATTTGGAATGAAAGGTTTTATATTTGCATTATCAGGTCTTTTACCTCATTATTTAATAATTATACCTGGAATTTTGGCAATAGGTGCAATAGGATTAACCCATTCACTTTATTGTATAAAAAACAAGAAAGTCAGAACCCATGGCAATATTGTAGATTATTCAATTTTAATTTTATTATTTTTTATAGTTATTATATTAGGAGTTTTAATAGAAGGATTTTTTACTCCTTATTTCTTGAATTTAATTGAATTAAATTTATAATTTTTAAAACCATTACAAAGGAGAAGTAAAATGCCAGACAGTATTATGATAGATTATTTAGATTATATAAAAGAAGAGAAAAAATTAAGAAAAAATACATTAGAAGCATATAGCAGAGATATTTTACAATTCAAGGAGTACCTATTAGAACATAAAATCCAAAAATATGAGGATACAAATAAAACTATTATTATTACATATTTAATGAGCTTACAGAAAGAAGGAAAGGCAGCATCTACAATATCTAGAAGCTTAGCTTCAATTAGATGTTTCTTTCAATTTCTATTAAATAACAATATAATCAAAGAAGATCCAACATTAAATTTAAAGTCTCCAAAGGCGGAAAAAAAGATACCGTCTATTTTAACTATTGATGAGATTAATCTTTTATTATCTCAGCCTAAGGCAAATAACTTTAAAGAAACTAGGGACAAGGCTATGCTTGAACTATTATATGCCACTGGTCTTAGGGTATCAGAGATTATCTCAATTGATATTGATGATATAGATTTAGATTTAGGATTACTTACCGTTAAAGAAAATGATAATAATCAGAGAGTTATACCTGTTGGTACATTTGCATTAGATGCATTAAATAACTATATTTCCGTATATAGGCCTAAAGAAGAATATAAAACAGAAGAGCCACTTTTTATAAATTATAGTGGAAGTAGATTGACTAGACAGGGATTTTGGAAGATAATAAAGCAATATACTAATAAAGCTAATATAGACAAAGTCATAACTCCACATACCCTGAGGCATTCCTTTGCTGTACATCTAATAGAAAATGGTGCAGATATTAAGACAGTTCAAGAAATTTTAGGTCACTCCGATATATCTACTACTCATATATATTCATTCGCATCTAATGATGAAGAATTGAGAGAAGTATACAAAAAATCACATCCAAGAGCATAGGAGGAAAAGAAATGGAATACATGAATAAGATTAAAGAGGCAGTTAATTTTATAACATCAAAAACTAAAGATTCACCTAAGATTGGTTTAGTATTAGGTTCAGGATTAGGAAGTCTGGCAGATAAAATTGAAAATCCTACTATAATTAAATATACTGATATACCTAGTTTTCCTAGATCAACTGTAGAAGGCCATGCAGGACAGTTAGTAATAGGAAAGTTATCAGGTAAAATTGTTGTTGCTATGCAGGGAAGATTCCACTTTTATGAAGGTTACCCATTAAAAGATGTTACTTTTCCTATTAGAGTAATGTTTGGTTTAGGTGTAGAAAACCTTATAGTAACTAATGCAGCTGGTGGTGTAAATACAGAGTTTACTCCAGGAGATTTAATGATAATTACAGATCATATTAATTTTACAGGTCGAAATCCATTAATTGGTGAGAACCTAGATAATTTAGGACCTAGATTTGTAGATATGTCAAATCCATATAATAGAGAATATATTAAAATGACTAAAGAAATAGGAAAAAAATTAGGGTTGGAATTAAAAGAAGGAGTTTATATGTGGTTTACAGGACCTACATATGAAACCCCAGCAGAAGTGAAATTAGCTAGAATTGTAGGTGCTGATGCAGTAGGTATGTCTACTGTACCTGAGGTAATAGTTGCAAACCATGAGAATATTAAAGTTTTAGGAATATCTTGTATAACTAATATGGCATCTGGCATACTAGATCAGCCTCTTAACCATGAAGAGGTAGTAGAAACTTCCAATAAAGTAAAGGATAATTTTGAGAAACTGTTAATCGAAGTAATTAATAATATATAATTGGAGTTGAGTTTATGAGAATCTACGATATTATTAAGAAAAAAAGAGATGGTTACTCTTTAAGTACTGAAGAAATTAATTATTTTGTTGAAAACTATACAAATGGAACTATTCCAGACTATCAAGCTTCAGCTTTATTAATGGCTATTTACCTTAATAAAATGGACAAAAGAGAAACTCTAGATTTAACCAAAGCCATGATTAATTCAGGAGATACATTTGATTTATCCAGTATAAATGGAATAAAAGTAGACAAACATTCTACCGGTGGAGTAGGAGATAGTGTAACACTAATATTAGGGCCTATGGTTGCAGCTTGCGGCGTTCCCTTTGTTAAAATGTCTGGTAGAGGATTAGGTCATACTGGTGGTACTTTAGATAAATTGGAGTCTATTAAAGGCTTTAGAGTTGAATTAAGTAAAGATGAGTTTGTAAGAAATACTAATGATATTAATATTTCTATTTGTAGTCAAACTGGCAACATTACTCCGGCTGATAAAAAACTATATGCTTTAAGAGATGTTACAGCTACAGTTGAAAATCTATCTTTAATAGCTGGAAGTATTATGAGTAAAAAACTTGCCATAGAGTCAGACGCCATAATCTTAGATGTAAAGGTTGGTTCTGGGGCGTTTATGAAAAATATAGAAGATGCTATTTCTTTAGCTAATGAAATGGTTGCAATTGGTAATTCTTATGGTAGAAAAACCATAGCTGTAGTTACAAATATGGATGAACCCTTAGGTAAAGCCATAGGAAATGCTTTAGAAGTAAGGGAAGCTATAGAAACTTTACAAGGTAATGGACCAGATGATTTATATGAACTTTGCTTAAAACTAGGATCTAAATTACTTGTCCTTGCTAAAAAAGTCGATAATGAAGAAGATGGAAGAAATATTTTAATAGATGCTGTGAAATCAGGGAAGGCTTATGAGAAATTAATAGAATTAGTAGAACACCAAGATGGGGATATCTCCTATATAAAAAATACTGATTTACTTCCTAAGGCTAAATATATATTAGAAGTTAAATCTAAAGTAGAAGGATATGTGAAATCTATAGATGCAGAAGAAATAGGTAAGGCTGCCTTATATTTAGGAGCAGGAAGAGAAACTATAGAATCTAAACTAGATTTAGCTGTAGGTATTATTTTAAACAAAAAGGTAGACGATAAAGTAGAATTAGGTGAAGCTTTAGCCTATATACATTCAAATGATATGGAAAAGGCTAAAGAAATAGAAGAAAGACTACAGGAAATATACCTTATTGGTAATAAAAATATTGACGAAAAAGAGTTAATTTATAAAGAAATAGAATAAGCTTTTTCCAATTAATGTAAATAACTTAGACATTGCATAACTAAAGATTTTGTGGTTAATATAAAAGCAAACATATGAAATGGAGGTAATAGCTTGAAAAGGAAACTTATATCTGCCATATTATTGCTTTTAATTGTAATCACTTCTATTCCAACGGAGATCTACGCAGAGGAAGATTTGAAGATTAATGCTAAATCTGCAGTACTTATGGATGTTAATACAGGGGCTATTCTTTATAAATTAAATGAGAATGAAAAGCTGGCTCCAGCTAGTATAACTAAGATAATGACCATGGTACTAGGTATGGAAGCCTTAAGTAAGGGTAAGATCACTTTAGATGATAAGGTAATGGTAAGTGAATATGCTGCTGGAATGGGCGGCTCTCAAGTGTTCCTAGAGGCAGGAGAAGTTCAAACAATAGAAAATTTATTTAAGGCCATTGCCATAAGATCTGGAAATGATGCTGCTGTAGCTTTAGCTGAGCATATAGCTGGTTCAGAAGATATTTTTGTAAAGATGATGAACAATAAGGCTAAAGAATTAGGTATGCTAAATACTCAATTCCATAATGCTAGTGGATTACCTAATAATGACCATTATATTTCTGCATATGATGTTGCTTTAATGTCTAAAGAGTTATTAAAATACGAAAAAGTTCATGAATGGCTGACTACTTATATGGAAGATTTGACAGTAGGAAAAAATAAGAATAGTATACAAACCATGGTGAATACCAATAGATTGCTTAAGGAATATGATGGAACTACTGGTGTGAAAACTGGATCAACAAATGAAGCAGGTTTTTGCTTATCTGGTTCTGCAAAGCGAGGTAATTTAGAGTTAATAGCAGTAATTATGGGAGCTACCGACTCCAAGACTAGATTTAATGAAGCCAAAAGAATGTTAGACTATGGATTTGCAAACTATGATTCTGCCGAAATTGGTAAAAAGGGAGACGTTTTAGCTACAATTCCTGTGGAAAAAGGTAAATTACAGGAAGTGGAAGTTATGCTTTCTAAAGATTCTTATATATTATTAGCTAAGGGTAAGAAGGGTAATATTGAAAAAGAATTAGTCCTACCAGATATTATTCATGCACCTATATTAGCAGGAGATGAAATAGGAGAACTAATAATAAAAATAGATGGAAAAGAAATAGATAAAGTCAAACTTATTTCTAAGTCTGATGTGGAAAAAGCAAATCTATTTAATATTTTAAATAAAACTATAAATAGTTATCTAAGAGGAAGATAAATTAATTTAATATAAAGATTCTTATAGAACCTCGACTTTAGTGAGTCGAGGTTGTATAATGTTATAATATAGATTAATAGAAAGAAGGGTGTTAATAATGGATATAATTTATAATTTACCGGGACTTTTTACAGCTATTATATTTCATGAATTAGCTCATGGGTTTGTAGCCTATAAGTTAGGGGATTCTACAGCAAAAGATGCAGGAAGATTAACTTTAAACCCTTTTAAACATCTGGATTTAACAGGATTTGTTTTTCTACTTTTATTTAGATTTGGATGGGCCAAGCCTGTTCCCATAAATTCCTTTAACTTTAAGAATAGGAAACTAGGTACTATAATGGTTTCTTTAGCAGGTCCAGTGTCTAATTTTATAATAGCTATTATTGTTGGATTTATTCTTTCCTTAGATTTGATTACTAACGCCATAGTATTTAAAATATTATTTATAACTCTATGGTATAATGTTATGCTAGGTGTATTTAACTTACTTCCTTTTCCCCCATTAGATGGATCAAAGATAGTAGCATCTTTACTTCCTAAAAAACTAGAATATTATTTCTATAAATATGAAAGATACTTTTATCTAATTCTTATTATTTTAATAGCCACTAATACTGTAGATAAGTTAATGAGGCCTATTATAGACGCAGTATTAAATTTATTGATTTTGATATTAGGATGGTAAAATAGATGAATTATAAAGTAATGATAGACGCCTTTGAAGGTCCTATGGATTTATTGCTTCATCTTATTGATAAGGCTGAAATAGATATATATGATATACCTATCAGTCTTATAGCAGAACAATTTGTTCAATATATACATCAAATGGAAGAGTTGAATTTAGAAGTAACTGGAGAGTTTTTAGTAATGGCAGCTACACTTTTAGAAATTAAATCTAAATTACTTCTTCCAAATAAGACTTCTTCAGAAGATATGCAGTTAGAGCTTGAAGAAATAGATCCTAGGGTAGAATTAGTAAGAAAGTTAGTAGAATATAAAAAATATAAGAATGCAGCAATGGAATTAAAGAATTTAGAAAATATTTATTCTAAAGTTTATTATAAGCCAAAAGAGGATTTAATAGAATTTGAAGATGACGAATTTCAACTTGAAGGGTTAAATATAGAGATATTATTAAAGTCGATAAATAATATTATTAAGAAAAGAAGTAGGATAACATTAAGCTTAGATGTTGGAGAAATTCAAAGGGAAGAATATACATTAGAAGAATGTATGGAAAAAATTAAAAACCATATATCAGCAGGAGAAGTGCTTAAGTTTAGTTCTTTAATTAATGAAGAGAGTACTAAAAACGAGATAATAACTTATTTTTTATCTGTACTAGAATTAATTAGAATGAAGCATATAAATGTATTTCAAGAAGAAGATTTTTCTGACTTGAATATTAGTAGAAGAATAGAAGAGGAGTAATATATATGGATTCTAGAGAGATAAAATCTATTATTGAAGCCTTATTATTTACTTGGGGTGATCCTTTAGAAGCTAAGGACATAGCTTCAATCTTAGAGTTAAATAAAGAAGAAGTATCTAATATTATGGATGAAATGATAGATGAGTTTGATTATAATATGAGGGGAGTCAAAATAATAAAAATAAAAGATTCCTATCAATTAGGAACAAGGCCTGAACATTTTTCATGGATAAAGAAACTGTCTAATCCTAAAACAGTAAAGGGATTATCTAATGCAGCATTGGAGACTCTATCCATTATCGCCTATAGGCAACCTATTATTAAATCTGATATAGAAGCCATAAGAGGTGTAAGATGTGATAAAGCAGTAGAAACACTAATGGATAGAGAATTGATCAAAGAAATTGGAAGACTTGAACGGGTAGGACGGCCAATACTATATGGTACTACTGATGACTTTCTAAGGGCCTTTGGATTGGAAACATTGGAGAATTTACCGCCATTAAATGAACTTATGGATAATTTAGATAATATAGAAGAGGAAGAATAATACTAAATTTTAGTATTATTTTCTTTTTTTTGGAAATATTACTTAGTAACCTAAAAAGGAAGTGATGAAGTGATATATATTATTATCTTTCTATCTTTAGTTTTATTACTATTATTTCTTATACCTATAAAAGTAAAGATGTACTATGAATTTGCTGAAAAGTCTAGATATAAAGTAACAATTACATATTTGTTCGGACTTATAAAAAAAGAAATTGATTCCACAAGAAAGGAAAATATAGATAAAGAAGTAGATGATGAATTTAATATTAAAGGAAATCATAAATCCTACGTACAATATATAATCGATAAAGGTCATATAAAAAAAATGGATTTTAAAGTGAATATCGGATTTGAAGATCCTAGTTTGTTGGGCATGTCCTTCGGTATTGTTTGGGCAATAGTTAATGTTGTACTTAGTTATATTCTTAGAAACAAAGATATAAACAAAATTGAAGAAAAAGATATACAGATAAACCCTTTATTTAACATGGATATTTTTGAAATGTTTTTTTTATGTATAATTAACGTAAATTTGGTTTATATTATTATTGCATACATTAGAACTTTAAAAGAAATTAGAGAAGGTGGGGAGAGTATTGCCAGAACATCCAATAGAAGGATTAATGAAAACTACAATGAATAATTTAAAGGAAATGGTAGATGTAAATACTATAGTAGGTGATGCCGTACATGCGGCAGATGGCTCTGTGATAATACCAGTGTCTAAAATCTCTTTTGGATTTGCATCAGGTGGTAGTGAGTTCAATATGGGAAAAAACAATCCACAAGAAGAGAAACTTCCTTTTGGTGGTGGAAGTGGAGCGGGAGTTTCAGTATCTCCTGTAGGCTTTATTGTAGTTGGTAATGAACAAATAAAATTATTAACAGTAGATGAAGGTAGTAGTGCTTTAACAAATTTATTTGGATTCGTTGAGAAAATGGCTGATAATTTACAGCAATCATTCGGTAATAAAAACGACACTATGAGTACTCAAGGAAGCACAAATACTACTGAAATGCAGTAAAAGTTTATAAATAATTTTCAATAGGAGCAGGATATAATATCTTGCTTCTTTTAAATTATTCTATATTTTAAGGAGGTTATTATATGAAGAAAAAAATATGTCTTATTATAATTATAATAATGACTTTAAGCTCTAGTATAGTGTTTGGTCAAGAGTTGAGCTTAAGCGGACAATCATATATATTAATGGATGCTGAGACTGGAAGAGTTTTGTATGAAAGAAATGCACATAAAAAGATGCCTATGGCAAGTACTACTAAGATAATGACTGCTTTAGTTGCCTTAGAAAATGGAAAATTAGATGATAAAATAGTTGCCAAGGGTGAGTGTATTGGAGTAGAAGGATCTAGTATATATCTAAAAGAAGGAGAAGTTATTTCATTAAAGGATATGCTCTATGGATTGATGTTAAGATCAGGAAATGATTCATCTGTAGCTATTGCCAATCATATAGGAGGTTCTTTAGATGGCTTTGTATCTTTAATGAATAAAAAAGCAGAGTCCATAGGAGCAGTAAATACTAATTTTGCTAACCCACATGGATTACATGACGATTCACATTATTCCACAGCATATGATTTGGCGTTAATAACCAAAGAAGCCTTTTCCTATGAAGAATTTGGCAATATAGTAAAGTCTAAATCCTATACTGCAGATAGAGAGGAAAACAATTATTTTTACAATAAAAATAAAACTCTTTGGGAATATACTGGTGGAGATGGGGTAAAAACTGGATATACTATGAGATCAGGTAGGTGTTTAGTTTCATCTGCTACGAGGAACGGTATGCATCTTATAGCTGTATCTTTAAATGCAGGGGATTGGTTTAATGATAATTATAAGTTATTAAACTATGGATTCGATAATTATAGTAGATTATTTGTATATGATAATAATCAGTTTATTGAAAGAATTGATGTTGAAAACGGAAATAGAGATTATCTCAACCTAGTCACTGAAAACAGCTTTTTTTATCCTTTTAAAGAAGGGGAAAGAGAAAGCATAAAGCTTAGTATCGATGTACCTGATACTATAGAAGCACCCATAGAAAAAGGAGATAAAATAGGATCCATTTATACTTATCTTGATGGCAAACTAGTACACGAAGGTAATTTAGTGGCAAAGTCAACTATAAAGAGAATCAATAAATTGGAAAAACTCCTTAATAATCTTAAAATCAAATAAAAAAATATTTGATTTTACATTTTAATGGAAAAAAGGTAATATAGTAGTACAAGATGTTGAAAGGGGCTTTAAAATGAGACTACAAAAATATATTGCATTATGTGGAATAAGTTCAAGAAGAAAAGCAGAACAATTAATAATAGATGGTAAAGTAATGGTAAACAATAAAGTAATTACAGAATTAGGAACTACAATAGATCCTAATAAGGACGTAGTTAAAGTAGATAATAAGAAAATAAAGGCAGAAAAAAATAAGGTTTATATTATGTTAAATAAACCTATTGGATTTGTAACTACTTTAAAAGATGAAAAAGATAGGAAGATAGTTACAGATTTAATAGAGGGTGTCAAAGAAAGAATTTATCCAGTAGGAAGGTTGGATGCTGATACTACTGGATTGCTTTTATTGACAAATGATGGAGATATGGCATATAAGCTTACTCATCCAAGTAACGAGATAATGAAAAAGTATATAGCCATAGTAGAAGGAGTTCCAAATAAGGCTGAATTAGAAAAGTTTAGACGTGGATTAGTGATAGATGGAAAGAAGACTTCTAATGCATATATAAAAATAGCGAAAAGATATGATACTGAATCTATTCTTGAGATTGTAATCCATGAAGGTAGAAATAGACAAGTAAAGAAAATGTGTGAGGCGATAAATCATCCTGTTAAAAAACTAAAAAGAGTTTCCATAGGAGAAATCCAAATAGGTGGTTTAGATATAGGAAATTGGAGATATTTAGACGATGAAGAAATCAAATATTTAAGAAGCATATAACGATGGAGGAAGTATGTTATTATTAAGAAGATATTTAGAAAGTGAGAAAGATAAGATACAAGAAATTCTAGCTAAAGAAAATATAAAAGATTTATCTTTAGATGGTGTTATATATATAGGATTAGAAAATGAAGATTTATTTGGAGTGGCAAAGGCAGAGGAAGAAGAAAATAAATGGGTATTGAAATATTTAGTAATTAAGGATTCTAAGCGAGGAGAAAATCTAGGAGATGGACTCTTTAGATCAATAGTTAATTATCTCTATAATCAGGGAACTCATAGGGTTTATTTTAAATCTAAAGACACTTATTTTCTTAAAAAAGGATTTTTTGTAAATAAAGATGATGAATTAGAGTTAAATATACCTGAATTCTTTAGTAAAGGCTGCAATAGTTGTGGAGGTTGTAATGAGGTATAGTGAAATTATAAATACTTTAAAGATAGTTAAAGATATGATTTATAAATGCGTGAAAGATGGACAAGTTGTAGTAGATTGCACCGTAGGTAATGGAAATGATACTATATTACTGGCAAGACTAGTAGGAAAAACTGGAAGAGTATATGGTTTTGATATTCAAAAAAAAGCTTTAGATATAACAAAAGAAAGTTTAGCTTGTGAAAACCTAGACAATGATGTAAGATTAATACATGATGGTCATGAAAACATTGATTTATATATTAAAGAAAAAGTTGATTTTATTATATATAATTTAGGGTATCTACCAAAGGGTAATAAAAATATAAAGACTAATAAAGATACTACTCTTAAATCTTTACGAAAGGCAATAAATATATTAAATGATAATGGTATAATATTGATTACTTGTTATATTGGACATGAAGGTGGTTTAGAGGAAAAAGAAGAAGTGGAAAGATTCTTAAAGAGTTTAGACCAAAAACAATTTAATGTAGTAAAATATGATTTTATTAATCAAATAAATTATCCGCCTATTTTATATGGCGTAGAGAAATCTAAAACTAGGAGGGAGTAAAATGTCAGGCATAAAGATTACAGATACAATTTTAAGAGATGCACATCAGTCTTTAATAGCCACAAGAATGAAACTAGAGGATATGCTGCCTATAGCAGAAAAACTTGATAATGTTGGGTTTTATGCTCTTGAAGTATGGGGAGGAGCTACCTTTGATTCTTGTTTAAGATTTTTAAATGAAGATCCTTGGGAAAGATTAAGAGCATTAAGAAAGGCTTTTAAAAAGACAAAGCTTCAAATGTTATTAAGAGGACAAAACCTTTTAGGATATAGACATTATCCAGATGATGTTGTAGAAGAGTTTGTTAAAAAGTCGATAGAAAATGGTATAGATATTATTAGAGTATTTGATGCATTAAATGATCTTAGAAATATAAAAACATCTATAGAAGCTACGAAAAAATACGGTGGTCATGCACAGGCTGCTATTTCATACACTACTAGCCCTATACACAATACTGCTTATTATGTAGAGTTAGCTAAAGATATGGAAAAAATGGGTGTAGATTCTATATGTATTAAAGATATGTCAGGTATTTTATTACCTTATGCAGCTGAAACATTAGTTAAGGAAATGAAAAAAGTTGTGAAAGTTCCTATAGAAATTCATTCACACTTTACTAGTGGGTTGGCAAATCAAACTTATATGAAAGCTATAGAAGCTGGAGCAGATATAATAGATACGGCGATTTCACCATTGGGAAATGGAACTTCTCAGCCGGCTACTGAACCAATGATTGCATCATTACAAGGTTCTCCATATTATCCAGAGGATATTAATATGGAATTATTACTAGAAGTTTCAGATTACTTTAAGAAGTTAAGAGACAAGTATTTAGAGGAAGGTCTACTTAATACTAAGGTGTTAAATGTAGATGTAAATACTTTAGTATATCAAGTACCAGGTGGAATGCTTTCAAACTTAGTATCTCAGTTAAAAACTCAAGGGAAAGAAGATAAATTTGATGAAGTATTACAGGAAGTACCTAGAGTAAGGGAAGATTTTGGTTATCCGCCTTTAGTAACTCCAATGAGTCAAATGGTAGGAACTCAAGCAGTATTTAATGTTATACTTGGAGAAAGATATAAAATGGTTCCAACAGAGGCTAAAAATTATGTTAAGGGTTTGTATGGAAAACCTACTCTACCTATTTCTGAAGAAATTAGAAAGAAGATAATAGGAGACGAAGAAGTATTTACAGGTAGACCTGCTGATTTAATGGAGCCACAATTAAAAGAATTTAGAGATGAAATAAAACAATATATTGAGCAAGAGGAAGATATATTGACATATGCATTATTCCCACAGATTGCCATAGAGTTTTTTAAACAAAGACAGGCAGCAAAATATAAAATAGAAAATGATTTATTAAATCAAGAATATCAAACTCATCCAGTATAAAAAGAAGCCTTAAATAAATGAAAAGCACCTCCAAAAGTTAGATAATAAACTTAACTTTTGGAGGTGCTTTTGTATAGTCATCCAACATCATAATAAAAAATACACGTTCGGCTGTTTCGAATATGGGTAACTCCTACAATTCATTCAGCTATAAAATCCGTAAAGAAATTTATAGCTCCATTCATTGGGAGTAGTATCCAATGAAACAAGGGATAGCAAAGTTGAATTGTAGATACTACCCCTGTCAGGGTTGGCGAGATTTGCACCGACTGTAAGGAGGTTCAAGTGCGCAACCTACGGCTGGAGTTATTCCATATTCTGCAAATGCACTCTCTTAGTATTTTTTATTATGAATTCGTGTTGGATGCCTATACAATTAAACTTGTTATAAAGATTATCAATGTGAAGTTAAACTTGCAAAAATATATTAATTGGTTAAAAAATGAAATAAATCTTGCAATAGATATTTTGTTTTGATATTATTATATTAACAAATAATGTATAAGGGGGAAATAGAATTGCCAACCAAGACTGATAAATCTCTTACAGTAGATAAAAACTGGTGTAAAGGCTGTGGAATATGTGTTGCATTTTGTCCTAAAAGTGTACTTGAGATGAAAGATGGCAAGGTTAATATTAAGGATTTAGAATCATGTATACAATGTGGACAGTGTGAGCTTAGATGTCCTGATTTTGCTATTTATTTGGGAGGTAAATAATATGGCTGATAAAACGATTAAATTAATGCAAGGAAATGAAGCTTGTGTAGAAGGTGCTATAGCTGCTGGTATGAGATTTTATGCAGGATATCCTATTACCCCATCTACTGAAATTGCAGAATTATCTGCAGAGAAACTGCCTAAAATAGGTGGTAAATTCATTCAGATGGAAGATGAAATAGCAGGTATTTCTGCCGTTATAGGTGCTTCCATAGCTGGAGAGAAGGTCATGACAGCAACTAGTGGTCCAGGATTTTCTTTAAAGCAAGAAGGCTTAGGTTATGCAGTTATAACTGAAGCACCATGTGTAATAGTCAATGTACAAAGAGGTGGACCAAGTACTGGATTACCTACTGCTCCTGCTCAAGGAGAGATTATGCAAGCAAGATGGGGAACTCATGGTGATCATTCTATTATAGCCTTATATCCTTGGTCAGTTAAAGAAATATATAATACTACTATTAAAGCATTTAACTTGGCAGAAAAATATAGAACTCCAGTTATTCTTTTAATGGATGAAGTTATTGCCCATATGAGAGAAAAAATTGAGATACCTAATAATACTGAATTAGAAGTATATAATAGGAAAAAACCAACTTGTTCACCAGAAAACTATAAGCCTTATGAAGTCAAAGAAGGGGATCTGGTTCCAGAAATGGCTGGATTTGGTGAAGGATATAGGTTCCATGTGACGGGATTAGTACATAGTGAATCAGGTTTCCCCTCTGGAAATGAAAAGGTAGCAGAAAACTTAATCAACAGACTAATAGATAAAATAGAAGATAATAAGGATGATATAGTTGAAGTAAGCGAATACCTTACTGAGGATTCAGATATTGCCATAGTAGCCTTTGGTGCAACAGCACGTTCTGCTAAATCAGCAGTAGATACCTTAAGAGAAGATGGTATAAAGGCAGGGTTATTTAGACCTATAACAATTTGGCCATTAGCTGAAAAAGAATTACTTGAGCTATCAAAGAAAGTAAAACGTATAGTAGTAGTAGAGATGAACATGGGACAATATTATTTAGAAGTTGATAGAATTGCCGGTAAGTTTACTAAAGTAGAGAAATACGGACGTCTTAATGGGGAGCTAATAACTCCTGAAGAGATTATTTCTTTTGTTAAGGAGGATCAATATGCCAAGTCAACTAATTAATGAATTTTTTAGAACGGAAAATTTACCGCATATATGGTGTCCAGGTTGTGGTAATGGTATAGTTACAAGAGCTATAGTTAAGGCAATTGATAATTTGGGATTAGATAAAGATAAAGTATGTGTAGTATCTGGAATAGGATGTTCTTCAAGGGCTTCAGGATATTTAGATTTTAACACTATGCACACTACTCATGGCAGGGCTCTAGCTTTTGCTACAGGAATAAAACTTGCAAAGCCAGAATTAACAGTAATAGTTATAACAGGAGATGGAGATTGTTCTGCCATAGGCGGAAATCATTTAATTCATGCAGCAAGGAGAAATATAGATATAACTACTATTGTATTCAATAATAGTACTTATGGAATGACAGGGGGACAATATTCTCCTACTACTCCTACTGGAGATAAGGGAACCACAGCACCTTATGGAAATATTGATATGAATTTTGACCTATGCGAGCTTGCAAAAGCGGCAGGTGGAACTTATGTAAGTAGAGGAACTATATTTACTGCAAATATGTTAATTAAACAAGTAGAGGAAGGAATTAAGAATAAGGGATTCTCTTTTATAGAGGCTCTTACGACTTGCCCTACTTATTATGGTAGAAAGAATAAAAAGGGTGAAGCTGTGGATATGATGAATTATTTAAAAGAAAATGCCATAAATATTGCAGCATATGATAAATTAACAGATGAACAGAAAGATGGTAAATTTGTGGTTGGTGAGTTATATAAAAACACTAGAGCTGAGTATGTTGAAGAATATCAAAAAATAATTGAATCTTTTTCAAAGGAGCGATAATATGGTACGTCAAGAGTTAAGATTAACTGGTTCAGGAGGTCAAGGACTTATACTAGCAGGAATTATATTAGCAGAAGCAGCCTTATATGATGGTATGAATGTAGTTCAATCTCAATCTTACGGTCCTGAAGCTAGAGGGGGAGCCAGTAAAGCTGAAGTAATAATTAGCGAAGAAAAAATAAATTATCCCAAGGTTAATGATTGTGATATAATGCTTACTTTAACACAGGTTGCCTGTGATAAATATATACAATCATTAAAATCAGGCGGAGTATTAATAATGGATAAATCTTTAGAGAGATTACCTGAAAGAGATGATATAAAAATATATAGAGTTCCTATATTAGAAACTGCAATAGATAAGCTTGGTAAGCCAATGGTAGCTAATATAATAGCTTTGGGCAGCATATATGAGCTAACTAAAATAGTAACAAGAGATTCTCTTGAAAGGGCTGTACTTGATAGGGTACCAAGGGGCACAGAAGAGCTTAATAAAAGAGCCTTAGAAGAAGGCTTTAATCTAATAGCGGAACATAAGGAAGATTGTTATGGAGATGTATGTTGATTTGATTAAAAATATTCAAAATAGCTTTAATAGCTTAAGTAAAGGGCAAAGGCTTATAGCTGAATTTATTATAAATAATTATGATAAAGCAGCTTTCATGACTGCTGCAGCTCTTGGAGAAGCAGTTAACGTAAGTGAATCTACCGTCGTAAGATTTGCAAATACATTGGGTTACGATGGATACAGAGAACTCCAGAAGGAATTGCAGGAACTAGTTAAAAATAAACTCACCACAGTTCAAAGACTTACAATGGTGAATAAATATTCAAGCAAAGAAAGTGCATTGAAAAAAGTCATGGAAAAGGATACAGCAAATATAGAAAAGACTATAAATGAAATAGAATATGGTGCATTTCAAGAAGCCACAGACTTAATATTGCAGGCAGAAAATGTTTATATTCTTGGATTAAGATCCTCATCATTTTTAGCAGGATACTTAGGATTTTATCTTAATTTTTTAATTAAAAGAGTTGCGGTAATTACTTCAGGGCCTAATGATGTATTTGAACAATTATTAAAGGCTGATTCAAAAGATGTAATTATTGGAATTAGTTATCCAAGATATTCTAAAAGAACTCTAGAAGCTTTAGAATTTTGCAAGGACAAAGAATGTAAAATTATTAGTATAACTGATAGTTTACTTTCTCCGGCTTCTAAGTATGCTGATATTGCATTGATTGCCAGTAGTGATATGCTTTCCTTTGTAGACTCATTAGTAGCTCCAATGAGTCTAATAAATGCCTTAATAGTAACCATTGGTATGGAAAAAAGAGACGATATACAATCATCCTTTGAAGACCTAGAAAGCATATGGAAAAGATTTAATGTATACAACATAAATAATAAAGAATCATCAAATAAAAACGATATTTAATATATCGTTTTTATTTGATATAATATATCATAATAAATGTTATCATAAATGATAACATTTATTTATAGATAAAATTTGTTATAATATAAATACTATTACAAAAGAAAATTATAGAGGTGATACGATTGACTAAAATATTTTTAATAAGACATGGACAATCAGAATGGAATAAATTGAATAAAATTCAAGGACAGAAAAATACCATATTAACAGAACTTGGAGAAAAACAAGCTGCCCATATGGGAAATAGGTTAATTGAGGAAAACATAGACATAATATATAGTAGTGATTTAAAGAGAGCCTATGATACGGCGAAAATCATATCTAATATAATAAATAAACCTCTAATATCTAGCGAAGCCATTAGAGAAATAAACTTTGGACAATGGGAAGGCTTAAATACAGAGGAACTACAAGAGAAGTATAAAAATCAGTATCGCACATGGACTAAAGAACCAGATAAATTAAATATGGATGGAGCTGAAACTCTAGAGGATTTAAAGCATAGGGGTATGAAATATATAGAAAATATAGTTAAGGAAAATCAAAATAAAAATATTGCAATAGTGTCTCACGGAGTTATGTTAAAGGTCATTATTCTAGGATTGCTAGGTGTTGAGATGTCACATTATAAAAATATATCTTTAAATAATGTATCCCTTAGTATAGTAGAGTGTAGAACTTATAATAATGTCCTAACATTATTAAATGATACTTCACATTTAAAGGAGCTAATATAAATGAACAAAAGTGAAAAAATAGGAATAATAGGAGCAGGACCAGCTGGAATAATAGCGGCAGGAATTGCAGGATCTCGAGGAAAAGATGTTACTTTAATTGAAAAAAATGAAAGAATAGGTAAAAAGCTTTTTATTACAGGGAAGGGCAGATGTAATATTACTAATGATTCTCCAATTGAAGATTTTTTTGATAATGTAATGAAGAACAAGAATTTTCTATACAGTGGGTTTTATAGCTTTAGCAATATAGATATACTAAATTTACTTCATGGCTATGGATTAAGAACAAAAGTAGAAAGAGGAAATAGAGTATTTCCACAAAGTGATAAATCATCTGATGTAATTAAAGCTTTACAGAAATTCTTAGATCATAATAATGTCAATCTAGTTTTAAATACAAATGTAACATCAATTTATTACAATAATTCCAAATTCATAATAAAATCAAATGATAAGGAAATGAGTTTCGATAAGTTAATAATTGCTGCTGGAGGGGCTTCTTATCCTGCAACTGGTTCAACGGGAGATGGATATAAGTTTTCTAAGAGATTAGGCCATAAGATTACTGAGTTAAAACCATCCTTAGTTCCTATTGAAGTCAATGAAGAATGGATTAAAGAATTACAAGGCTTATCTCTCAAAAATGTAACTATATCTGCATATGCAAAAAATAAGCTTTTATATAATGAATTTGGCGAAATGATTTTCACCCACTATGGTGTTTCAGGTCCTATTGTATTATCTATGAGTAATTCTTTGCATAACTATACAAATGGCAAGATTGATTTAAAAATTGACTTAAAACCAGCATTAGATGAAAAAAAATTAGACGACAGAATATTAAGAGATTTTCAGATATACAATAATAAATATATAAGAAATGCATTGGATGATTTATTGCCTCAAAGGCTAATACCGACTATAATATCTTTGTCCGATATAGACCCAGAGAAGACAGTAAATCAAATTACTAAGGAGGAAAGAACAAGGCTATTAAATAATATAAAGGGGCTTACCTTTACATTCAAGTCCTTTAGACCAATAGAAGAAGCCATAATTACATCAGGAGGAGTATCTACTAAGGAGATAAATCCATCTACCATGGAATCAAAATTAATTTCAGGACTATATTTTGCTGGAGAAGTTATTGATGTTGATGCTTTAACAGGTGGGTACAATTTACAAATTGCTTATTCCACAGGCTATTTAGCTGGAAGTAATATATAAAAAATAGAATACAATAAAGCTAAAACTCCTTGTCTACAGTGAGGATTTAATATATAATAATTAAGGAAGTGATATTATGAAAATTGTATCTATTCGAGGTGCCATTACAGTAAAAGAAAATTCAGTTGAAAATATATTAGATAGTACTAAGGAGTTATTAACTGAAATCGAAAAGCAAAATAATTTAGATAGGGCAAAGGTTGTCAGTATAATATTTTCTTGTACTTATGATTTAGATAAAGTATATCCTGCTAGAGCTGCTAGAGATATGGGCTATATTCATGTGGGACTTATGTGTTTTAATGAGATGAAAGTAGAAGGAAACCTCAAAAAATGCATTAGAATAATGATTATTTATAATTCTGATATATCTCAAGAAGATATTAAACATATCTATTTGCGGGATGCAAAAGTTTTAAGACCTGATTTATCAAACAATCCTTAAGCCACCCAAAGGTGGTTATTATTTTGTATTGAAGGTAATTTTAGGAGGGGTATAATGAATAAGAATATTACAATTGCCATAGATGGACCAGCAGGGGCAGGCAAAAGTACAGTTGCAAAGAAAATAGCAGAGATTTTATCTTTTGAATATATAGATACAGGTGCGATGTATAGAGCTTTAACTTTTAAGGTATTAAATTTAGGTTTAGATCCTAAATCTGTTGATGATGTTATAGATACCATGAAAAGTACTTCGATTGATTTTAGAAATAATCATATTTACCTCGATAACGTTCAAATAGATAGAGAAATAAGAGAAAACATTATAAATCAAAATGTTTCCTATGTTGCTAAAATCAAAGAAGTAAGAGAAGGAATGGTAAAGATTCAGCGCGAATTAGCTAAAACCAAATCAGTAGTTATGGACGGTAGAGATATAGCTACAGTAGTTTTTCCCAATGCAGACTTTAAGTTTTTTATTACTGCAAGTGTTGAAGAAAGAGCTAATAGAAGATATAAAGAACTTATTGAAAAAGGTGAAAAAGATATATCATATGAAAATATAAAAAAAGAAATAGAATCTAGAGATAAAATAGATAGTACAAGAGAAATCGCCCCTTTAGTAGAGAGTAAGGATGCTTATAGATTAGATACTACCGATAAAACTATAGATGAATGTGTAGAAGAAATAATTTCAATAGTCAGTAGTGGGAGGTAGGAGATGAGCTTTTATAAAGTAGTAAAGACAGCAGCAGGATTTGTCTTTAAGATAATATATAGAATAGAAGTCCATGGAGAAGAAAATATTCCTATGGATGGCAGACTAGTATTATGTTCAAATCATATACATAATTTTGATCCACTTATTTTATCTATAGTATTCCCAAGAGAAGTTTCCTGGATGGCAAAGAAACAACTATTTAAAAGTAAAACATTATCATCTTTATTAAAAAAACTAGGTGCATTTCCTGTAGATAGAGAAGAATCCGATTTATCAGCAATTAAAAATGCTCTAAAGGTTCTAAAAAAAGAAGGAGTATTGGGAATGTTTCCAGAAGGTACTAGAGTTAAAGAGTTTAATTTAAAGAACGCAAAACCAGGAATTTCATTAATAAGTATAAAATCACGTTCTAGGGTTCTGCCTGTTTATATTGAAGGGAATTATAAAATTTTTAGAAAAATTAAAGTTTATTTTGGAAAACCTATTGATTTCTCAAAATATTATGATGAAAAACTAGGTACAGAGGAGTATAGCCGATTGAGTCAGGAAATTTTGCAATCAATATATTCAAATAAATATAAGGAGGAAGGCAAAATTGGAGATAATCATAGCTGATAATGCTGGTTTTTGTTTTGGTGTTAAGAGAGCTGTAGATATGACAAATAATGAGTTGCTAAACCCTAGCAAAGACATCTATTCTCTTGGACCCTTAATTCATAATCAACAAGCAGTGGAAAAATTAAAAGAAGAAGGCTTACAAACAATTGATGATACTAATGACATAGAAGGAATAAATAATAGTAAGATAATTATAAGAGCCCATGGAGTAAGTAAAAGTGTTATCGATACAATCAATGAAAAAGACTTAGAGATCATCGACAGTACTTGTCCTTATGTAAAATCTGTACATAAGAGGGTTGAAGAATATGAAAATCAAGGATATAATATAATAATAATTGGAGATCCAAATCATCCTGAAATAATAGGTATAAATGGCTGGTGTAATAATAATGCATTTATTGTAAATTCTTTAGAAGAAGCAACAAATTTACCTATTATGGATAAAATATGCGTAGTTTCTCAAACTACAAATACACAAGAAAAGTTTGAAACTTTATCTGAAATCATTAAAGGAAAAGGTAAGGAAGTTAAAATATTTAATACGATTTGCAATGCAACTAATCTAAGACAAGAGTCATGTAGACAACTATCCTCACAGGTTGATGCAATGATAGTAATAGGGGGATATCATAGCTCAAATACGAGGAAATTAGCAGAAGTTAGTAAAAAATATTGTAAAAATGTATATCATATAGAAACTTCAAAAGAATTACCTTTACAAACACTATCAAAATTTAATAAAATAGGAATAACAGCAGGTGCTTCTACACCTGATTGGATAATTAAGGAGGTAGTTGAAACAATGGACAATATCAACAACAATGAAATGATGGAAGCAATCGAGAATTCTTTTACCAAAATTCGTAGAGGAGATGTATTAAAAGGTGAAGTAATCTATGTTACTAATAACGAAGTTATGGTTAATATAAATTATAGATCAGATGGTATAGTTAATAGAGAAGAATTATCTAATGACCCAGAGGTAAAGCCTAAGGATTTATATAAAGTTGGAGATGAAATAAATGTTTTTGTAGTTAAAATAGATGATGGTGAAGGAAACGTTGTACTTTCTGCAAAACGAGCTAATGATTTCAAAAACTGGGATGAAATCGAAGTAATGTTTAACAATAAAGACAGAGTTGAATGTAAGGTATTAAACAGCATCAAAGGTGGTCTTGCAATATTGGTAAATGGTATAAATGGATTTATGCCGGCTTCCCAAGTTTCTACTAGTTTCGTAAGTGATTTAAGCGTATATAAGGGTAAAACATTAATAGCTAAGATTATTGATTTTGATAAAGAAAAAAGAAGAGTTATACTATCAAGAAAAGAAGTAGAAAGAGAAGAACTAAGCAATAAGAGAAAAGAATTATGGGCAAATATATCAGTAGACCAAGTAGTAGAAGGAGTAGTGCAAAGACTTACTGACTTTGGTGCATTTGTTGACTTAGGTGGAGTTGATGGATTAATTCACATATCAGATTTATCTTGGAATAGAGTTAAACATCCTTCAAATGTTGTTAAAGAAGGAGAAAAGGTTTTAGTTAAGATATTAGCTCTTGATAAAGATAAAAATAGAATTTCCTTAGGATTAAAGCAAACTGTTGAAGAACCATGGTCTTTATTCTCTAAAAATGTAAATGTAGGAGATATAGTTGAAGGTACAGTAGTGAATTTATTGGATTTTGGTGCTTTTGTTAGATTAAATGAAGGTGTAGATGGTCTATTACATGTTTCTCAAATATCTAAAGAGCATATAAATAAGCCATCTGATGCATTAAAAGTTGGACAAAAAATTAATGTGAAAGTTATAGATATAGATGAAGAAGGAAAGAAAGTAGGTTTAAGTTTAAAAGAAGCTTTAGAGCCAAGTGAGACAGAAGAAACAATAAGTCACAAGATAGACGAAGAGCCAGAAATAACTATTGGAGACATTGTGGATCAAGATTAATACAATTGATAATGAAGGGTTTTGATGTATGAAAATACATTAAAGCCCTATATTGTATTTTTGTTTAAATAATTTCAGGGGGACAAGAATGGCTAAATATGAAGCGTTTAAAAAAGATGTAAATAGATTGGTTAATATCGATCTAAATTATTATAAAGAAAAACAGATGAAAAGAAGAATATCATCCCTTTTAACTAGAAATAATTTTAGAGATTTTGATGATTACTTTATTGGATTAAAAGAGAACAAAGTTCTTTTAGAACAATTTATCAATTATTTAACCATAAATGTATCTGAGTTTTATCGTAATCCTTCTCAATGGGTAGTTCTACAAAATGATATTATTCCTTCTTTAATGGATAAAAATAAAGGAGGATTAAAGATTTGGAGTTCTGCCTGCTCTACAGGAGAAGAACCTTACTCCCTAGTGATGATGTTGTCTAATTTTTTTCCTTTAAGAGATATTAAAGTATTAGCAACAGATATTGATGAAGAAGCTATGAATAAGGCTAAACTAGGACTTTATAATGAAAAATCATTGGCTAACCTACCTAATGGATTTAAGGAAAAATATTTTACTAAAATTGAAGGATCATATAAAATCTCAGATGAAATAAAAAAATGTGTAGAATATAAGAAAATGGATTTACTTAAAGACAGGTTTCCCTCAAATATTGATTTAATAACCTGTAGAAATGTGATGATTTATTTTACTGAGGAAGCAAAAGAACTTCTATATTCAAAGTTTTATAATTCGCTAAATGAAAAAGGAATATTATTTGTAGGAAGTACTGAGCAGATAATTATGCCTGAAAAACATAAGCTAAAAACAGCTAAAACTTTTTTTTATGAAAAGATAGTTTAGTTCTTTTAAACTTATAAAATAAAGGAGGTATAAATTTGGATACCAAAGTACTTTTAGAGTTACTATGTAATGGAAATGGAGTTTCAGGGTATGAGCATAATTTACAAGATGGAATAATATCAGCATTTAATAAATATGCTGATGACATTAAGACAGACAAATTGGGAAATGTTATAGCATTAAAGAAGGGATCATCTGATACAGACAATGTTAAAATAATGCTTGCTGCCCATATGGATGAAATAGGTCTAATGGTAAAGGACATTGAGGAGAATGGTTTCATTAGGTTTACTAATATAGGAGGAATTGATCCTAGAACTATATTAGGTCAAGAAGTTATAGTACATGGTAAAGAGGATTTATTTGGTGTTATAGGGTCTAAACCACCTCATTTACAAGAACCATCTGAACATGATAAGGCAATCAAGATGGAAGATATGATTATAGATATTGGGTACTCAAAGGAAAAAGTAGATGAGCTTGTAAATATAGGAGATGTCATAACCATTAGAAGGTCCTTAACAAACCTGCAAGGTAGTAGAGTGGCATCAAAAGCATTAGATGATAGGGCTGGAGTAGCTGTTATTTATGAGACTATAAAAGAATTAAATAAGATGAAACATGATGCTGATGTATATTTTGTATCTACAATTCAAGAGGAAGTAGGAATGGCAGGGGCTATAGTAAGTACTTTTGGAATTAATCCTGATATTGGTATAGCTGTTGATGTTGGATTTGGAGCAACTCCTGAACTTTCTAAGGCTGATTCCATAGAATTAGGAAAGGGGCCTGGTATTACTTTAGGAGGCAATATCCACCCAGGACTTAGAAAAAATCTTACAGAGGTAGCTGGGGAATATAATATTCCTTTTCAAATGGAAATCACTCCAGGTTTAACAGGAACAGATGCTAGAGCCATGATAATGACCAAAGAAGGTGTTCCTTCTTTAGTATTATCTATACCATTGAGATATATGCATACATCAGTAGAAGTAGTTGATATGGTTGATATAAAGCATAGTGCTAAGCTATTGGCATTCTTTATTGCTTCTATTTCTAATGAGAATTTGGAGGGATTATTATGCTACTAAAACAACTAACAGAGGCTTCAGGAATTTCTGGAAATGAAAAAGAGGTTAGAGATTTAATAATCTCTGAGATAAAAGATCATGTAGAGTCTTTTAAAATAGATAGAATAGGTAATATTATTGCATATAAAAAAGGTAAAGATACTAGTAAGAAGTTAATGATAACAGCACATATGGATGAGGTTGGATTATTAGTTACAGATATTGATAATTTAGGTCTGCTTAAATTCACTACAGTAGGTGGAGTTGATAAAAGAATTTTAGTATCAAAACCTGTTCTAGTTGGAAAAGATAAGACTGATGGGGTAATAGGTGCAAAACCAATTCATTTGCAAAAAAGACAAGAATGGACTAGGGCACTTGGTATAGATGAATTATATATAGATATAGGAGTTAACTCTAAAGAAGAAGCTGAAAAGTTAGTTCAAATAGGAGACTATGTAACTTTCAAATCTGATTATATTGAATTTGGTGAAGACTTGGTTAAGGCAAAGGCCCTTGACAATAGAGTTGGATGTTCACTTTTAATTAATCTAATTAAAGAAGTTAAAGATATAAGCTTCTATGGAGTATTTACAGTAATGGAAGAGGTAGGGTTAGTAGGAGCTGGTCCTGCTGCTTATGAAGTTGATCCCGATATTTCATTAGTATTAGAAGGAACATTATGTTATGATATGCCAAAGCTTGATACGCATTTAGTACCTACTTATTTAAATAAAGGTCCTGCAATATCATTAATAGATAGAACGACTGTATATGATCGTAATTTTAGAGAAAAGATTACTAGTATTGCTGAAAAGAATAATATTCCATATCAATATAGAAAGACATCTATGGGTGGAAATGATTCTGGAAGGATTCATACTACTAAAGAAGGTTCAGTAACAACTACTATATCTGTACCTTGTAGATATATACATTCACCAACATCTGTAATGAGCAAAAAGGATTATAATCATACTTATGATTTACTAAAGGCTATTTTATCTGAATTTGAAAAGGAGGAATTATAATGAATATAAACTTTAACCTATTAAAGGATTTAGTTAGCGTATATGGACCAGCGAGTAATGAAGATTTAACGAGAGACTATATTACAAATGAAATTAAAGATTTTGTAGATGAGATAGAAGTAGATGCTCTAGGAAATCTAATTGCTAGAAAAAAAGGTGCTGGAAAAAAAGTTATGATCTCTGCCCATATGGATCAAATAGGACTTATGGTAATTGATATAGATGAAAAAGGATTCTTAAGATTTACAAATGTTGGTGGAATATCCCCTGTAGTTTCTTTAAGTCAAAGGGTTATTTTTGAAAATGGCACTATTGGAATTATATATGCTGAACCTGTTGATGATATATCTAAATTAAAATTAGAAAATATGTATATAGATATTGGAGCATTTAGTAAAGAAGAAGCTGAGAGAAAAATAAGCATAGGTGATATTTGTATATACAAATCAGAATATGTGGAAAATGAAAATGTAGTATTCACTCCTTATTTAGATGATAGAGTAGGATGTTTTGTAGCAATTGAAGCTTTAAAATCTATAAAAAACCCAGCTAATGATTTATACTTTGTATTTTCAGTACAAGAAGAGGTAGGACTTAGAGGAGCTAAGACTGCTGCATATAGGATTAACCCAGATGTTGGTATAGCTCTAGATGTGACGTCTCATGGAGACACTCCTAAGGCAAAGAGATTTGCAATCGGATTAAACAAAGGGGCTGCTATTAAAGTAAAAGATAATTCTATTATTTGTCATCCAAAGGTAAAGAATTTGCTTGTTAATTTAGCTAAAGATAATAATATACCTTATCAAATGGAAGTATTAGAATTTGGTGGTACAGATTCAGGTGCTATTCATGTAAATATGGAAGGAGTTCCATCAGGAGTAATCTCTATACCTACAAGATATGTACATTCTACTGTGGAAATGGCATCTAAAAATGATATAATTAACTGTACTAAACTTTTAATAGAGTTTCTGGAGAATGAATTAGATATTTAGTTTTGTTCAGATTTTTAGACAAAAATATAGAAAGAAGATCCATTTTTAAATAAATGGATCTTCTTTCTTTTGTTTCATTGGGATTCATGTAGTATTATGGTAGATTTTGCATTATTACAGGATAATTTGTATGAAAAAATTTTCTTTAAAATAGAGGATTTTAATCTTATATGGAGAAATATATAATAGTAGACTGGATTTGGAAGGGGAATATACTATGTTGGATTTAAATCACGAATATACCATATCAGAAGTATCTGAAATTACTGGATATGCTCCGCATGTTTTAAGATATTATGAGAAAGAATTTGAAATTGACGTTCCTAGAAATAATTCAAATCACAGATATTTTACATATAAAGAGATTGAGTTGATACAATATATAAAAACTCTACAGGATAAAGGTTTTACAAATAAACAGATAAAGCTTATTATACAATCTCCAGAAGTTATAATGAGTAATCAGGAAGAATCTGGCATAGTGTCAGCCAGTGATAATATGTACTTCGATACTTATCAATTAGCTAAGGAAATAAGCATGACTTTAGAAGAAGAGTTTTTTGAAAAATTATTAACCCATATCAATGAAGGATCTGAAAAAAATATCAATGTAATAGAAGAATTAAAAAATGAAGTGGCAATGCTTAGGAATGAGTTGAATTCAAAAGAAAGAGATGTATTAATATGTGAAAATGCGAAGTTAAAAATGCAAGTTAAGGAAAAAGAATTCGAAAATATTGAACTAAAAGGTAAGTTAAAAGAAATAGAAGAAAAACAAATAAGTTTTTTTAAAAGAATATTTATGAAAAATAAATAAGATAGAATATAAGTTATATATTTCTAGTGACTTTAGAATAATCTTTCTCATGGGATAAGGCATAGTATATTACTACCAAATATAGGTAATAATATACTATACCAGATAAATCCTTTTTATATTATCTTTGTGACTCGTATTGTTTTAAAAGTTTAATAAAAAGTTCAGGAATTTTAACCATGTTTTCAGGTGATTCTACAAAGGAAATTCTGAACTGAGTTTTACCTGGATTTTCTTCATCATTTTCAATATCATAGAATCCCTTCATTGGTGCAACAAGAAGAGTTGTTTCTACTCCGTCTATTACAACGGAACCCTTTCCTGCACAGTATAGAACAAAATCAATTGAATCGAAGCCTGGCTTTACAACATTTCTTACATCAATTACTGAATAAATTGATGCATCTGGGCTTGATACTATAAGATTTGGCTCTTGTTCCTTAAGTCCGTTGTAAACCTTTATTATTTGATCTTTATAATAATCTCTCTGTTGTTTACACCATCCAAGTATATCTTCTTTACTCTCATGTGCTAACGCTCCAAAAATATATTGGCCAATTACATTTGCACATAGATTAGCAGTATATTCTGCGATTGAACGGTTATTAAAATCTGCATTATCTGTAATTACTGCTCCTATTCTTAAACCGCAAGCATTCCATACTTTGGAAGCTGTCTCAATACTAATTCTTCTGCCTTCAATTCCTGGAATATCAGTATCTGTTAATCCCCAAATACTTACAAGTTTTTCGTTATCATCATAGTATAATTCACGATAAGCTTCATCACTTACCATCCACATATTATATTTAACGCATAATCTTGCAAGGTCTTTTAAAGTATCATATGTGTAGTATTGACCCGTTGGGTTATCATAAGGGATTACTAAAAGTGCCCCTGGATTATTTGCTTTTATCATTTCTTCAACTTCATCCATATTTGGTAAATTGAATTTGCCGTCTTCTCCCATATGACGTTTTATAGTTACTGTTTTACGTCCTACTCTTTCCGCAAAGGAAATATAGTTTGTATAAGCAGGGTCAATCATCATCAGAGGTCTCTCATCAGTTCCAGCTGGACCACAAACTCCCAAAATTAATAGCTCCATACCAGATGAACCACCATCTGTTATTTGAACATGAAGATTACTTGTATCGAATCCTTCACTTTCTAAGATGTTCTTAAATGCATTTTGTGCCTCAACAGTACCTGCTGTTCCTGAATATCTAATTACTCCACTAGCAAAAGGACTCTCAGGTGCATTAAGTGCAAACATTCTCTTTTGCATAGCTGGGTTTGTTGGTAAAGACACATTTCCTATTCCCACATTTATTACTGCCTCAGGCTTTACTGGACGCTCATCATATTTCATTTGAGCTAAACGAACATCTGATGGTGTTCTTGATTCAAAATGTGCTGATAATATTGGTTTACTCATTACAATTCTCCCCCTCTTTTGATTTATAGAAGATTGTGCCAATAAATTTAATTAGCTACATACCTTTATTATACACTAATTTAAATTAATTTCATCTTAATCTTAAACATTTACTTAAATTATTTCCTATTTCTGGTTTTAATATTATTTATAATTATGCATATAGTAGAAGTTAATATATTTTATATTCAATTCTACTTTTCTCTAGTTAAAACTTCTAAAATAAAAAGCAAAAAAGAAAGTTCCTAAGATTATAAATAGTGAAAATGATTTCCATAGTTTGGTATTATTAATTCAAATTATAATTATAGGAGGAGTTAGATTTCTTATAGAATGTCCAGAAAAGGTAAATGATACAGATAATCCTTTAGTTCTATTTCTCAATGTAGATAAACAGATATATAAATATGTAATAAGATAGATATAAAAAATATTAAAGAGGCTGTCTCAAAATAAAATTTTGAGGCAGCCTCTTTAATAATGTGATAGCTTTACTAGCTCAGATATGGTCACAAATTTGTAGCCTTTGTTAATCAATTCAGGTAAAATTAATTTTAAAGCTTCTACAGTATTACTAGTTTCATAGTATATATAATCATGAAATAATACAATGTCTCCATTCTCTATGTTTGAAATAGTATTAGAAACTATTTTATCCACACTTGGATTACTCCAATCTTTAGAATCTTGCCTAGAAGACCATAATACAATATCACATGATTCATCACTGATAATTTTCATTGTATTTTCATTATAAAGTCCATAAGGTGGCCGAAAAACTTTAGATTTAGCACCCGTTAAGGAAAAAATAATACTTTGAGTCTTATCAAATTCTTCTTTGAACGTCTGAGTAGAAGCTTTTTTGATATTTATATGCGAGTAAGTGTGATTACCAATTTCGTGCCCTTCTTCAGCCTGTCTTTTTATGATATCAGGATATTTTTCCGCAAATTGTCCTAAAACAAAAAAGGTAGCTTTAATGTTATATTGATCTAGCAGATCTAAGATTTCAGGAGTATATTGTGGATGTGGTCCATCATCAAAGGTTAAAGCTATAAATTTTTGTTGCTTAGAACCATTCCGTACTATATTTACATTGTAATCTTTTGATCCATTCGTGCTCACGGATATAACATATTTAATAGAAAATGCTGAAATTGCTAAAAATGCAACTAAAAAAATAATCTTTATTCTTAGAGGTTTTTTTATCATTTTTATGTTCCTTTCAATTATATACTTTATAGTTTAGTTAATATGTTGAGTTTATATACTCAATTAACAAATTTAAAAGTTACTAATTTTATGAAAAAATTCCTTATAAGAGTTTATATACTATAATTAAATATAGTTTAAAATCAATTCCAATTATGTTTTGAAAAAATAAAATGTATAATATCTTTAATTCTTCACATAATAATTATGTAAGGTTCGTAAATAGAATTCGACTTTCAGTTTTTACTGTAAGAAAAATATGTTCTCCTTTCATAAGGTCCGTAATGGATTTTTATGAATATAGACATATTACTCGAATCCATTACGGACCTTACTTTTTATTTTATAATAGTACTTTATCTTGCGATTAACAATTCCTAGTCAATTATGTTATAATTAGTTAAATTGAAAATAGTTGATAATAATTCTATTGTTATCATTAGACTTCAAAATACTAATTGATAGGAGAATGATACCATGAACAATCAAGATCAAAAACAAGAAAAAGAGACTTCAAGTTTAGTGCTAGAAAAATTATTGCAATCTAGATCAATCATAATTTCAGGAGAAATCAATCAAGCTTTAGCGGAAAAAATAACTACACAACTCTTAATCTTACAAGAAATGGGGAACCAGCCAATAAAATTATTTATCAACAGTCAAGGTGGTCATGTAGAAGCTGGCGATACAATTCACGATATGATTAAATTTATTAAACCCCGTGTTATAGTGATTGGTACTGGTTGGGTTGCAAGTGCTGCTATCACAATTTATCTTGCAGCAGAGAAACAAGATCGTTATTCTTTGCCAAACACAAGATATATGATACATCAGCCATTAGGTGGCCTAAATGGTCAAGCTACAGATATTGGAATTGAAGCAAAAGAGATATTGAGAGTACGTGAGAGAATTAATAGCATAATAAGTGAAGCTACTGGTCAATCCTTAGGAAAAATAGAAAAAGACACAGATAGAAATTATTGGTTAAATGCATATGAAGCGATTGATTATGGAATAGTAAATCAAGTTATTTCAAAATACGAAGAGCTAACGAATCTATAATTTGTTAGGATATTAGGAAACATAAAACAGCAAGCCTTATTATAAGGTTTGCTGTTTTATTGTTTCTAACCGTTCAAAATCAGTTCATTAAATTTTCTATTTTAGAATGGGCTGTTCCTTAGTCTATTCTATTTCTTTTATGGTTTTAATAATAGATATAATTATGCTATAATGTATCTAGTATAAATAAATTAATGAGGTGTAAAAATGAAGGAAAACAAAGGACAAAAAACATATCTTATTAAAACCTATGGTTGTCAAATGAATGAACATGACTCTGAGAAAATTTCTTGGATTTTGGGAAATATGGGTTATAGAGAAACAGAAGATATGAATGAAGCTGATTTTATAATATATAATACTTGTTTAGTAAGAGAAAATGCAGAACTAAAGGTATATGGTAATTTAGGAGCATTAAAGCAATTAAAAAGACAAAAACCTGATTTAATGATAGCTGTATGTGGATGTATGATGCAAAGAGAAGACGTAAGAAATGTTATTTTATCTAAACATAAACATGTAGATATAATATTTGGTACTCATAATATTCATAAATTACCTCAATTAATAAATAACCATTTACAGACCGGTGAAACAATTGTAGATATATTTGAAGATGGTAGAGAAATAGTTGAAGATATAAATTCAAATAGGAAATATGAATATAAAGCCTTTGTGAATATTATGTATGGCTGTAATAACTTTTGTACCTATTGTATAGTACCCTATACTCGAGGAAGAGAAATGAGCAGAGAGCCTGAAAACATAATTAAGGAAATAGAAGATTTAGCACAAAATGGGTGTAAAGAAATAACATTACTAGGGCAAAATGTAAACTCCTATGGCAAGTCTTTAAAAACAAATTATGGTTTTACAGATTTATTAAAGGATATAAATAAAATAGAGGGAATTGAAAGAATAAGATTTATGACTTCTCATCCTAAGGACTTATCAGATGAACTAATAGAGTGTTATGCCACTTTAGATAAATTATGTGGACATTTGCATTTACCTGTTCAGTCAGGTAGTAATAAGGTTTTAAAAGAAATGAATAGGAAATACTCTAGAGAAGACTATTTAGAAATTATTAATAAATTAAAGAAAGCAGTTCCAAATATATCAATTACAACAGATATAATTATAGGATTTCCTGGCGAATCAGATGATGACTTTAATCAGACACTTGAATTAGTAAAAGAAGTAAAATATGATTCAGCTTTTACTTTCTTATATTCCATTAGAGAAGGTACTAAAGCAGCCAATATGGAAAATCAAATAGATGATAAGATTAAGCATGATAGATTTCAAAAGTTAACAAACACATTAAATGAGATTGCTTTAGAATTAAATCAAAAATTAATAGGGGAGACCCTAGAAGTATTAGTAGAAGAAGTAAGTAAAAACAATCCTGATGTTTTAACAGGAAGATCAAGGACAAGTAAGCTTATACACTTTAAAGGAGAAGAAAGCCTTATAGGTTCTATTGTTAATGTGAAAATAGATAATGTTAAAACATTTACACTGGAAGGAAAACTAGTTTAATACTTCTCTACTTAGGGGGAGAAATAATTTGGAAAATTTAACACCAATGATGAAACAATATTTCAGTATAAAAAAACAATATGATGATTGTATATTATTCTTTAGACTCGGGGATTTCTATGAAATGTTTTTTGAAGATGCTTTAACGGCTTCAAAGGAATTGGAAATCACTTTAACTCAAAGGGATTGTGGAATGGCTGAAAAAGCTCCCATGTGTGGTGTACCTCATCATGTTGCTGAAACTTATATATCTAGATTAGTAGAAAAGGGATATAAAGTTGCTCTGTGCGAACAAGTGGAAGATCCTAAAGTTGCTAAAGGAATTGTACAAAGGGATGTAATTAAAGTTGTTACTCCTGGTACAATAACAGACCAAGCAGTTTTAGACGAAAAAACTAATAATTATTTAGTATCTATATACTTTGATAATTTAGGTGTAGGAATTTCCTATGTAGATAATTCTACAGGAGAAATGTATACTACTGAATTCCTAGGAGAATCAAGTCAAAATAATACATTTTTAATAGATGAGCTTGGAAAAATACTTCCATCGGAAATCATATGTAATGATGCAATTAATAGTAACGAAAAACTTTTAAAGATTTTACAAAGGACTATTAATCCATATATAAACGATTATAAAGAGGATGATATACGGAAAGACAATTTAGAATCCATAATTATAAATCATTTTAATGGAAAATCACTAGAAGATTTAGGTATCGATAGCAAGATATATTCTATTATAGCAACTAGTAAACTTATAGAGTATCTATATAAGACACAAAAATCGTCTTTGGAACATATTAATAATTTGTCTTATTATAGACCAAATAATTATATGATTTTAGATATAAATACTAGAGCAAATTTAGAGATACATGAGACTATTATAAAAAGAGATAGAAAAGGGGCATTAATTGGCCTGCTAGACAAAACCTCTACATCTATGGGTGGTAGACTTTTAAAAAAATGGTTAGAACAACCTTTAATTAATATAATAGAAATTGAAAAGAGAAATAATATTGTAGAATACTTTTTTGACAATATTGTAATTATGGATGATATAAAATCACTTTTGAGACAGATATATGATATAGAAAGACTTGCTAGTAAAATTTCTAATGGTAATTGTAATGCAAGGGATTTATTATCCTTAAGAAACTCAATCTCTGTCTTACCAGATATAAAGAAGATATTAAAGGACTTAGAAAATCCAGAGTTAATAAATATGAGTATCAATCTAGATACACTTGATGATATTTATTCCTTATTAGCTGATTCTATCAGTGAAAACCCTCCTATTACTATAAAAGAAGGTGGAATTATAAAAGAGGGATATGATGAAAAATTAGATCAAGTTAAAGAAGCCTGTTTAAAAGGGAGAGAATGGCTTACTACATTGGAAGCTAAGGAGAAGGAAAAAACTGGTATTAGGAATTTAAAAATTGGATTTAATAGAGTGTATGGATATTATTTTGAAGTAACTAAATCTAATATATCTTTAGTTCCAAACTATTTTATTAGAAAGCAAACTTTAACTAATTCAGAAAGATATTATACTGAAGAATTGAAAAGTATGGAAGATAAGATATTAGGATCAGAGGAAAAGTCCTTAGATTTAGAGTATGAAATATTCACTGAGATTAGAGATAAAATAAAAAAACATATAGATCGAATTCAAGCTACAAGTAAGATAATATCTCAAATTGACGTACTAAACGCTTTCGCTCAAGTGGCATATAAATTAAATTTTGTTAAACCTAGCCTTAATACAAAGGGAATTATTGAAATCGTAGAAGGAAGGCATCCCGTTGTAGAAAGCAATATTCAAAGCAACTTATTTATACCAAATGATACCTACTTAAATACAAGTGAGAGGATGGTTCAGATTATTACTGGACCTAATATGGCTGGAAAATCTACTTATATGAGACAGGTTGCCATTATAACCTTATTAGCACATATAGGTTCATTTGTACCAGCAAGTAGTGCAAATATATCTATAGTAGATAGAATATTTACTAGAATAGGAGCACAAGACAATCTATCACAGGGTGAAAGTACCTTTATGGTAGAAATGAATGAAGTATCTAATATTATAAGGTCGGCCACTAAAGATAGTTTGATTATTTTAGACGAAGTAGGCAGGGGTACTAGTACCTATGATGGTTTAAGTATAGCTTGGGCCATTGTAGAATATATTACAACTAATATAAAAGCTAAAACTCTATTTGCTACTCATTATCATGAATTAACTCAGCTGCAAAATGAAAATGATAATATAAAGAATTTAACAATTGTTGCTGAAGAAAGTGGCGACCAAATCATATTCCTAAGAAAAATAGTTGAAGGAAGTACAAATAAATCTTATGGAATAGAAGTTGCCAAATTAGCAGGTATAAATGAATCTGTTATTAATAGGGCCAACGAGATACTATCTCTTATTGAGGGTAACCATCAAATCAATATAAATAATAATATAAAAGAAGAACCAAGACAATTAAATTTAATGGATTATAAAAAAGATTATTATGTAGATAGAATTTTAAATTTAGATATAGATAATATAACACCTAAAGAAGCCTTAAATCTTCTTTATACTTTAAAGGAAGATGCTAAAAATCTAAGGAGAGATAATAATGAGTAAGATTAAGGTCTTAGATAATATTACTATACAGAAAATAGCAGCTGGAGAAGTTATAGAGAGACCTGCATCCATAGTAAAAGAGCTAATAGAAAACTCTTTAGATGCCAATGCAGATCATATAACAATAGAAATCAAAAACGGTGGTAAAACTTATATTAGAGTTACTGACAATGGAGATGGAATTGCAGGTGATGATTTGAGTTTAGCCTTTATGAGACATTCAACCTCTAAATTATCTACAGCTGAAGATTTGTATAGAATTAAGTCTTTAGGCTTTAGGGGAGAGGCTTTAGCCAGTATATCTCACGTTTCTAGGGTAGAGGTTATGACAAAAACAGAAGATGCCTTAGGGGGGATTAATGCTATTATTGAAGAGGGTAAGATTTTATCTCAAGAGTCAATAGGGTGTCCAAAGGGTACTACAATGATAGTAAAAGACTTGTTTTACAATATACCCGTTAGGAAGGAATTCTTAAAATCTGACCTTGCTGAATCTAATCAGATTTCAGATATTGTATATAAGGTTGCATTGGGAAATCCCAAAACTTCATTTAAGTTTATAAGGGATAATAGGGTTGTTTTAAACACTTCAAAAAATAATAATATGGAGTCCCATGTCTACAGCATTCTTGGTAAGGATTTTTCTAGTAATCTAACTAAAATTGACTTTGAAGATGAAGGTATTCATGTATATGGCTATATCTCTAATAATAAATTATATAGGAGCAATAGAAGTCACCAATATATTTATGTTAACGGAAGATATGTAAGCAATAAAAGTCTATCAAATGTTATTGAAAATCACTATAGATCCACTATTCCATTAAATAGGTTTCCATGTTTTATTATATTTATGGATTTGGATCCTGGTAGTATAGATGTAAATATACATCCAACAAAACAAGAGATTAAATTTGCTAATGAAGCTGAGATAATTGAAGTAGTAAATAAGGGGATAAAGGAGGTCTTGTATCCATCTTTATCTATACCTAGTATGAGTTTAAAAAATAATATGGAAGTAGATAAAAAACAGGATACTCCGACCCTATTAGTCGTGGATAGTGATTTAGGAATAGACACTAATATTATAGTTAAAGACTTTACTAATAAAATAATATATGAAGAAAAGAATGAACCTAGGATTATAGAATCTAACCTATTTGAAGATAATGAGATCATAAGTTACGAGCCTATAAAAGAGGAAGAAGTTTATAATGAAAAAGCTTCAGATATTAAAGATATACTCTCTAAGATTAGACCTATTGGCATAGTGTTTAATACTTATATACTTTCAGTAGATGATTTGAATCAAAGTTTATACTTTATAGATCAACACGCTGCACATGAAAGGGTTATGTACGAGAAGTATTTAGAAGAATTTGGCACTGAGAATATAGTTACTCAAAATCTTTTAGCTCCAGAAATTATAGATTTAACAAATATGGAGAAAATAAATGTAATGGAGAACCTAGATATATTCAGAGATTTAGGTTTCGATGTTGAGGAATTTGGAAATAATAGTATCGCCATAAGGGCTGTTCCTCTTGTATTTGGAATGCCTAGAATTAAAGATTTGTTTTATGAGATACTTGATAATATTAATAATGTTAAAAGCAATTATGATACTAAGCTAGAAAAGATAATGAAAATAGCATGTACTAAAGCAGTTAAAGGCGGAGATCATATGAATAATATTGAGATCAATAGTTTGATAAAACAATTAAAATTATGTGATAATCCACATAGCTGTCCTCACGGCAGACCTACTGTTTTAGAAATGACTAAAAAAGATATAGAAAAGTCATTTTTAAGAATTATTTAGAAGGATGATAAGATGAAAGACAATTTATTTATTTTAATAGGGCCTACGGCCATAGGGAAGACATCTCTATCCATTGAGTTGGCTAAGAGAATGGATGGTGAGATCATATCGGCAGATTCCATGCAGATATATAAATATATGGATATAGGTTCTGCAAAAGTATCTAAGGAAGAAATGCAGGGTATTCAACATCATTTAATAGATATAATTCTTCCTGACGAAGAATTTACTGTATCTGATTATAAAGATCGTGCTATAACTTTAATTAAAGATATTAATGGGAAACATAAGTTGCCAATGGTTGTAGGAGGTACTGGATTATATATAAATTCTTTAGTATATAAGTTGAATTTTACAGAGGTACCTCCACATAATGAAACTAGAACTAAATTAGAATTATTAGGAGAAAAACATGGAAATGAATATTTACATGAAATGTTAGAAAAGATAGATATAGATAGTGCGGAAAGAATAAGTGTCAATGATAGAAAAAGAATAATTAGAGCAATAGAAATATTTGAAATAACAGGCAAAACTATGACTGAATTTAATAAGGATTTTAGGCAGCCCATAGAGGACTATAATTTAGTGATGGTTGGGCTAAATATGGATAGAGAAAAATTATATAATAGGATAAACTATAGAGTAGATATAATGGTTGAAGAAGGGTTAATAGAGGAAGTAAAAAAACTTTTAGAAATGGGATACGATAGAAAACTTGTATCTATGCAGGGTATAGGCTATAAGGAGATAATAATGTACTTAGAAGGAAATATCTCTTTAGATGAGTCTATAGAAAAAATAAAGCAAGGTTCAAGGAATTATGCAAAAAGACAGTTGACATGGTTTAGAAGAGATAATAGAATTAAATGGGTTGATGTAGATAAGTTTAATAATTTAGAAGATTTAAGTCAATATATAATTGACTATTCTAAAGATAGATTTATAATTAATAGATAAAGGAGGGGACAAAATGAAACAAAACATAAACTTACAGGATATATTTTTAAATAAAGCCCGTAGGGAAAACATTGGTATTACAATATTTTTAGTTAATGGGTATCAAATAAAAGGCCAGGTAAAGGGATTTGATAATTACACTATAATACTAGAAAGTGAAGATAGGCAGCAGTTAATTTATAAACATGCTATTTCTACAATAATACCTATGAGACAGATAGACTTAGATAATTAATTTTTATTTAAATAATTTTATTTAAAAAAGTCTCTGATTACAATCGGAGACTTTTTATAACGAAACAAAAGCTTCTATAGAAGCTTTTGTTATTTTATAGAGAAAGGTGATACATATGAACAAGTTGACAGAAAATATATTATGTGAACAATTCGAGATAAAAGAGGAAGTAATTAAATTTGTACGAGAAAAAGAAAATTTAATTTTAGATAAATTTAAAGGTATTGATGATATTAAAGAATATAACCAATATAAAGTTATAAATGCCATGCAGAAATGCAGATTAGCTTCTACAGACTTTAACTGGACAACAGGGTATGGATATGGTGATATAGGGAGAGATAAGGTAGAAGAAATATATGCCCATGTATTTAATACAGAAGATGCCTTAGTAAGACCTGCAATTGCTTCAGGTACTCATGCCATTACTTTAACTTTATCCGGTATATTAAGACCTGGGGATGAACTTATAGCTATAACAGGTGCGCCATATGATACTTTACAGAAGGTAATAGGAGTAAAGGATAATATGTCTGGTACTCTAATAGACTATGGAGTAAAATATAAAGAGATTCCTCTAAAAGAAAATATTATCAATACGGAAAAGGTAAAGGATGCCATATCTAAAGATACTAAAATGCTTATGATTCAAAGGTCTACTGGATATAGTGATAGAAGGGCATTAACAATTGAAGAAATAGAAAATGCAATCAATGCTATTAGAGAATACAATAAAGATGTAATAATTATGGTGGATAATTGTTATGGAGAATTTTTAGAGCTTAGAGAGCCTACTGATGTTGGGGCAGATGTTATGGCAGGGTCATTGATAAAAAACCCTGGTGGGGGAATTGCTTTATCTGGAGGATATATTGTAGGTAAATCTAAATTAGTTGAACAAGTTTCAAATAGGTTGACGGCACCAGGATTAGGGAAGGAATGTGGGCTTACTTTTGGAACAACCAGAAGTACGCTGCAAGGACTATTTCTGGCACCTCATATAGTGTCTGAAGCCGTTAAGGGTGCATTATTAGTTGGAATAACATATAAAGAACTTGGATTCAAAATAGTTCCAAATATAGACGATGTAAGATCCGATATAATTCAGGGAGTAGAATTAAGGAGTCCAAAAAGAGTTGTAGAATTTTGCAGAGGAATTCAGGCAGCTTCAGTGGTAGATTCTTATGTTGTACCAGAAGCATGGGATATGCCGGGATATGAAGATAAGGTCATAATGGCAGCAGGTGGCTTTATAGAAGGTTCTTCTATTGAACTTAGTGCAGATGGCCCCATAAGAGAGCCTTATTTTGCGTATTATCAAGGTGGATTAACATATGAACACTGTAAGTTAGGAGTTATGAAATCTTTAAATAATTTATATAAAAATAAGTTAATAGATATGAAATAGAATAAAATTTAGTAAAATCTCATATGAAATAATAAAAGAATATCTAAAAATGACTATAAAAATATTGATTTTTCACTTTCCTTGCTTGATGAGGCTGATTTCGGGTAATTCTTAGTTTTCCGGAAAAAAATGAGGCTCTATTTTGCGTTTTAATAGGCTTTTGAAGGTATGCCAATGCTATTTACCCACTTATTTTAAGAAAAAGAAGATGATTTACTCATCTTCTTTTTTTGCAGTGTTGCTTCTTATTATTTGTAATTCAACTTCTAATGTAGCAAGTTTTTTATTTAATTCTTGAATTTTGGTATTGTATTCATCAATTTCCATCCTGTGTAAACTATAATTTTGTTCCATTTCCTTTTAACGAGTTAATTTAATAATAAAAGATAATATGAACAACAATGACGATATCTATATTTGTAATATATATAGTTTCTTTGGTGGGATAAATGCTGGTGGTCAAATTTATGCATAATAAATCGAGAAGACATATCAAAATATGTCGAAAAATGAGTATAATCAATTGCTTGACAGTTTTTTTTATGAATGATATGCTGATTTTAGCGACAATATATGATAAGGAGTTTTTTATGATAAATAAAAAAAGTAAAAATATAATATTTATATATATTATACTTATCTTGATTATAATCACTTCTTTACTTATATTTAGAGATACAATTTTTCAAGATAAAAATAAAGATGATTTAAAAGTTTATAATCTCAAAAAACTTTGCAAAGTATGGGGCTATGTTAAATATACTCATCCTGCTTTTTTATTAGGTGAGAAAGATTGGGATGAAGAACTACTTAATTTAATCCCTATAATTGAGGAATCTAAAAATGAAAAAGAAGTTAATAATATACTTTATGATTGGTTTATAGGTCTTGGAGAAATAGACTATGGAAATTATCAAGGAAAATTCATAGAGTGGGAAATAGCAAAAGAAGAAGATAAAATAGTACAAGTTGATACAAATTGGATTAAAGGTAAATCATATTTGGGAGATTCCCTTTCGGAGGTACTATTAGAAATAAGGGAAATTCCAGAATTAGATAGAAGTAAAGCTCCTGTATTATTTGAAAAAGGTCTATCAACTTTTTTTGAAAATGAAAAAATTTATAAAGATATGGATTATAGTGATAGTAGATACCGTTTATTAAGCCTTTTTAGATTTTGGAATGCTATAGAATATTATTATCCCTATTTAGATATATTAGATGATGACTGGAATTTAATATTAGAAGAATATATAGAGATTATGTTAAGTGGAATAGATAAACATAGCTATAATCGGACTCTTGCTTCACTTTCAACAAAACTTCATGATGGACATACTTTTTTTTCAGGTACTCAATTAGAAGATGCGTTTGAATTCTATGAAATTGAATTTGGTAAATATATAGCTCCAGTATATTTAACAAAAGCTGAGGGGAAATATGTAGTTGAAAGAATTGACAATGAATATAAAGATACATGCCCTTTATTAGCTGGTGATATACCTATAGAAATAAATGGTAAAAAGATAGAAGATGTTATAGAAGATCTAAAGAAATATATATCTATTCCAAATAATGAAAAAATATTAAACCCAATGGGTAGCATGATTTTAATATCTCATGAAAAAATAATGAATATAACTGTGCTAAGAGATAATGATAAAATAGAATATGAGCTTAAAGGAATGCCTTTTAATTTATATAATTACAACAATATAGAAGAAGATTATAAAATTTTAGAAAGCAATATTGGACTTATAAATCCATCTAAATTAAAATTTGATGAAGTAGATATGATTATGAAAGACTTTAAAAATACTGATGGTATAATTATTGATTTACGACAATATCCTAAGAGTAGCTTTGGTTTTTTACAAGAATATTTATTTGATAAAAGAATACCATATGCTAGTTTCAGTATTCCATCAAGAGCAGTTCCAGGTGTATTTATAAATACAGAAAGGTTTGCAGAATTTTCTACAGAACTTATATATGAAAATCCTATAGTAATATTGATGGATGAAACTACCCAAAGTGCAGGTGAAACTTCTGTTTTAAGCCTTAGAGAAGCTTCTAATGTAACTGTTATGGGAGAAAATTCTATTGGAGCAAATGGAGATGTAAGTTTCATACAGCTTCCTTGTGGAAATGCAATATCTTTTTCAGCTATTGGAGTATATACAGCTGAAGGTAAACAGACTCAAAGAATAGGACTTAGTCCAGAAATCCATATAGAAAAAACTATAGAAGGAGTAAGGGAAGGTAGAGATGAGTATATAGAAGAAGCAATTAAATATATTTTGGAAAATAAATAGTTGTTTATAATAATCGTTGGAGATATTTGGAAAGGCACCGCCAGTAAAATAGCAGGATATATCCTGCTATTTTACATTTTTCTAAATAAACCTATAACTTTCCCTAATATAGATACATCTGTGCTATATATAGGTTTCATAAATTGATTTTCTGGTTGTAATCTTATTTTATCTTTTTCTTTAAAAAATCTTTTTATAGTTGCTTCTTCCTCAAGTAAAGCAACTACAATATCACCGTTTACTGCATATTTCTGTTCTTTAACTAAAACTAGATCTCCATCTAATATACCTGCATCGATCATACTTTCACCTTGGACTTTTAACATAAATACATCATAATCTTTTACAAATTCCAATGGAATAGGATAAGTATCTTCAATATTTTCTACAGCTAATATAGGGGAACCAGCAGTTACCCTTCCTACAATAGGTACATCTACAGTCTTTTTAGAAACAAGTAGAAAATCATCGTTTCTATCAAGAATTTCAATAGCTCTTGGCTTTGTAGGATCCTTTCTAATATAACCTTTAGATTCAAGTTTTTCTAAATGACTGTGAACTGTAGAAGTAGATTTTAAATCAACACCTTTACAAATATCTCTAACTGAGGGGGGATAACCTTGTCTTTGAACCTCAGATTTTATATATAATAAGATTTCAATCTGCTTCTGAGTTAAATCTTCGTACATAAAACACACCTCTCATATCATATAATATATCAATGTAATATTTTTATTTAACTCATTATACCATATTAATGAAAAAAGTTCAAACAAAGGTTCGGTAAATTTCCAAAATACTATTGACACGGAACCTATGTTTGTGTAAAATGTATTTAGAACTACTGTTCAGAACTAATGTGCGAGGTGCTATTATGAAAAAAAGGTATAAAATAATTAACAAAACAAGATTTTATTCATTTATTACTTCAGTTTGTGTCATATTACTTTTGGTGATATTTAATTTATTAACAACTAATAAAGTCCACAGCTCAGTTTATGAAGTTAAATATAAAGAAGTCCAAGTAACAGAAGGTGATACCCTTTGGACTATTGCAATGAATCATTTACCAAATAATACGGATATAAGAAAGATGATATATAATATTAAAGAATTTAATGACATGAGTAGCAGCTACATATATCCTGGAAATGTAATAAAAATCCCTATGAATAATTAGCAAATAAATAGAACTAATAAAAGGAATTAATTAATTCCTTTTATTAGTTCTATTGGACAGAGGATTGCTTTTAACTGCATCTCTAAGTCTATCATCGTCTATATGGGTATAAATTTGAGTAGTAGATACTGATTCGTGCCCCAATAGTTCTTGTAATGCACGTATATCTACGTTTCCATACTTATACATCAAGGTAGCTGCAGTATGCCTCAATTTGTGGGTGGAGTAGATGGAAGGGTCTAAACCTGATTTCTCTAAATATCTATCAATCATATGTTGGATAGCTCTGTTGCTCATTCTATTTTTCCTTTTACTTATGAACATAGCTTTCTTATCCTTAGATTCTTTAGGTCGCACAGCAAGATAATCTTTAATGGCAAATACACAGCCATCGTTTAAGAAAACAGTTCTTTCTTTATTTCCTTTTCCAATAATAGATAGAGTATCATTGTCCTTAATTTTATCTATATCTATACTTGCAAGTTCAGAAAGACGAAGTCCACAATTTAAAAATAACATAATAATAGCATAATCTCTTTTTCTGTATTCTTCATTTTTGTTCTCTAGTACATTATTCAATAGTAATTCCGACTGTTCTAAAGTAAGATAAACAGGATGTCTATTTTCCTTTTTCGGAAATTCTAAAGCTTCAGCAGGGTTATGGTCAATTAAACTTACCTTAGAATAGAGGTAGTCGAAAAATGATCTAAGTGAAGCAACTTTTCTAGATTTAGTATAATTATTATTATCTCTTTTTTTATCGGCATATGAGATATATGCGTGCATATCTTGAATTCTTAATTTACTTATTAAATCTAAATCCACATCTGAAATATCAATCTGGTCAAATTCAATATCTTGTTCGACTAATCTATATCTTGTTTTAATAAATCTAAAAAAAGTTCTTAGGTCAAAAAAGTATTCTTTTACAGTATTGGGAGAAACCCCTTTAATTGTTTCCATATAATTTAAGTAATCCTCAAGAAGTATTGGTATATCATTCATTTAAGCTCCCTCTTTCCTTATAACATTAGTCACAAAATAGTTATTTTGTGACTAATGTTATTTTACACTAAAATTATCCAAAAATCAATATCAAAAAATTAATTTATTTAAGCAAAAAATAATCGAAAAACTTACTTATATAACAAATTTGAATTTAACCAATGTATTAACTTCATAATTAACCTTTAAAGATTATTCATGTAAATATATTCCTATGGATAATTGAAGCCCTTAAAAACCATTCTGAGAGGTCAAAATTTAAGAACTTATCCATTATATAATAGATAAGTTCTTAAATAGACTTTTAATATAATTATTTTATATTATCTACAAACTGAAAATTTTGTTTTACTGTTCTGTACGGAATACATACAAGAACTACTCTTCAGCTTTGTGAATTTAAAATCCTAATTGGCTGCCCTATTTTATTTTTTTAAAGTGATGTAGAATATTTTTTAAAATCCAGTTTCACCAAAAAATTAACATAATTATATTATGTATACATTTCTGGCGTTATGACTTTAAGATCTAAATAGTCGACATATTATATTTATGTCAACTATTTAGATTAGATAATAGGCCTATGGTTAGATTTTACTGGTTATCCATATAAAATGAATTTTCGTATAATAAACTATTTAACTGTTCTACAGTTCATGGAGTTGTTATCATTTTAAAGACAGGTGCTAGTTTAACTTATCCCGCCAAGTTTATGCTTATCGCCAGTATGAATCCTTGTCCATGTGGTTTTTCTGGGGACCCTCCACATGAATGCACTTGTAGAATATTGGACAAAACTATATAATCATAATGTTTATTTAAATTTAATGAAAAAAAATCTCCTTTGACAAATCTTATACTACTTACATCATTAAATTCCTTATATTCCTCTCCAATGTTACAAGGAATACATTTATCAACCACGATTACTTCACAATTAGGATTAGCCATTAAAATTGCATTAGCCCAATCCACCACTATTCCTTCCAATATCCAAAATATTTGAGTCTTTAAAATCACATATTTTACTTAAGGTATCTCTGATATCAAAACTAAAAGATCCATTTACATTATCTATAGCTTTTTGTTGTATTTCTGTTGCTACTTGTTTTGATATTTCATCCATAGCATTTTTTATATATAAATACTTTTCAATTTTTATATATAAATACTTTTCAATATGATCCTTTCCCACTAGATCTAGCTTTGTATCTTTTATGCTGTTTATTTTCTCATCTATCTTACTTAGTATATCTAAAAGCATTTACATCATCTATCACCTCTAGAGGGTCGTATGCTATGGTGACAATAATCTTTCTATGGTTGCATCACAATAAAAGCAATATGCTTTCATTTTCTCACGTCGTTATATATAATAAAAAATCCCACCGGGAAACTTGGTGAGATTTCTTGTAATCCTTATTTATTTGACACATGATTCATTTTGGAATAGTTTTCCATAGTATAATAATAGCACACTTAAAACGAACATGGCAAACAAGCTTAAGAATTACCTAAGAATCTATTATGTATCATTCTTACACTATCAGCTGTATTATTTCCACCTATACTCGCTGCCACCTGTTCCCATTCTAATCCATTTATATATCTTAATGTAAATATTTGCCGTATATTACCTTATATCATTAAAACTTTATCCATTTTTAAGTAAAATTTAGAATCATCAAGTTACTAAACTATCCCTATATTGTTTATGTAGTCATTAGTTTCTTCTACTAAGTCTATTAGCTCCTCTACCCTTCTATTCAGCTTTCTTTGCAGCCTATTTAGTTTATTATCATGTCCTTGCTAATCTACTCCTGTAATCAAGAAATCACTCTCTATATAGGGGAAATAAGGAGTAGATTCCTTTACTGGATCTGTTGTTATAGTGTAAGTAATATCTTCTATTTGTTTTTTTAGTATCTCTATTTCACTTTTTAAATATTTAAATTGCGATAATTGTTCTTTATCCATTTCTCCTACACCCCCTTCCTCTCTGCCTCAATCTGCTTCATAACTATATCTATATTAAGCTTAGTCTTATATATAAACTGCATATTGCTTTCATGTAAAGTCTCTGCTATATCTCTTTTTACTTTTAAATCTGCTATGTTTTCATTCCCTCGACATAGATCAGATATTATTGTTATTGGTATACCCTCCGTTCTTAATCTTAAGATTTCCTTTGCTAATTCTACTCTATAATCTCTTTCTGCTATTGCCCTATTCTTTACCCTTTCTCTTATAGCTGTAATTGCTTTGTTTAAATCACTTCTATATTTATTTAATTCTATCTGTAAATCCTGCATATCCTCCCTCCCAAAAAAGAAAAGCCCAGGGATTTTCTTTTATTATCCCTGGGCTTCTAGAGCCTCTATCTATGATTTAACACTTACGATATCAATAAAAATACCGCTATTATCATTTATTTTCTGTCATCAGTTCCCATCTCATACTAAATTTATCTATTAGAGATACAAAGCAACTGCTGTATGATGTTTCTAAGAACCATACCTCCATCAATTAATATATTGTAAGCGTTCTTAACATCGCTTGAGCAGTCAAATGTTGAGTTCCTATAACCATTTCTGCATGGTATACATAGTCTCCCTATCTGATAAATATGTTTCTTGGATTTGCGTCCTTATAGTGCATAAGTATAATTAGGCTACAATTAAATGCTTTTTGGTATAACTTTAAAGCTTCTTCACAATTACCATTAAAATGATAATTTGGGGTAACAATCATCTACTATCCTCCTAATACGTAATGTCTTCCTAATCTGATTAATCTAACAACAAAATCATACCATATTATTCATATTTTCAAGATAATTTTATATTTAATACCGTATTATTCAATTTTCAAGGTTCAAATTTCACTTTTTATATTTATGTTGCATAAATAGCTTTAGTTACTTAAAGTACAACATAAAAATACCGTAAAACTCTTTTCTGAATAATACGGTATTTTGATTAAATATTTTATTTTAATAATTATGGCGTTTTAATATAAATTATTCATCTTACCCATATATAAATCATCATATTGATTAAACTTTATTTTTATTGTTATCCATTACTGCACCTATAACTATTCCCATAAGCATTCCAAATCCAGATCCAAGAGCCAAAACCATTGGAAATAAACTATCTCCCATTAACCCAAACACAACTCCAATAACTGCTGCAAATAAACATCCTCCTATTAATCCAACGCCAACCCCAAAACCTACATAATGATTATTATCGTTTTCTTGATTTTTATTATTATATGAATTATCTTCATTAATATTGTTTCTCTTAGGCATTTTTACTCAATTCCTCTTCCTTGATTTTTCTGCACATAATCCCAATACTACGTATTACTAATATAGATATTGTAGCATATGTTTAATAAATATTGTAGTATATGTTTAATGGTAAATATAACCATTTTCCAATACCGTACTATTCAATTTTCAATGTTCAATCTCTATTTCCAATAATTACTTAAAAGATAAGATAAAAAATACCGCAAAATTCATTCCTGAATAATACGGTATTTTGATTAAATATTTAGCTTTTACAACATGACGTTTATTATAAATATTGTGCAAGAAACTTAATGTAGATTATGCTTATACTGTACGCGACCATGACCTTGCCTGTTGCAGAAGTTTTGCATAAAGAAATTAATTCAGTTAAGCCATAGCCACTCACCACAACTAAAGCGTCTCATCCAACTTCTGAATCTTTGAGTGAGAAATTAAATATACATTGCCTAAAATGTCGATTTTGTCTCCCTTTACGCGTACAGCACAATCTTTGTTTGACGCATAAACATTTATTTCTTCTGATAAAGGAGATAGTTCGCCTTGAATCTGCTCAATGTTATTTTCAAGATCAAAATGAGACAGGACAGAAAAATCGTCAAGGCCGATACCATCGTAAATAGAGCTTATTTCACCTTTATAGCCAGTGTATTTCGAGCATAACCATTTAGCGGACATGTTTATCGCACCAGCGCTTGTTCCCATCACAACGGCTCTGCTTTTTTTAATCAAATCCGACAATTCATATTCAATCAAAATACCGCTCTGTTCAACGGTATTTCCACCCAACAAGAAAATGACCGAAGCATTTTGAATTAATTTATGAGCCTCTTCCTTCTGTACGCCATAATCAATTAAATGATATTCATCAAACATAATGTTGGCCTGATCAAGCCACGAACGTTCAGTGGCACCAACTTCCTCATCTTCATGAAGAAATGGATTCGCACTAATCATAACAAGCGATTTTCTATCAGTTATATCCTCATGCAACAACTTAACCAGCTTCTCAGGAAAAATATCGTTAAACCAACCTAAATAATAGTGAGTTTTCATAAGTACCTCCGTAGTAAAGTTTATATAATATAAATAATCTGTAGTTCGCCTTATTATACGACTACGACCTACTTATATGATAATTGTAGCATACATATCATATAACACCAATAAGTTTATGGAAATATTTTACTTTTTAATACCGTATTATTCAGTTTTCAAAGTCCAATTTCATGTAAATAATTAACTATTCTTTTTAGTATCAATTTTAGCCTTAATCTTACATCTAGGACACACTATTTCTGCTCTCCCCTCAAGTTCAAGAAGTAATTTACCACATTCTTTACATCTGATTTTCTTCATTACTCCACACTCCGTTTCTCTGAAGTATTCATTACTGACCTAGCCACCATTCAAATACTTCTTGCCCTGTTTTCCACTCTGTCGGCAATTCTCGTTTTTTTCTTTCCGTCAACATTCTTTTAAATGTTTTAATATAGTTTGTTTTATGTTTTGGGAATCTCTGAAATTCTACTTCTCTTTGCTTTACTGACTGCATAGGGCAACCGATACATCCCAATCTTGTATATCCTTGATCGTACAGTTTCTTCAGCTAATAATAGAACTGGCTTATTCAAGTGGAGTCACCTCTAATATTTTAATAGCTCTATCTAACGCTTGTCTGTCTTTCTCAGAAAGATATTTATCTGCACTTCTTTTATATTTCAGGCTCGTCAACTTTCCTACAACCTCTTCCTTATTCATAATAATCCTCCTTCGTTCCCATCTCATAGAATACATTTGCTATACTATACATCTCCTGGTCTTCTTCTTTCTTTTCTCCGAAGTATTTATATAAATCTTTCATAGCATCAATTCCGTTCATAGCTTTCACTCCTATTTAGAAACTTTGTATATTCCTCATACCAAGTCAATTTAGTTCTTCCAACCCTTCCATTCCTATTTTTAGCTATTACTATATCTGCATCTCTTTTTATTTCTATATTTGTTCTATCATAGTAGTATTCACGATGTAAAAGCATAATCACATCTGCATCAAATTCTAATTGTGCTGTTTCTCTTAAGTCGCTCATTACTGGTATTTTTACATCCTCGTTTCATTTGCTCTAGATAAACTAGATACTATCAATACAGGAACGTCTAACATTTTAGCCATGTTTTTTATGTCATTTGATACTTGCTCCAATTGACTGCATATCTGATACCGTTTTATTAGGGTCATCATCTATTAATAAGTTTTTATTTAATAAATAGTTACTAGATTGTTTTCTGCCAAAGATAACTGTACCTATAGCTCTAGTTGCATCCTTTCTATTTCCTACGTTCATTCCTTTTCCCCACATATCAAGATAACTATCTATTGCAGTCATAGGATTACTTTGTTTAAGGATATAGGTTCAGCATCATTTTCTAGAAATATCATAGATTTATCTCTTCCACCTATTTCTATTTCGCTTCCATTATCATCCCAATACTCATCTACATCATCAGCTATTCCATTTAATATTACTCCATAGTCTATAGTGTTAAAGGTTACTTGTTTCTTTTTTTGAACCTTCACTTCTGAAAAGTGTTCTATAAATCCAAAGTTGTATTTTACATAATTAGGCGTTGGTTCTTGAGCTGCTTCCAGTCTATTAAATATAGCTTGTTGTATTTTCCATATGGGATGTATTAATGGACTGGTCCTTTACTATAAAATATACTGGCCAGCTTTTGAAACTCTTCATATGCACCTTTTCCTATAAATTCTCCTTTTCCATTTACTTCTCTAGGCTTCATTCCAATATCATCTACCTTATTAATATTAGTGTAAGGGTAATGGTGTATAGCTGTATTTTTTTCAAATCTTAATGAATATGTTCTAGGATTTATTGCCCATGTATAGCTTTTATATTTTAATGGGGATAATTTCAACCTAGCACCACCTTTCAATTCATGTAAAAAGACCACTAACTAATTATCTTAATTCAAAAAGAGACAAGTCAAATAGATAAGGACTTGTCTCTTTGTTTATATGTGTACAATGTGAAATTAAATTTAAATATACTACTGCTTTGAATTTTTATAAACTACTTCTACAAATGCTCTATATGCAAAAATCTTTAGTCGTTTCTGTCGTTCCTTTCGTGAAGGAGTAATGATTCTACGGTGTAACCATTCTAACTTCATTTTTTTCCAAATTTCTGGTGTACGTTTAACTTTTCCTGTAATAACATCTAAACTTCCACCTACACCAAAAGTAACTTTTGCAGGAATTCTATCTTTGTATGTATATATCCACTTGTCTGCTAATGGTGAGCCTAATGCAACAATAAGAATATCTGGTTTTGAGTTTTCAATATCTTCAATTATCTGTGTCTCTTCTTGCTTGTTGAAGAAACCATTATGTCTACCCGCAACTTTAACATTAGGATAATTTTCAGTTACGTATTCCGCCATCTTTTTGTTTACTGATTCCTCTGACCCAAAGAAATAAAAAGACCATCCTCTTTGGTTTCCTAACTTTAACAATTCTAAAAGTAAATCAAAACCAGTAACACGTTCAGGTATTGGATTTCTTTTTAATTTTGACGCTAAAACAATGCCAACTCCATCAGGAGTGATTAAATCAGCCTCAAGTGATATTTTCTTTAATTCGGAGTCTTCCTGAATATCTATCGCAATTTCTGGATTCACAGTGATAATATGAAATGTTTTGCCTTTACATTCCTTAATCTTGTTATCAATTAAATTAACAGTATCCATTAGAGTTAGTTTTGAAAACGAAATTCCTAAAATATTTACATAATTATTCATGTTTTATCTCCACCTTAAAAATCTATATATTAGCCAATTAACGATAAGAATCTTTGCGTCATAGACCTTGTTTTTGTTAATGTGATATAAGAAATCCTTGAACCCTCTACTAGACCCTGGTATTTACTTGTAGTACATTCTGTGTTGGTTTTATAGAAGATACTTTTACATTTTTATGAGGGGTCTGTAGCCATCTCATCAATACCTATATCACGATAATCACTGCCTTTTGTTAAAGGAATTCAGAAAACTCCTTCAAAGGTAAAACTTCCCATACCAAATAATTCATATACACAATATACTATATATACTAATAATAATCAATATGGTTTATAAGTAACCATAGCATAAATATAATAGATAGAACATACACAGAATACAGGGTTAAATTTATCTACTTATCCAACTTATTTATATTTAAGGTATTTCTCATCGATATTTTATATCGATCAAAAACATACCATATATTTTATCCAATTATATCAAAGAGACATACATTTAAAAATGGAGTAGGATTAAAATTTAATCCTACTCCAAATATGTACAATAAGAACTAATAAGAACTAATTTTTTGATACATAACTACTTACTCCTTTCTTATTTATTGATTCATAGATTATCATGCTTTGTACATCATTAATTACTTCTTTTTTATCCATATAAAATGAATTTTAGTATAATAAACTATTTAATTGTTCTACAGTTCTTTGTTTCCCTTGAATGGATTAATTTCATTACTTAATATATCTTCAATTATTATAATTTTAGTATCTTGACCAGAGTGTTTTCTACACACATTTAATATACGCTTACAATCTCTATCAGAATAATCATGTAGAATATTAGATAAAACTATATAATCATAATGTTTATTTAAATTTAATGAAAAAAATCTCCTTTGACAAATCTTATACTACTTACATCATTAAATTCCTTATATTCCTCTCCAATGTTACAAGGAATAGATTTATCAACCACAGTTACTTCACAATTAGGATTAGCCATTAAAATTGCATTAGCCAATCCCCCGCTATTCCCTCCAATATCCAAAATATTCAGGTCTTCAAAATCACATATTTTACTTAAGGTATGTCCTATATCAAAACTAATCGGATAATTGTATCTGGAATATATCTCATACTCAATATCTGATATATAATCAAAGAAACCACCTTTTATTTCTTGATTAATTTTATCCAATAATATTGCTATATTTCTAATAGTATTATTTTACTTCATCTTGAATTTTAAATTCTTTATCTTCAATAAATTTTCATCTGTGGCATAATAACCACTATCTTCATACATTATTAAATTGTGTGCAGCTAGCAAACGTAAAGTCGCATTAAATATATTTTCAGACAAACTACTACTAAATGAATATGCATTTGTATTATCTTGTTTTTTGTATGGTTCGCAATATTCGTCAAAGATAAATATAGCTTCATATAATCTACTATTATCCATTTGTTATTTCCCCTCTATATATTTTATAAGTCCACATATAATAATAAATCGGTGTATTATAAATATCTAATAGCGTGAGACGAACTATGTCCAGAATCATCTTTTCAAATTATATTATTTAGACAAACAAAACAATTAACATAATCATATTATGTAGACCATCTTGAGCTTATGGTTTTAAAAAAGAAAATGGTTGACATAAATATAATATGTCAACCATTTTTCCTTTATAAATTATCTTTTATTCTTCTACTATTTCTTTAATTCTTTTTAATCCTTCTTTAATATTATCCATAGATGTAGCATAAGAAAGTCTTATATATTTATCATCACCAAAAGCGATTCCAGGTACTACCGCTACCTTACTTTCATCTAATAATAGATTAGCAAAATCCATAGAGGAGTTTATCTCTTTACCTCTAATAGTCTTTCCTAATAACTGTGTAAGGTTTACCATTATATAAAATGCACCTTCAGGCTTTCTACAACTTAATCCCTTAATAGAATTTATTGTCTCTGCCATATAGTCTCTTCTCTCAACAAAATGTTTTTTCATCTCTTCTACACTGCCTTGATCTCCTATAAGCCCTTCAACACTTGCATATTGAGATATTGAACATGGATTAGATGTTGCATGGCTTTGAATATTGCTCATTACCTTAACTATCTGTTCATGGGCTGCAGCATATCCAATTCTCCAACCTGTCATAGCATGTGATTTTGACATACCATTAATAACTATTGTTAATCTCTTTATATCCTCATTGAAAGAAGCAATACAAACGTGTTTATTATCATCATAAATTAATTTTTCATAGATTTCATCAGAAATAATAAAGATATTATTCTTTACAGCCCAGTCAGCTATTTCTCTTAATTCTTCTTCAGTATAAATAGCACCTGTTGGATTGCTTGGACTATTTAATATAATAGCTTTTGTCTTATCAGTTAGTACCTTGTTTAAATCTTCTACATTAAATTTAAAATCATTTTCCTCTTTTGTATCTATTAAAACAGGAACCCCATCAGCAAGTCTTACTAATTCAGGATAACTTACCCAATATGGAACAGCATAAATTACTTCATCCCCTGGATTAAGTATTGCCATTAAAGCATTATGTATTGAATGCTTTGCACCACTTGATATTATAATATTACTTGGCTTATAGTCTAGATTATTATCTTTTTTAAATTTTTCACATATAGCTTTTTTAAGTTCAACAATTCCAGAAGCCGGAGTATATCTAGTTAATCCCTCTTTTATTGCTCTAATACCTTCATTTTGGATATTTTCTGGTGTATTAAAATCTGGTTCTCCAGCACCAAAGCTAATAACGTCTATTCCAGAGTCTTTCATAGCCTTTGCCTTTGCAGTAATCTCCAAAGTAATAGAAGGTTCAATTCTTAAGCCCTTTGTTGATAAAATAAAATCCATGAATAATCATACCTCCATAATTATATTTATAATTTTTCCTTATATATATCTTTTAACACATTTTTAACAATAAGTAAAGAATCTTCGAAAGAAGATTTATTTTGTAACAGTAATATCTTATAATGCTTTATACCTTCATCAGTTATTTTATATCTTCTTATGGATCTTTTCTCTGGTTCATCCCACCATCCTTCAATATAACCTTCACTCTCTAATTCTCTAAGTAATGGGTATATCATTCCAGGACTTGGCTCCCATTTATTTTCCAATCTCTTTTTAATCTCATCTTTAATTTTATTACCATAATAAGATTTTTCATTTAATAGATGTAGTATATAGAGCTTTACAAAGGAAGTAGTACCTATTTTTGTGGGAAATTGTCTTTGCCTTTCTCCTTTATATATTGTCACTTATATCCTCTCCTTAAATTGTGGAGTATCATTAATATTAACGAAATAATTACCTAGTAATGAACTTCCATCTTTAGAATCTCCATGGAAATCGGAACCACCAGTAATAATAAGATTGTTCCTCTTTGCAATTTGAATTAAGCAGTTGGTATCCTCCTGATTATGCTTTGAATGGATACATTCTAAGCCATTAATTCCCATTGCAATACAGTGTTGTATAATTTCTTTATTTTTTAATAGACCAGGATGAGCTAAAACTGAAATTCCACCAATATTTTTGATTAAAGCTATGGTTTCACTAATACTTATTTTATATCTATCCGCATAAGCTGGCTTACCTCTATCTAAAAACTTAGTAAAGCCTTCTGATACATTAGAGATATACCCTTTCTTGACCATTGCTCTTGCAATATGGGGTCTGCCTATATATTCCTCTCCCGAAAACTCTATAACATCTTCTAAGGAAAGCTTCATACCTAATTCATTAATTTTCTTAATCATTTCTACTCCACGATTCAACCTTGATTTCTTTAAAGTATCTGTTAATTTTATAAGTTCTGAGTCCTCATAATCTATGAAATACCCTAATATATGCACCTCTTCATCATCGTATACACAACCAAATTCAATACCAGGTATTACTATAAAGTTATTATATCTTTTACTATGTTCCATAGCAATCTTTATTCCAGTTATTGTATCATGATCTGTAATAGCTATACCATCTAAGTTTTTCGCAGCAGCTAAATCTACTACTTCTTCTGGAGAAAACAGTCCATCTGAATGATTTGTATGAATATGTAAATCAAAAAACATTAGTATCATCCTTTTCTTTTAAAGTTATCTCTATTACAAAAAAACCTGCCTTATCGGCAGGTTTTTTATATTATCTTGGTTCAACAATTAACTTAATAGCTGTTCTTTCTTCACCATCTATTATTATATCCGTGAAGGCTGGTACACAAATAAGATCGATTCCACTTGGAGCAACAAATCCTCTTGCAATGGCTACAGCTTTAATAGCTTGATTTAAAGCCCCTGCACCTATGGCTTGAATTTCAGCAGCTCCTTTTTCTCTTAAAACTCCTGCTAAGGCTCCTGCAACAGAATTTGGACTAGATTTTGCTGATACTTTCAATACATCCATTAAAATATCCCCCTCTAACTAAATTTTTTAAATATGATTTTATAGTACTTAATTTTATATTTATTTATTTAAAAAATCATTACTTAGCATATTCAATAGACCTAGTTTCACGAATTACATTTACTTTAATTTGACCTGGATAATCTAATTCAGCTTCAATTCTTTTTACAATATCTCTTGCTGTATGAATCATGCGACTTTCGGAAATTTCTTCAGGTTTTACTAGAATTCTAATTTCACGACCAGCCTGTATTGCATATGATCTTTCTATTCCTTCAAAGGAATTTGCTATCTCTTCAAGTTTCTGTAACCTTTTTATATAGGTTTCAAGGGTTTCTCTTCTTGCACCCGGTCTTGCTGCTGAAATGGCATCTGCTGCTTGTACTAAAACTGCTTCAACAGTTTCAGGTTCACAATCTCCGTGGTGAGCAGCAATTCCATGTAAAACTTCTTTAGATTCTTTATATCTTCTAGCTAAGTCTACTCCGATATCAACATGAGGACCTTCTATTTCATGGTCAACTGCTTTGCCTAAGTCGTGAAGTAAACCTGCTCTTTTTGCAATTTTTATATCTGCTCCTAATTCGGCTGCCATTATTCCAGCAAGATGAGCCACTTCTATGGAATGTTTTAATACATTTTGTCCATAGCTTGTTCTATATTTAAGTCTACCTAGAAGTTTAATTAATTCTGGATGAATTCCATGAACACCTGCATCAAAGGCAGCTTGCTCGCCTTCTTCTCTGATTATATTATCTACTTCTTTTTTAGCTTTTTCAACCATTTCTTCAATTCTAGCAGGATGGATTCTACCATCTACTATAAGCTTTTCTAAAGCAATTCTCGCTATTTCCCTTCTCACAGGGTCAAATCCCGATAAAACTACAGCTTCTGGAGTATCATCAATAATTAAATCAATTCCAGTTAATGTTTCTAGAGTTCTAATATTTCTACCTTCTCTACCAATAATCCTACCCTTCATTTCATCGTTTGGAAGGGCAACAACTGTTACCGTAGTCTCAGCTACATGATCGGCTGCACATTTTTGTATTGCAGTAGATATAATTTCTCTTGCTTTTTTCTCTGCTTCTTCTTTTGCTTTATTCTCAGTTTCTTTAATCATAATAGCAGATTCATGAACTATTTCTTTTCGAATTTCATCTAGTAACAATTCTCTTGCTTCATCTGAGGTTAAACTAGAAAGTCTCTCTAATTCTAAAACTTGTTTTTTATAGATATCATCAATTTCAGCTTCTTTATCTTCAGCTTCTTTAATCTTCTTAGCTAACACGTCTTCTTTTCTTTCAATAGCATCAGATTTTCTATCTATACTCTCTTCTTTATTAATGATTCTTCTTTCAAGTTTTTGAAGTTCGTTTCTACGCTCGCGATTTTCTTTTTCAGCTTCATTTCTAAGCTTATGGATTTCTTCTTTAACTTCTAATAAAAGTTCTTTCTTGCGAGCTTCTCCATCTTTTTCAGCATCTTCAACAATTTTTTTAGCTAACTCTTCAGCATTATTTATTTTACCTTCGCCAATGTTTTTTCTTATTAAGTAACCAGCGATAATTCCAATAATTGCTCCGAGAAGTCCTATTAAAATGTCAATTATCAATAACTAAACACCTCCTATTGTATTAAATTTTCAAGTTTCACACAGCATTTCAAATTTCATTAATTATAAGCATAATAAAAGCTTAATAAATTGAAATAGTAAATATGTATAGAATATACATATAACTCAATTTTATTACTTTTATAAGATAATGTCAAGATGATAATTAGGACGGAATCCTTGTTACAGTACTTTCGGAGCCCTTTAGCTCAATCCTATAACTATTGCTTCCAATAGATGCTAAATGATCATTATGAGTTACCATAATGATTTGTCTATTGAACAGCTCAGATGTTTGTTTTAAAAAGTCTGCCACATTAAATATATATTCATCACTAACGTGTTTAGCAGGTTCATCTAAGATTAATGGACCTGCTATCTTAGGTTTATGAGTCTGTAAAAATGCTATTCTAAGTGCTAAAGAAACAATATCTACAACTCCCCCACCTCTAGACAGTTCAGGCTTAGTTTTAATTAAAATATCTTCAACTTCATTAACTACATAAAATTCTGCATTAGACTTTCCTCTTTGTTCTTCTATTTCAATTAAAAATCTAATATCTGATTCAAATATATACTGTAAACATTTAGTTACTAAAGATTCAATCTGATTTTTAGACTGTTCTCTAGCAAATTCAGAAGTTTTTTGAAACAATATACAAACTTTGGACAGCAAATCTAAGTTTTCTTCTATTTCAATAAGTGAGTTCTTTGACATACTCAATTGCTCTTTAATCTTATCTCTCTTTCCAGATTCTCGAGCTAAATGTTCTTTTAATTTAATTAAAGAATTGTCTAATTCATTTATATTAGTTACCATTTAATCACTTCTTTTCTAATATATCTTTAGGTAGTAATGCATTTGCTTCTTGAAACAGTCTATCTATATCCAAAGTCAGCTTACTTATTTCACTTTCTAATTCTTCAGGTTTTATACCAAGGGCATTTAATTCTTTGATAATTTCATCTTCCTGTTGATTTAATTGTTCTAATCTTGCTTCAGCTTTGTATTTTAGATTTTTAGCCTTTTCTAAGTTTTCTCTTAAATTATTAAGTTCTTTTTCATAATCCATGATAATACCTCCTAATTATAATGATCTATAATATGATTTATTTTCTCATTGTCTATGGTACTAAAACATAAAGGACAAACCTCTTGTTTTAATAATATTTTCTTGTATTGAAGAACTTGTTTTTCCACTTGATTCTTATACTTATCCTGCAATACTTTTGTTTGCATAATTTCATCCCTATTAGAAATATAGTTAGTATATAATCGATTTAAAGTAAAGAGAAGATTAATTGCTTCTTGAAGTCTATTATAAATCATAGTTGCATTATCTACCCCTTGTAGTCTATCAACATATTGTGTTCCTATGGCTAAACTTTTATTAAGGGAAGAAATTTGTTTCTCTAATATCGTTAGTTTACTCAATTCTTTAATATTATTATCAATTTTACTGACATGGTTTTGTAAAATATCCATAGAAGCTAATTTACTACATATTGATTTTATATCCTTAATTTCAAAACTTAAGCTTTGAGACTTTAAATTATAATTAATTAAATTAATTCTTAAATCATATAATGAAGTCATTTTTACCATATGATTTTCAATTGATTCAATATCCTTTAAAGAATCTAAAATAAGTTTAGTACTAGATTTATTTACTAATAGCCTATTGAAGACATCCTTTAGCTTGTTTAAGCTTCCATATTTACTAAGGCTTAGGGAAATATTATTTAATACTTTATCTAATAAATTTATGCCACTAAGGCTTTCTATGTAATAATTCACTTTACTTTTCTCTTGAGAAATAGATGTAAGTTTTGTTAGTAAGGCCTTATATCTATCGATAGATATACTTTTTTCCTTTATTTGTTTTCTTATGTCATCTATGTGGTTAAGGTTATTATTTAATTCTTCTAGATAATCATATTCTAATAATTCATCTTCTAATTGATTTATACTATCTTCTATATTCTTCTTAGTATTAGATAGATTACGACTATCCCTTAGAGCTTCCCTTAGGGCATCATCAATAATATTAACCCCTACAAGTCTACCAATGGAACTTGCCCTAGTAGATGTCTTTTCTGATAATAGAAAGGCTCCCTCCAACTGATCACTTAAATTTATTGCCTTGGATAAATCACTATCTAATAATATTTTCTTTATACCTATTTTTTCCGTAATCTCATAAGGAACTGAAGTACCGAAGCCTTCAAATTTAGTCTCATTATTATCTGAGTCGTAAAGAAAATAGGCATTTTTACTTTTACTTCTGTATCTCTTTATCTTTGTTCCATCATTGAAGACAATTGTAACACTACATTCCTGTTCACCTTCTCTAATAAAATAATCTCCTGAAGGTTCATTATAAAGTGCCCATCTTATTCCCCTAAGAATTGCAGTTTTTCCACTATCAGATGGACCTAGAATAACATTTAATTGATCATCAAATTCTAGAACTGAGTACTTATGAGATTGAAAGTTTTCTAAGATTACTTTTTCAATATATATCATATTAATCACCATTTAATCCCTTCATTTGAATCAAAGCAATCCTTCTAAGGGCTTCGACTTTTATTTCTTCACCAACATCTTCAGCCGTAGAAACTTCAATTAACACTTCATTTATATCCATTTTCTCAAAATCTAAAGTGGCATCTATGGTTTGTTTAAATTCTGCCATTCTTTCATTTTTAAATAAGTTCTTTTCTATCTCCTGTCTATCTAAAACATCTGTACCTGGTGATGCGCTTTGTAAAGGAATTTCTCTTATTTTAATATCTTCCTCTAATTCTATTATTATTACCTTTGGTATTCTCTCTATTTCTCTTAAACTATTTGTGACTCTAACTAGGCTGCCAGGATTAATAAAGAATTTGTCATCAATTTTAGTAGTCTTAAATCCAGAATGATAGTGACCACAGAGGGTAATATCTGCTAAAGTATCTTTTATATCATCTATTAAAGTATAAGGTACTCCCTTTATAAAAGGTTTATCTAGTAACATACCATGAACCATATGTATGGAAAAATTCACATCATTATCTACATCTTTTAATATATAATAATCTCTTTTATCTAATGCATCAATATCATATACATAGGGCTGGCCTGTTAATTGAATTTTTATATTATCCTTTTGAAGAAAGATTTTATCACCGGATTTAACTAGATTAACTACTCCTAATGCATCTAATAATCCTAACATGGTTCTATTAACTGTATCAGGATTATGACCATATATATCATGATTTCCACTTATTAGATAAAATGGAACTTGTATCTTGTCTAAAATCATTGCAAATTTACTAGCCACTGCTATAGATACATCAGGTCTATCAAATAAATCTCCGCCATGTAATACAAAGTCTATCTTATTCTTTTTTATTATTTCGTTAATTTCAATTAATTTCTGTTCTAATGTGTCTACAAATATATCTTTTCTATTTTTAGGAGTATTGCCTCTAATATGAGTATCTGTAAAAAATAATAATTTCATATATAACACCTCACAAATAAACCTCCTATTATGTTAGGAGGTTTATGTTTATTTATCTTGATTCTCTGAATTGTTATCTGTATCTATGGAATCTGTGGGCTCTGTGTTATCATCAATCAAACCAAATTCAGCACGAATTTTATTTTCAACCTCTAAAGCTACCTCTGGATTTTCCCTTAAGAAATCTTTAGCATTTTCTCTTCCTTGTCCAAGCTTATGCTCATTATAGCTATACCAAGAGCCAGATTTATTTATAATATTAGCAGCTACACCAGTATCCAGAATATTACCTTCTCTAGATATACCAATACCATACATAATATCAAATTCTGCTTGTTTAAAAGGTGGTGCTAATTTGTTCTTTACCACTTTTACCCTAGTTCTATTTCCAATAATATCATCACCTTGTTTTAGAGATTCTATTCTTCTTATATCTAATCTTATACTTGCATAGAACTTCAGAGCTCTACCTCCTGTAGTAGTCTCAGGACTACCAAACATAACTCCAACTTTTTCTCTAAGTTGATTAATAAATATTACAGTAGAATTAGATTTATTAATTGTACCTGCTAATTTTCTAAGGGCTTGAGACATAAGTCGAGCTTGAAGCCCAATATGACTATCTCCCATTTCACCTTCTATTTCTGCCTTAGGAACTAAAGCAGCAACAGAGTCAATAACTACTATATCTATAGCTCCACTTCGCACTAGAGCTTCTGCTATCTCTAAAGCTTGTTCCCCTGTATCAGGTTGAGATATTATTAGGTTCTCAATATCTACACCTAATCTTTTAGCATATGCAGGATCTAAAGCGTGTTCAGCATCTATAAAGGCAGCAATACCACCAAGTTTCTGAGCCTCTGCAGCTATATGAAGAGTAACTGTAGTTTTACCAGAGGACTCGGGACCAAATATTTCAATAATTCTTCCCCTTGGAATTCCGCCAATTCCTAAGGCAATATCAAGATCTAAAGATCCTGTAGGTATCACATCAATATTTAATTTTGAATCCTCTCCCAAACGCATGATTGATCCTTTTCCAAATTGTTTTTCAATCTGACTTAAGGCCAAATCTAAGGCTTTTTTCTTTTCGCTGTTATCCATCATAGTACTCCAGTTATACTGGATTCACCCCTTTCATATTTCGAACATTAGTTCCAATTATATATTATAACAAAATAGGATTTAAGTCAATGATTTATTTAATAAAAAGCTTCTTAACTCGCCGAAGGCTTTAGTGACAGTTTTATTTTGTATAGCTTCTCTATTTCCAGTAAAATTACATTTAATAACAGTAGAATTTTCCTTACAGGATATGCATAAATATACTAATCCTATTGGCTTTTCTCTATTATCACCAGTAGGACCAGCAATTCCAGTAACAGATAGGGCTATATCTAAATTAGCCTTAATCCTAAGACCATTGGCCATTTCCATAGCCGTTTCTTCACTTACAGCTCCAAAGTTTTCTAATGTACTAGGATTGACGCCTAGTTCTTCAACTTTAGAATCATTGCTATATGATATAACACCTCTATCAAATACTTCAGACACTCCAGGTATTCGACCAAAACGACCGCTTATTAAGCCACTGGTACAAGATTCACAAAAACCGATTTTATATTTTCTTTCCTTCAACATATTAAATACTACAACTTCTATGGGAATATTATCAAATCCATAAATATATTTATGAAATCTATTCTGTAGTATATTGATTATATTATTGATTTTTTCTTTTATTAATTCTTTATCGTTTCCTTTACCTATTATTTTTATTTCTGTTTCACCTTCTTTAGCAAATGTAGCTATCATAATAGAAGAATCACTATTTATTAAGTCTTTAATATCCATTTCCAATTGAGACTCACCTATGCCAATTAAGTTTACAGATTTTTTTATAATATGATAATCTTCATGAATACGGGGTATTACTTCGTTTTTAAACATTAGTTTCATTTCTCTAGGAGGACCTGGAAGCATTATTATCTTTTTATTATCTTTAGATAGAAAGATTCCAGGGGCTGTGCCTATGGAGTTATTCAGAAACTCACTTCCCTCTAATTTATAGGCCTGTTTAATATTATTAGATGGCATAGATCTATTTTGCTTATTAAATATATCCTTAATAGATTTTTCCATATCATTATCACTAACCAGCTTTAAGTTTAAAGACTCAGCTATGACTTCCCTAGTCATATCGTCATCTGTAGGTCCTAATCCACCAGTAGTAATTATAATGTCTGACCTTTTCAATGCTATATTCATAATATCTTTAACTCTATCTTTATTGTCATCAACAGAAGTATGATAATATGTTTCAATACCTATTTCGAGTAATTTGCCAGAAATATACTGACTATGAGTATTTAAAGTACTACCTGTAGTAATCTCAGTTCCTATTGTAATAATCTCTGCTATCATATTTAATCACCTTTTATTTTATACCCATTTTCAGGGCTGATTTATTTCTATATATATAGTCTACTCCAGATAGCATGGTAAAAAACAATGAAATATATAACATAATCATATCAAATGGAAAATTAATTGAATTAAAAGGAAAATTATTAAGCAATAATGATATTATAGCTACTAATTGAGTAATAGTCTTAATTTTTCCCAAAGGACTTGCTGCTATAGTTATCCCTTCAGAAGCTGCAATTACTCTAAATCCTGTAATGGTAAATTCTCTAGCGATAATAGCTACTACTACCCATCCAGGAATAACACCTAATTCAACAAGAGAAATTAATGCAGCAGAAACCAAAACTTTATCTGCTAAAGGATCTATAAATTTTCCAAAGTTAGTGATCATATTTCGGCTTCTAGCAATATATCCATCTAATGTATCAGTTAAGGATGCAATAATAAAAACACCGGCAGCTAGATAAGTGCTATATTTCATATCAGAATATAATACCAGCATAAAAACAGGAACTAAAAATACTCTAAAAATAGTTATTTTATTTGCTAAATTCATTTAATTACCTCCCCTATTAAGTCATATTCTAAAGAATCAGTGATTTTAACTGTGACAAAATCACCTAAATCTATATCTTGGGAAGAATTAATATATACAACTCCATCAATATCAGGACTATCCATATATGTTCTACCTATATAAGAGTTTTCTTCAGAAAGTTCTTCTACTAAGACATCAAAAACATTACCAACTTTATCAGACATAATTTCCTCTGAAATATTTTGTTGAAGCATCATAATCTTGTTTTTTCTCATTTCTTTTACTTCTTCTGATACTTGATCTGGAAGATTATATGCAGGAGTATCTTCTTCTCGAGAATAAGCAAAGACTCCTAATCTATCAAACTTTATATCTTTAATAAAGGTATAAAGTTCATTAAATTCTTCTTCTGTTTCTCCAGGAAATCCTACAATAAAAGTTGTTCTAATTACTATACCTGGTATCTCCTGCCTTAATTTGTTTATTAAAGAGATTATGTCCTCTTTAGATGTTTTCCTATTCATTCTTTTTAAAACATTATTGCTCATATGTTGTAATGGAATATCAACATATTTAACTACTTTTTCATTATTCTTTATAGATTGGATTAATCTATTATTAAAATTATCAGGATATAAATATAATACCCTAATCCACGAGATACCATTTATACTATTTAACTTATCTAACAATTTATATAAAGAGTATTCACCATATAAATCTATTCCATAATCGGAAGTATTTTGTCCAATTAAGATTATTTCTTTAGTTCCATTATTAGCAAGATTTTCTACTTCTTTAAATATATCTTCTATTTTTCTGCTACGATGTTTTCCTCTTAATTTTGGAATAATACAATATGTGCAGAAATTATCACAGCCCTCAGAAATTCTCACATATTCGGTAATATTGAAATTAATTCGATTTACTTCCTCTAAATAGTCTGTATTTATATTTCCTGTCTTTTTAATTTTTTGATTTTCCATTTCTAATTCTTTAATAATAGATGATATTTCCTTAATATTGCCAGGACCTACTACTGCATCAATATCAGTAATCTCATCCATTAATTCTTGAGCATATCTTTCTGCTAAACATCCTGACAGTATTAAATATTTACAATTACCTTCAACCTTATACTTTGTCATTTCCCAAATTGTTTCTATCGATTCTTCCTTTGCCTTATCTATGAATCCACAAGTATTTACAATAATAGTTTCTGCTTCGTCTAAGGAATTAGCTACTGTATAGTTATTATCTGTTAATATACTTATCATTAACTCTGAATCAATTTCATTTTTTGAACAACCTAAAGTTATCATAGAAATTTTTTTTAATTTCATTTTATCTCTCCTTAGTTATTAAGTCTAAATCATCGGGTGATAATAACACTTTTCTAGGTTTACTTCCCTCGTATCCTCCTACAACTCCTCTCTCTTCCATTTCATCTACTATTCTGGCAGCCCTAGCATATCCTATTTTTAATTTTCTTTGCAACAAAGATATGGAGGCCTGTCCTTCCTCCACTACTAATTCTATTGCCTTAGGAAGTAATTCGTCACTATCACTAAATTGTATTTCCTTAGGACTTTCTATTACTTCAATAATATCTTCATCATACTCTGTAATATCTTGTGCCTTTAGTGCATTTACTACAGATTCTACTTCTTCATCTGATATAAAGGCACCTTGCAGCCTAACAGGTTTAGAATAGAAGGAAGGATAGAATAACATATCACCTTTCCCCAGCAATTTTTCAGCACCTGACATATCTAATATGGTTCTAGAGTCAATTTGTGACGATACAGCAAAGGATATTCTTGAAGGTATATTGGCCTTTATGGTTCCAGTGATAACATCTACAGAGGGCCTTTGAGTAGCTACAATTAAATACATTCCTGCTGCCCTAGCCATTTGAGCTAACCTACATATATAGTCCTCAATTTCCTGTGCCGCAACCATCATTAAATCAGCCAACTCATCAATGATTATAACTATCATAGGCAGTTTTTCTTCTCCATTTTCCTTAACCTTATTATTATAAGAACTAATATCTCTTACGTTGTTTTGGGCAAATAGCTTATATCTTTTTTCCATTTCTTCTACAGCCCAATTTAGTGCAAAAGAAGCTTTCTTTGCATCAGTTACAACTGGGATTAGCAAATGTGGTATACCGTTATAAATATTTAACTCTACTACTTTAGGGTCAATCAATAAAAGTTTAACATCTGCTGGAGAAGACTTATATAAAATACTCATAATAATAGTATTAATACAAACAGATTTTCCTGAACCAGTAGCACCAGCAATAAGTAAATGTGGCATTTTATCAATGGTAGAAACCACTGAGTTTCCAGATACATCCTTACCAAGGGCTAAAGGTATTTGAGAATCTAAACTATTGTAGGCTTCTGACATAATAATTTCTCGAAGCAATACACTACTTTTAGCTTTATTTGGAACTTCAATTCCTACAACTGATTTACCTGGTATAGGTGCTTCAATTCGTATATCTGATGATGCTAGACTTAGAGCTATATTATCAGATAAAGAAACAATTTTACTCAATTTTATACCAGGAGAAGGCTGTAATTCATAACAGGTTATAGTAGGACCTTTATTGATTTGATTAATAGTAGCATCAATACCAAAGTTTCTCATGGTTTCTTCAATAATTTTAGCATTGTTTAATATTTCTTTTTTATCGTTTCCATCTTGATTGGCTGTAGGTAGCTTTAGTAATGATAGTGATGGAATATCATATGTAGAAACTTGAGTTTTTTCTTTTTTACTTTCTATTTCTTCACTTATAGTATTTAATGCTAAATTATTTGACTCATCTTTGAAATTTATTTCTTTAATCTCTTTAATTAAATTTTTCTTTTCCTCTCTAGAGGAATCTTTAATATGAATATCTTCTTTAATTTGCTTTGGCTCCTTATCATTAACTATCTTTGGCTTACGCTTTTTATTCATTTGATTTTGAGATTTGCTGCCGATTATAGATATTATGTCTTTAATTTTAACATTTGTAATTATTAATAAGTTGATAATTACTATAAACATTAAAACTAAATAAGAACCAATGGCTCCAAAGAGCCTATAAAAGAAAAAACCAAAAAAGCTTCCTATTAATCCGCCACCTTTTCCAATCTTACTCAACTCTATTGCATTATCCATTCTATCAAGAAAAGAGTAGTCAAAGGGATTTATTCCATCAAGTAATATTAGCATACTTAGAAAAATAAATCCCATGGATAAAATAATGTTTTTTTCTTTAAGGTCTATATTATCTAAAATAAAAGTTATACCCACTAATATTATAACTAAAGGGAAAAAATAACTTCCGAATCCCATAAAGGAAAAAGTAGTGCCTCGAATTATAGATCCAATAATTCCCATCTTAAAACTAAATAAACTTATTATGGAAACTATTCCAATTCCAATAATAATCATACCTATAATATCTCTATTAAAGCCATTTTTTTCTTGTATCTTTTTTGTAGTTTTTTTCTTCGTTTTTTTCTTATTTTTTTCCAGATGAATACCCCCTTTAAACTACATACTGTAGTTATTATAGCATAATTTGGAATTCTATTCTATTGATTTTTCTCATCTATTAATTCCTTAAGTTTTTTTAAAGCCTGTGAAAACCCACCAACTTCATCTATTAATTTATATTTAACAGCTTCTTCCCCTACTAATATAGTGCCAACGTCATTTGCTATTTCATCTGTAGAATACATCAGTTCATTTAAAGTTTCACTGGAGATATTAGATGTCCTTAGAATAAAATTTATGATTCTTTGCTGCATCTTTTGAAAATATCTAAATGTCTGTGACACACCAATAACTAAGCCAGTAGTCCTAATTGGATGTATAGTCATAGTTGCAGTAGGAGCAATGAAGGAATGGTCTGTAGATGTGGCTAAAGGAACTCCTATACTATGTCCTCCCCCTAAGACTAAGGATACCTTTGGTTTGTCTACTGAGTTGATTAATTCAGATAAAGCTAATCCAGCTTCCACGTCTCCCCCTACTGTGTTTAAGATAATGAAAATACCTTCAATTTTCGGATCCTGTTGTGCTGCTATTAATAATGGGATAATATGTTCATATTTTGTCGCCTTCTTATCATTAGGAGCAATGGAGTGGCCTTCTATTTCTCCTATTATAGATATGAATTGGATATTATTTTTTGTTTCTGGAATACTAGGTACGCCCATTTCTTTAATATTGTCTATATTATCTTCTTTGTCTTGTACATCCTTTCCTTTATTTTCATCATTATCATTTTTATTTGTCATCTTTTTCCTCCTATAAATTAATATATCATTTATAGGATTTACTTTAAAACCAATAATATTCAAAAGTAAAAGAAGTTTCTATCTAAACACTTTCGCTATAAAGAAATACATATATCTAATTAGATATATGTATTAAATATAAGGCGGTTTAGTTTTTAATCTAGTTCTATTATAATCATGTCATAGCCTATTTTTCTAATAGTATTCCAGGGTATTTCAAATCCATTACTATCCAGTCCAAACAATTTAAAGCTTAATCTTTTTTCTGGTACTAATAAAGATATGATCTTACCTGTATCTTCACTGACTAAAAAATCGCTGTCTAATATTAGACCTAGTCTGCCGCCATTATTTAGATTAACGATTTCTTTTTGTCCTAGTTCTGATAATCGCATACAATCTCCTCCTAGTTATCTATATTAAATAATATTCTAGGAAAATAAAAATATGTATTATCAATTATGATAACATCTCATTAGATATAATGTCCTAAATGTCCAAATTCTCCTTCATTTTAAGACTACTATGAATACATCATAAGGAAACCCTGTGAGATTGTAAATAAGTTATAAAATGGTGATGATAAAGTTAAATTTATATCATAACCATATAAAAAAGACTAATAGATTTGATTTGAATCCATTAGTCAGATTTTATAAATATAATTCTAAAAATAAACTTCAGAAATAACACAAATTATTTCTTTAATATTCTACATTATTTCCTACCAGTGCTACCAAACCCTCCACGAGAATCATTACCTAAATCATCAACTTCTTCAAATTTTATTACAGGTTGATGCTCTATAATACGAAATTGGCAAATTCTATCATTAACATTTATTTCAGTATCACGAACAGCTAATGCTGGAAACTTCCATTCATCTTCATTTGAGCAATAGCTTTCATCTATAACTCCACAATGATTAGTCTGTATAATGCCAAAACTCTTAAATGTACTACTTCTAGGAACTAGAAGTGCTTCAAATCCCTTAGGTAGTTCCATTGCCACCCCTAGAGGAATTAATTTAAATTCTCCTTTTTTCATCTTGACATTTTCTGCTGCTCTTAAATCTATCCAATCACTTTTTCCGTCAATGTATCTTAATTTTTCAATTTCATCACTTAAATATTTAATCTTAATGTTTTCCATAAGTTAAACTTTCCTTTCATTGTTATTGTATATTTATAGTAAACAACAGTATAGTAAATATAAACCTCATATATCAATAGTTCTTATGCTATTAGCAAGAGTTATTCCATGCTTTAAGGTATAGACATAAATAAGCCCGTAGGTAATTCAAAGCTGCTTTTATTAATTATATTTATATTCATAATCTTTCTCCTCTAAAATAGTATATTTTTCATTTGATCTTCAATTTTGTCTTTGTTCTTGATATTTCCTACATAGGCTATATTAATCTTTTGTTTATTAAAAATTATATTAGCTATCTTTTCGATACTATCCATATTTACATTATCAATCTTATTTAATATTTCCTCCTGTGTTTGAACTCTATTAAAAATAGATAAGGATTTACCAATTTCATACATCCTACTAAAGGTTCCTTCCATGCCAAGAACATAGCTGCCTTTAAGTTGTTCTTTAGATTTATCTAATTCTTCCTTTGATATTAAGTTATTTTTAATATCTTTTATTTCTTCTTCAATATAACCTATTGTCTTTAATAATTGTGATGGATGTAGTCCCGCATATATATTAAATATTCCAGTGTCTTTATATGATGATGGATATGATTCAACTGCATAGGCTAGTCCTAGATCTTCACGTATCTTTTGAAACAATCGTGAACTCATGGTTCCGCCAAATACATTATTTAATACTAACAATGATTCTATATCATTATTAACTATGGGTAATCCCTCCATGCCAATGCAAAGATGTAACTGCTCAGTATCTTTTTCTATTCCTTTTAAGTTATTAGTAAAACCATATACATTGTTAGCCCTTTGATTTCTTAATTCTGATTTATCATAGTTTCCAAAATGATGATTTAATAGTTTTAAAACTTCTTTAGTATCTATATTTCCTGCTAATGATATGACTATATCTTCAGATCTATAATTATTCTCAAAGTAATTTATAATCTTTTCTCGATTGAAGTTCTTAATGTTTTTTTCTGTACCTAGTATTGGATAAGCATAAGATGTATTCTTAAATATTATTTCATTAAGAAGCTCACTAGCCACATCCTCAGGAGAATCTTGATACATATTTATTTCTTCTATTACTACTGTCTTTTCCTTTTCAATATCTGATTCTAAAAACTCAGAATTAAATAACATATCTCCTAGAACATCTATGGCAATATCTATATGATTAAATAACACTTTTGCATAGTAACAAGTACTATCCTTACTAGTAAAAGCATTTAGATGTCCCCCTATATTATCTATTGACTCTGCTATATCTTTAGCTGTCCTTTTTTTAGTTCCTTTAAATAACATATGTTCTATAAAATGAGACACTCCGTTATTTTCCCTATTCTCTTTCATAGAGCCATTATCAATAATAACTCCAATAGAAACAGAGTTGACATGGGGTATATTCTCCATAACAACTCTTATACCATTATCTAACTTATTTATTAAATACATATTTTCCTCCAGTGTTACTATTAGTTTTTTATTACATTACTTATTGTACCAATATTATAGCCATTTTCAAATAGGTATTTTATTATTCCTGGTAATGCCTTAACTGTTTCTGCAGTAGGATGCATCAAAACTATGGCTGAATTATGGGCTTTTTGTGTCACTCTCCTAAATATTATATCTGAAGTACTATCTTGTCTCCAGTCTATAGTATCTATACTCCACATTATAAGTTCATATCCCAAATCTTTTGCTGCCTTTACTGTATTATCATTATATGCTCCTGATGGTGGCCCAAAATACTTTGAATCAATTCCTAAAGTCTCTTTTATTATATCATGAGCCTTTTGAATTTCTTCTTTATTTCGATCATAATTTAATTTATCATAATCAATATGACTATACCCATGATTTCCAATTTCATGCTTAGCACTATAAATATCTTTTAATATATCTTTATTTTTTTCTGCCCACTTTCCTGTTACAAAATATGTGATCTTAATATTATTCTCTTCAAAGATTTTTAACATTTCTGGGATATATTCATTTCCCCAGTCTACATTACAGGCAAAAGCTATTACTTTTTCATCTATATTACCTTGATAATAGACATCAGAATTAAATGTTTCCTCTGCTTTGTTATAAACACCAAACATAATCAAACTTATAATTCCTAATAATGCTATAACTACAATAGTGAACAAAGTCTTTTTTCTTATTATAAATAATCTCATCTACATCCCTCCAATATACTTTATAATATATATATTCAAAGGATAATTTAATATACTAAATAAAAAACATTGATAATTTAACTTAACTTGTAAAAATTAGTTATTTTTTATCTTGATTCATTTTTCCTTTTTTGCTATAAATATCTTGGTGATATTACGGCTAGTAAAACTATTAAAATTAAAGATATCTTCAAAGATTATTGGGATGCCTTTATTGCTCAGGGGTATCCCATTCGTTCTGCTGTTTTAAAAAATGTTGATAGAATCATCAAGTAAGAATGTGGATATTCACTTTGGGTTCCTCATTTCATTGTTAAACAACTAGAAGAAGATAATTTATTTGATGGACTTGATCCATCTATTCCACCACAACCTGATTGTCAAGTTTGTGAAGGTACTATGACTCCAAAATCTTATACTGGAATTCATGGTGTTTATTACAAATACAAAAAATAATCTAATTTTAACATTAGTTTTTTTTACATGTCTATTTTTTTGAGGCTGCCTTTTTTCATTTAATAGGAAAAGTAGAACTTTCCTATTAAAATCGAGTAGGGCGAAATAAATCGCCCTCTCACACCACCAGTACTTACGGTTCCGTATACGGCGGTTCAACTAAATCTAACATTACGTCTGTGTAAGTAGTAATCTAAAGACATATTAATCCTCTTTGGGTTAATATGTCTTTAGATATCGCTCTTACTACACAGGTTTTCGTTACTACAAAATAGTACCTGTCTCCACAATATGAAGTTAGTCTTGCTAGGTCTTTGTTTACTCCCAACTTTTGTAATCCCCATTGCCTTTTAGATGGTACTTCCCATATTTTCCAGATTATCATTCTTAACCTTGTTCTTAAGTGAGCATCTATTCTTGTTAGCACACCTTTTATTGAACCAATTAAAAAATAGTTGACCCATTTTCTTATGGTCAGTTCTTTTAACTTTAACTCTAGTCTTTTGATTGAATCTTGATGAGGTCTCGCTTCCCATGTTTTGTCTTTTGAGTCTTTCCAAAATCCGAATCCTAGATATTTTAGTTGCCAAGGATTGATGATTTTACTTTTACTTGCATTCACCTTTAATCCTAGTTTTCTTTCTATCCAGTTGGTTATTGATTCCATCACTCTTGTGGCAGCTGCTTTGCTTCCTACAAAGATTAAACAGTGAGTAGACCTAAGGAACCTCCCCTTAAGTCCCTCTTAGACCCGTACGTGAACCTCTCAGCTCATACGGCTCCCATTATCCAGCCGATGGTAGTATTCCAAGCTTCCAGTGTGCGAACAGATTCTTATCACGCTTTGCTATTGTGCCAAGCCAATGCTCAGCACGACGCCTTGCTTTTCGCTTCTTGTATTTTCTACGAGCCCAATTTACAAGACACCCATTAATATATCGTAATACACCATAAATCTCTGATTTGTAAAAATGCGTGTAATAATTAATCCATCCCTGTATCTGCCTATTAAACATATTTGCTATGTCCTATAAGTTCTTATCAGGCTTCAGTTGCAATTTCCAACTTCGAACTTCTTTACGTATTGATTTCTTCGATTTCTCACCAATAGCTGGTAGGAAGTTTGTAAAGAATTTCCCATATTTATTCTTTGCATGCCTTGGTCTGAATGTATATCCTAGAAAATCAAAGGATGTGTACTCATGATTTCCCTTTCGGTCTTCATCTTTGCAATACACGGTTCTTGTCTTCTCCAAATTCAATTCTAGCCCAAACATCAAAAATTGTTCTTCTAACCTTAATGTGCACTCTACTCCTTTCCGCTAACTTAGTTTTTGTCTTAATTTTGTAAGCCTTGGACTCATTTACGTTTTGTCTGTACTTGGTCAGACTAACTAAGCTACGTACATTACATTTCGTGCTGTTTAGTTGTTCGGTTCTTCACTATTTCTAGCTACTATGACTTCTGCTGACTTCTCATTATTCGTTGTTACTACTGTTTCGCTAATGAGACCTCACGGGTTAAGTTACATATCTTTCATCGTTTACTTGCAGGGTTTACGCGTTAGGGTTAGGGTTACGGTTACCTTTTGGACTTTGTTGTTTTCAGCCAACTTATCCGCCTAACTCGCCTTGTATCTTGTTTCTGTTCGTCAAGCCACGATTTGACTATTGCTTCCTCTATCCCACACCTCACGATGTGAAACTTGCAAGTTGCTATGAGATTCGTCGATAACTACGCTCTGTAAGGACTTTCACCTTAGAAGTGTAACATGCCTGTCAAACTGAAAAAAGAGCTGCGTTATAGCAACTCTTATCAATAAATCATATATAATTGACTATCTCTCTAATTCCATGATAGTCAAATTCGAGTACAACCTCAGCAAAAACACCAGTAGATAACCGTAAAGAGTTAGTAATCCAGTGTTTATCAGCAAATTTCCCCTTTTGAAATTCAAAATAACAAAAGCTCGTTCGTTAGTCATTTGTATATCAATACTCCTCTTTTAACTATCTTCTCACTGGCAAATTTTCCTTTATGAGCATTCGAAATTGAAATTTAGGAATATTTTTATTCTTTATTTATATGATTCATACAAATAAAGATTGCTATCGCTGTAGCAATTAAAAATTCCGCAAAGATAACAGATGAATTCCATATCTTAAAATAAAAACGCCCAATAACATATACCGCAAAGAATAAGAGATAAACTCCAACACAATAAATAATGCAATGTTGAATAATGCCACGTTTTTTCTCTCTGAGCAACATTTGTTGCTGCTGTTTTTCTAATATTTCAGTCTTTATGGATAATTCATCTATTTCTGAAGGCTTTAAAAGATAATCTGTTGTAACATCAAAAATATTACTCAATTCAACTATTTTATCCAACTTTGGTATAGCTTGACCCGACTCCCATTTTGATATGGATTGTCTTAAAACATTAAGTTGTTCTGCCCCTAATGAGGTTAGTAAGAACTTTAATTATATTATAAATGTATTCTACTATTTATCTATGATATTTTAAGTTTCACTGTATAGCGTTTAATTATAGTCATCCTTTCTAAAAACATATATTTAAGATTCTCAGCTAACATTTTTCATATATAAGTTATAATATACATTCTTTGACTTCATTAACTCATCATGAGTACCCTTTTCAACAATTCTTCCATCTTTTATAGTATATATAATATCTGCATCTTCTACTGTTGAAAGCCTATGGGCAATTACAATTACTGTTTTATTTCTAATAAAGGATTCTAAGTTATTTTTGACATAGAATTCAGAAATATTGTCTAAAGAAGATGTGGCTTCGTCTAAAATAATAATAGGAGCATCTCTAAGTATAGCCCTTGCAATGGAAATTTTTTGTTTCTGTCCTCCTGATAATATTAGTCCTCTTTGCCCTACTACAGTATCAAATTGTTCAGAAAGTGACATAATAAAATCATATATATCTGCCGCTTTTGTAGCTTTTATTATATCACTCATTTCTATATTTCCATTAGATAGTACTAAATTATTTAATATTGTATCATTAAATATAAAAACATCTTGAGAAACGACACTAATATTCCTTCTTAGAAACTTTAAATTATATTCTTTAATATTCTTCCCATCTAATAATATCGCTCCTTCGTCCACATCCCACAGCCTTAGCACGAGATTAATCAAGGTTGTTTTACCTGAACCACTCGCCCCTACAAGAGCAGTTGTCTTTTTTTCTTGAAAATTAATATTCATATCTTTGATTACATAATTACCTTCAGTATATGAAAATTTTACATGTTTAAATTGAATGTTACCAATTATATAATTCGGTCTATATCCATGATTTACTTGTTCTATATTAATAGGCTCATCTAGCACTTTAAATATTCTTTCAATTGCTACAAATGCACGTCTAGTACTAGTCTTCAAATGTGCAATCCTAAATACTGGTCCTAATAGTCTTTGAGAATATGTATTAAATGCTATTAATGTTCCTAAGGTCATCTTTCCAAGCATAACTTTATATCCTCCATATCCCAAAACAGCTATTGTAATCAGAGAACTTATTATATTTGCACTTGCCATACTAAGTGAAAAATTTAATTCAAGTTTAACTTCATCCTCCAGTATTTTCCTAGAAGTAGGAAAATACCTTGCAAAAAAATGTTTTCTTGCATTTTGAACTACAAAGTTCATCATAGAAGATATAAATTCCTCTATTATTGATGTAAATTCTCCATATTTATCCCTCAAGTTAGTAACTATTTTATTAATTTTTTTACTAAATTTACTTTGAAAATAAAACATAACAGGCTGTAATATTATGGCAACAATTAATAAATCAAATTGTAATCTACATAAAAATATAAACATTACTATTGATGTACATATATCAGATATGATAGAAAATAACATTTTCGTAGAAAAATGTTCTATTGTATCTACATCACTATTAACTGTAGTAAGTAATTCTCCTGTGTCTACATTTGAATAATATGTCCCTGAGAATTTCTGTAAACGCCTAATCAATTTCAACCTCAAATCATAAACAATTTTTTTCCCTATAATAGAATACATATAATCTGATATTATTCTACTCCCATTTTCAAATAACATTACCACCAGATATATAGTCATAAATTTAATGAGAAGCTCTAAATTTTTATTAGGTATAGCATCATCTATTATTTTCATAATAATATAAGGTGATATAATTGTTAATAGTGAGTTAACAAACATAAAAAATGCAGCTAAAAAATGCTGTCTTTTATATTTAAATATAATTTTAAAAAGCTTACGAATATTCTTTTTATCAGTACTATCTATAATCATGGTTAACCCTCACATTTATAAAATCTAATAAAGAATATATAGATTGAAACGTACTAAAAGAGAGCAATTTGTAGTCTATCTTAATATTGAATTCTTTCTCAATATTCTTTGTTATTTCATAAAAATCTTTAGACTTGTAATGAATCTTATCATTAGGAAGCATATATTTGTACAATAATGGAATATCTTGTTGTGGCAAATTTAAAACTTTAACAAAAATTTTTTCTAGCTTCATTAAATTTTTCTTAGAATAATTACTTTTCCAATTGGATATTTCGCAGGAACATGAATTTATATCATTAGTATCATCATCATCCCAAGAATTTTTTACTGCCTTATATTCTAATAATTGATTTAATTCTTCAAAAGAAATATTATCATTTTTAGCTAATATATTTAATACTAACCCTGTAAATAACGATGTAGCTTTACTGTTTCCTCCGAACATTTTATATTTATTATCTAAAGTTGGAACTAAGACAGGTGTTATATCAGCCACACATTGTATTTTCTTTGCACTATTGTACCAGTAATTATATGAATTGGCGAATGGCATACCCCTGACCCCTATTACATTTTTAAAAACAGCCGGAAAACTATCATTATTACTATTTTCTAAAGAGCATATTATTATTTTTCCTTGCTTATACAATTCATTACATACTTTATATAATTCATTCTTATATTTCTCATTTATAGTAGCAACACTTAAATTCACAACTCTTATATCTATATTTTTAATATACTTTAATGCTTCAATTAATGCTTTTGAATGTGTCTCTGCTTCTTTATTTAGTATTTTAACTACAAATATGTTTACATTAGAAGATACCCGCTGTATCATTGATGCACAAAAAGTACCGTGCCCATTTTCATCATTATAACTATCTTTTTTAATCACTAGTTCTTTGTTATTATCATATTCAAAACTCAGTCCACCAATAATACATTCACTAAAATCTTTATTATTTATATCAATACCACTATCAATTATAACGACATTATTCTTAAATTTTTTTAATATATTATCCATTATGTATTCACCCACTTTATCATAACTGTTTTATAAAATTCCTTTTAAAACCTTATATAACTGCTCAAACATTTTTATCCATATTCTCCTATATTTTATAAGATACTACTATAAGTGTCTGATCTACATATACTTTAAGCTGTTTTTTTAAGCAATACTCTTTTTAAAAAATATATTTGTCTTCTTTCTAATGGACTCCTATTTACTAGCCAACCATTAAATGCCATTAATACAATCATAAATCCAAGTAAAAATATCTTAGATCTGTCATAATTATAGTGATTTGAAAAAGAAAATATATTAAAAATTGATGATCTTCTCATATTAACATTCCAATAAACCCAATACATTAATGATACTATATAACCAGCTTGAACTATAGAAAACAAATTTGCTACAGTCATTGAAAATACTCCTAAGAAAATTGTTCCCGTAAATCCAATCCATAAAAATTCCCAATAAGAAAATAAATATCCTTCATATATATTTCCATAAGGTGTAAAACCAAAATAAACCAGCAAAAAAGGTATAAGCATGAAGAGCATCAGAAGAAAGCTAATAAATAAAAATCGTACCAAAAGAATTTTTGTCTTGTTCTCTCTCGTTAAAAAAAGTATTTCTGATGTATAACTATACTTATCTACCAACATAATATCTGATATCATCACTATTCCTACAAAAGGCATATATATTTCTGAAAGATTCATAAAGTCCAGTAATGTTGGACAGTAAAAAGCAATAGGAATAATTGCCATAAATAATGCACATAACAGCCACTTTATTGGCGAAAATAGAATTTTAGTATTATATTTTAGATAATCAATCATTTTATACAACCCTCCAAGCCTTTTTATCTGTCCTCTCCCATATTTTGCAAGATACTATAAGTAGCACAACAGTCAGTGCCATATATATAATTCGATTTTGTATAATTACATCATTAATAGATTCTATAATTAAAGTACGGATTAAAAATTTATATAATGTAACAGAAAAGTTCCCACGCCCTATAAAAACTCCTTCTGTAACATTAAATATAAAGTATAATATATATATAGGAATTACTGCCATACCATTATTAAATACCAAAGATAATGTTACTATTAATGCGCTTGCAAATAATAACGATGGTAAAACATAAATAAGTATTTGGACTATCATGTCAAGAAATTTTGTATTCCAGCCAGCTCGTCCAAACTTAACACATACAATAGAGTCCACACATATTCCAAGAATAAATACACTTAAAAAAAATGACAGGAAGCATCCAAAATACCTACCCAACACGTACTCATAAGATTTGACTTGCTTTGTATGTATTAGTTCATTCATTCTATATCTTCTATCCTTCGAAAATAAAAGTGCAAAAATGGGTAATATCAATATCCCCCCAACCAATTGAGCTAAATCTGTGTAATTCATAGAAACTTCATATGTATATGCCTTATCTCCTAACCAAGAATATAGGTTTTTATTTACCTCTTTAACAGTACCTAATTTCTCTTTACCATTATCCATAAAAGCTTTTATCCATTCTCCTATCCACTCTGCTGTCTCAATATCATTTTCCTTTCTAACATAATTCATAATCTGCGAAATGCTGAGTCCTTCTTTATCCATTTTTTCACCAAGTTGTATCATGTACCCCTCCACATTTACACCTGCTTTTTCCATACTCTTAAGCCTATGTATAACATATTCTCTAAGTTCTTCTTCAGTTCTATCTACATAAAGATATTCATGGTATCCTTTAATTGCTTTAATATCTGCATCACTTTTTACAGGAAGATAAAATATATATGACATTTCGCTATAAGTAAACCCAACAAATAGCAATACACATAGCCAAAATATGATGCTCTTCACTTGCTGTTTCATTTCAAAACCTATAATGTCAAATATCATTATTTAGCTTCCTCCTTTGATGACAATAATATATATGCATCTTCAATAGAAGGTTCTACTTCTATACAATCAAGACTAGGTTGATCTTTAGATACAATTCTTGCTTCTATTTTCCCCTGCAAATACTGACTTGAAATTACTGTATAATTTTGTTTAAGCTCATCAAGTTCGGTAGTTTTATATAAAGTACATTTCCATGCACTTCCTTTTGCCTGCTGGATTAAATCTTCTACGGAGCCTTTATATATAACTTTTCCATAATCCAGAACAACTAATCTTTCACATGTACTAGCTATATCTTCTACAATATGAGTAGAAAGCAGGACTGTGTTATTTTTCGAATATTCACTTAATATATTTCTTATTCTAACTCGTTCTTCTGGATCTACACCAGATGTTGGCTCATCAACAATTAATATCTTAGGTTCACTCAAAAGTGCCTGTGCAATGCCTAATCTTTTTTTCATTCCACCTGAAAGTTGTCGAAACCTTTTATGAGACTGTTTTTGTAAATTTAACTGTATTAGCACTTCCTCAATTCTTTCTTTTCTCTTTTTTGGTTTCATTTTATTTAACATTCCCATATAATCCATAGCTTCATAAACAGTTAAATTGTTATAAAAAGCAAATTCCTGTGGTAAATAACCTAATAAAGATTTAATAGACAAAATATTTTTCTTTTTAAGAGGTATACCGCATATTTCAACTGAACCCCTAGTAGGCTCTAATAAGGTAGTAAGAATTCTCATCAAAGTAGTCTTTCCTGCACCATTCTTGCCAAGTAACCCAAACATACCTTGTGATATATGCAAATCGACATCATTGAGTGCAGTAGTTTCCTTACCATATATTTTGGTAAGTTCTTTTATTTTTATATCCATGCTTATTAATCATCCTTTCTCGCATAATCTTGAAAACTTTTAAGAATATTTCTATATGTCTGTCTAATTATATTCATATTTTTTAAATAAATATCTTTCAAAAACTATTTGTATGAAGGATTCTATGGAATCCTTCATACAATTAAAACAGACTAGTTATTTAAATACTCTTATTTTATCTCCATGGAATATTTAATATCTATGCGGGATTACATCCATGTTGATTTTTTAGGAGTGTACACATCTTCATATTTATAGCAACCTTTTACATTGCCATTGGTTTTGCCTACCCATACCATTTCTTCAAAACAATCAGTATCACAAGCACCTTGTCCTTTTACATCTAACTTATCTATCTTATCTGAAATTTTTTGTATTTTAAAATTCATCAAATTTCCCCCTTTGTTTTTCCATAATTACTAAATTACTAAAATAAAGGATTGCCTCTAGCATTATATCCTTCATCATTGTACCAGCATGAAGAACTCTCTTCTTTTGATCTCTTACCTTTCCAAACAGTAACTTCACAATCAAATTTACAATCTTTACCCTGTCCCTTAACATCTAGGATATCTACCTTATCTGAAATCTTTTGTACCTTTAAAGTCATCAATACTCACCCCCTTATTCAAATAGTTAATACTAGTCCGTTTTAAGCATTTGTTAACTTTTAATATATTAAAAAGTTCATTGTGATTATTCCCATAAGAGTTCATTTAAATGAGGCTTCATATAATCACAACGCTCTTTGAATAAATCTATATTATTTTCTAATATATATAAATCATGCAAACATCGCCAACAAAAAAAATTAACATTACAATCACAACAAAGAGGATGTTGATCAGGCTCAAAATCAGACAAACAGCTATGTGTACATGCTATTTCATTTTTCTCTTCAAATAAAATACGTAAATCTTCAATTTCATCTACATTGCCCAACTTAAACTGCTCATCAGTAAACAAATCACATGGAAATATATCTCCATTGTATTCAATGGTCAATTCATTAACCCCTGCCTTACAAGAACATCCTATTATTTCATGTTTATTTTTTAGTTCTGAAGGGGAAGAGATTTCTTGAGCATTTGAAACAAATTGAGTTAATATATCAGAGTTTCTTTCTGCTCGTCCTAAAAGCGCTAATTGTCTAAGCATAGGCTTAGTACCTAATTCCTCATTAAGCTTATAAAATTTATTAACTACATTTTGATTGTTTTTAGTAAGAACCATTGAAAGACTAATCTTTTTATAATCATTTTTATGTAATAGTTTAATACTATTAACTACTTGCTGGAAAACCCCTTTTCCCCTGATGATAGAGCATGATTCTTCATCTGCCCCATCTATACTAATATCAATATTATGTGCTAAAGCAGCTAAAGGTTTAACATTATCAGTATTTATAAGCGTTCCATTTGTCATTACTGATATTTTTCCATCATAATTACTTGAAGTATGTTTTAAAATATCTACGAAGTCATCCCTAATCATTGGTTCACCACCCGTTAAGGTTATATGGGAAGGTTTTAAAGCCTTTACTTTGTCTATTATTTGAAAAACTTGGGAAGTAGTATACTTATCATGGTTATTTACCTTATCCGCATCAACTATACAGTGCATACATTCTAAATTACACCTTTTGGTAATAGAAATGCTAACATCATTTATTTTATTGTGTTTTTTCTCAGTTTCACTACTTAGCTCATGTAAATTATCCAACAATTTTTTAAAATATAATTTATCTTCATCATCAGCTAAACTATCTAATAATTCCTCTTCTGTACTTTGATTATCAATACTATTCTTTAATATATCATAACATTCTCTAGAAATTTTCATCCATGAGCCATTTCTACGATTAAAAACTATGACTCTATTATTATTAAAAAGAAACCTGATTGATGGTGATAAATATAAATCCATATTTATATCTCCTCTCATTTGATTTTTTAGTCTAACTCTCTTTTCTTTTTTCTTTTAATAATATGAAATTCTGTAATTTTATGAAACTTTTAAATTATATTTTGAAAATTTATACATTATATTCTCTATTGCACACATTACTGGTGAAGGCATATTGAAATTATCCGTTAATACTTTATTTATTAACTTACATCTTGTAGCTGAACAGCAGTTATAGTAACTACATCCATTGCATATTTCATTTTTTGTATTAAAAATACTATGAATTTTTTGTAGCTTTATTTTATCTATACCTGTATCAATATTTCCTATTCTATATTCCTCGTCTTCAACAACATAAGTACAGGGATATATGTCCCCATTTGGATCGATATTTAAAGTTGTTATTCCTCCTCCACAATTCCCTTTTTTATATATTTCTACATCAACAATAGATATACTAAGATTGCTATTTTTTTCTTTCTCTCGTTTAAACATTTCGAAAATCTTTTCTGTTTCTTTGCACAAAATATCTATGTGATGCTTGTCCCATCTATCATCAAAATAATCAGCAACTGGTATAATGGTATTAAATCCCATTTCTACCAAGTGTTGTACACTTTCATATAGATTATATACTGTATCAGTATTAAATGTCATTCTAATTCGAACATCTTGCCTAATCTTTAATAAAGACACAAACTTGTCAATTACCAAATCGTAAGTCCCCCTACCATTTTTAAGCATTCTATTTGTATCATTAATTAATTTATTTCCGTCTAAACTTGCAGAAAGAGAATAATAAAAATTCTCACACAAGTATTCTTCTATTTTTTCATCTAACAGAATTCCATTTGTTGTTAACCCGAACATTAATCTTTTATTACTACTAGAAAAAATTTGCTTAAATTCCTCTGTTATATATTTTATTAAGTCAAATTGTAACAAAGGTTCTCCACCATGAAAATTAATAATAAGTGTATCCTCATTTAATTCATTAAAATGTTTCATAATATATTGTATTGATTTATCAGCAGTTTCTATACTCATCATCTTATTAGTCTTATCATTGCCCTCATAACAGTATCTACATTTCATATTACATTGAGTAGTTATCCATAATGTAACTAACATTTTAATTCCCCCTTTAGGTGTATTGTATCTATATTACTATAATGTTATTGATACCTTTAAAATCAAACCTTTTAAGCCAATCCACTATCAATCTATTTAAATGGCATTTGAGTTAATTCTGAAGTAGTTAAATTTCCAGAACAAGAAATTTAAGTTTAAGCAATACAGGGTTTAAAATGTAAGCTGTATTTTCCGCTTACCAAATACATCAAATTTTGATTATAAAATCAGTCTTGATTTTTCCCAAAATCAACATTAAACTTACTATAAAAATTGATACAGCCATAATTAATGCTATTTCTTTAAAATTTAATATTAATAATGATATAGTAATTATTATCTCTGTAATAAGAATAATACTTGTCCTTCTTTTATATATAGCCCTTACTTTTAGCATGATACCCTCCTCCATAAGCTCTAAGTGGGATATATACTATCATAAATAAAATGCTTTCCCAGACCGCTCTAAACATAAATCCTATTAAGATTGTTGTTGTGATGTTTAGTAATATTAGAAGTCCTTGATGTAATCCATAGGCATAAATCTGCCTATCCTCATCTTCTATTACTCCATTAGCAATAAAGTAGCTTGTCACCTTTTCAATCATATTATTAGCCATTAGTTTTTACGAAGTTTTTCTGCACCTTTTGGTAATTCAGGCTGATAAGCCAGATACATACATGTTGTATTTACATTCATAGATGTTACCATCAATGCTAAACTTGCAAGAACTTTACTAAACCTTAAAACAACTTTCTTCACACAAATCATCCACCTTGTTATTTTTTGTATATTTGTATATTTGTATTTTTATTATACAATAAGAAGTAATAGCTTTTTGGGAATTTGTTGAAACTTATATATCTTTTTGTTGAAACTTACAATTTTTGTATATTTATTACTAAAATATTAAAGGACTTTGATTTCTCAAAGCCCTAACTATCTAATCTATTAGACTCCATACATTAATATATCAACATGAAATCTTTTTTCAGTATGATATAATTTCAAGTTATCAATTGTCCCTTTTTTAGCAACTTCCCATGGAAAATACTTTTCTTCCACATTTATTTCATCTTTATCAAATATGTATATCATTAGTCCTATAAGAATTTCCAACTCTTATTTTATAATAGGAAAGTAGAACTTTCCTATTATAAAATAAAAACATGAACCTTAATATGGTTCATGCATTAATATACTATTCTTCAGTTTTTGGTTCTTCAGGCAATAATACTTTTCTAGAAAGATTTATTCTTCCTTGATTATCTATTTCCATAACCTTAACTAATACTTCATCTCCAACTGCTAATACATCTTCTACTTTATTAACTCTTTCTCTAGCTATGTTGGATATATGAAGAAGCCCTTCTTTACCATTTAGAACATCTATAAAAGCTCCAAAGTTAGTAATTCTAGTAACTTTTCCTAAATAGATTTCTCCTGGCTCTACTTCTTTAACGATTCTATTAATTATATCTATGGCTGCTTCGCCACCTTCTTGTGTTACTGAAGCAATGAAAATCTTACCAGTGTCATCAATATCTATTTTTACGCCTGTTTCATCTATTATTTTATTAATTACTTTTCCACCAGGTCCAATTATATCTCTTATTTTGTCTGGATTTATTTGCATAGTATATATTTTAGGAGCATACTTAGATAAGTTTTCTCTAGGTGTTGATATGGTTTGCATCATCTTATCTAATATATATAATCTACCTTGTCTAGCTTTTTCTAAAGCTTCCTCTAGTATTGGCTTATCTATTCCTGCTATTTTTATATCCATTTGTATAGCCGTAATTCCATCTGCAGTCCCTGCCACCTTAAAGTCCATATCTCCTAAATGGTCTTCCATACCTTGAATATCAGATAAAATAGCTACATTATTATTTTCTTTTATTAATCCCATAGCTATTCCAGCAACAGGAGATTTTATAGGAACACCTGCATCTAATAAAGCTAAAGTACTTCCACATACACTAGCTTGAGATGAAGAACCGTTTGAGCTAAGAACTTCTGATACTAATCTTATTGTATACGGGAATTTGTCTTCAGATGGTATAACTGGTTCGAGAGCCCTTTCAGCCAATGCCCCATGACCTATTTCTCTTCTGCCTGGTCCTCTTAAAGGCCTAGAATCTCCTACAGAATATGGCGGGAAGTTATAATGGTGCATATATCTTTTAGATTCTTCTTCTCCTAAGCCATCAATAACTTGTGCATCACTAACTGCACCTAATGTGGCTATTGTAAGAACCTGAGTCTGACCTCTCTTAAATAATCCTGAACCATGAGTTCTAGGTAATAACCCTACATCTGTAGTAATAGGACGTATTTCATCTGTTTTTCTATTGTCTGGTCTTATACCTTCTTCTACTATTAATCTTCTGACTTCGTCTTTTAACATATTTTCAATTACTACATTTATATCTTGCACTGACTCTGGATATTCTTCTAGCAATACTTCCTTTATTTCCTTATTTACTTTATCTATATTATCTAATCTCTCTTGTTTTTCAAAAGTATTTATAGCTTCTATTAATTTTTCTTTACCAAAAGCAACTATCTTTTCTCTTATTTCTTCATTAGGTCTAAATAAATCATATTCTTTTTTATCTTTACCTACTTCGCTTTTAATATCTTCAATAAAATCACATAGTTTTTGGATTTCAGCATGAGCTGTTAGGATACCATCTAACATAACTTTTTCTGTTACTTCATTTGCTCCTGCCTCAACCATCATTACAGCATTTTTTGTTCCTGCTACAACTAAATGAATTTCTGATTTTTCTCTTTCTTCACTATTTGGATTTATGATGAACTTATCATCTATTAATCCCACAAGAACTGATCCTGTAGGTCCATCGAATGGAATATCTGATATAGATAGAGCAATGGATGACCCAATCATTGCTACAATATCTGGTGAGTGGTCCTGATCTGCTGATAAAACAGTAGTTATAACTTGTACATCATTTCTATATCCATCTGGAAATAAAGGCCTAAGTGGTCTATCTATAAGTCTTGATGTTAAAATAGCTTTTTCACTTGGTCTGCCTTCTCTTTTTATAAATCCACCTGGTATTTTTCCTACTGAATATAATTTTTCCTCATAGTCTACACTAAGTGGGAAAAAATCTATTCCTTCTCTTGGCTCCTTAGAAGCTGTAGCAGTGGCTAAAATCACTGTATCACCATATTGAACCATACAAGCACCACTAGCCTGTTCTGCCACCTTACCAATAGTTACAATTAGGTCTCTACCAGCTAAATTATACTGGAATTTCCTTTCCATGCAATCCCTCCTTAATTTTAATATATTTAATATATTTATTATATCCATAATTCATAAAAGTATCTAATATAAATCAATAGAGCGGGAGTTTCCCGCTCTTATTAACCTCTGATGCCTAATTTTTCAATTAAAGAACGATATCTTGCAATATCATTGTTTTGAAGATATTTTAAAAGACCTCTTCTTTGACCTACCATTTTAAGTAATCCTCTTCTTGAATGGTGATCTTTTTTATGAGCTTTTAAATGCTCATTTACAGAATTTATTCTGTAAGTTAAAATTGCAATTTGTACTTCTGGTGAACCTGTATCACCTTCGTGTAATTTGTACTCATTAATAATTTGTTCTTTCATTTCTTTTGTTAACATAAATAATACACCTCCAAAAAATTTAAAATACTCCAAGGGCTGCGTAAAACGCTGAGGATACGTTGAACGAAGCCTTTGGTAACGTTGCAATATAATATTATCATAATAAATAGTAAATGTAAATATTAATGTTTGAATTTAACCATTTCTATATCTAAATTCATTTGATTTATCAATTCTTCTTTATTCTTGAATTTAATATCATCTCTTAAAAAATCTATAAATTCCACTTCTATCATTTTTCCATATATGTTTTCACCGAAATCTAATATATAGGTTTCTATTTTTAATACATCCTCATTAAAAGTAGGATTATAACCTATATTTGTGGCAGATAAATATCTTCTATTATCAACTATAGTATTAGTAATATAAACTCCATTTTTAGGTATTACAAAATTGTCCATAGGTTCCATATTAGCAGTGGGAAAGCCTAATTTATTGCCTCTATTCTTCCCTGTTATTACTTTTCCTAATATAGAATATGGACGACCTAATATGTTAGTAACTTCATCCATATGACCAATGGCTATTAAATTTCTTATAATAGAACTGCTAATAACTTCATTATTTTTATAAACAGGATCTAAAACTATTACATCTATATTGTGTTTTTTCCCAAGTTCTAATAAAAATTCAGAATCACCTGAAGCCTTATATCCAAATCTATAATCAAATCCAACCACTAATAGTTTGCAATTCATTTTATCTATAATAATATTTTTAATAAAGTCTTCTCCTGATAATTTCATTAAATTATCATCAAAATCTAAAAGGTAGATAATATCAATCCCTAATTCTTCACATATTTTAAACTTTTGTTCGTTACTTGTTATCATATTAGGTTTGTTATTGTCTATAGTAGCTTTTGTATGATTTTTAAATAATAAAAGGGAAGATTTAATTCCCAAATCTTTAGCTTTGGAAATCATAGTATTAATTAACTGTTGGTGTCCAATATGAATACCATCAAAGTTACCTAAAGCAATAGCAGTATTAAATCTTGTTTCATTATAATTTGATAAATCAATTATTTCCATATATATATCACCTTATATCATTAAAACTTTATCCATTTTTAAGTAAAATTTAGAATCATCAAGAATTATTTTTCCTATTCCAACAAATATATCTTTACAATAAACTCTAAGTAACTTATTCATCATATTCTCCTCAGTATCAACCTGTAAAACAACGCCATTAATTAATTTAGAATATAAATATTCTGGTACAGTAAATCTCTCTATATGTTCTAAGGCTTTATCCATGGGAGTAATTATCTGTAAAATTTCCTCATGATTTAATTTGCTAATATATTCAATACTATAGGAATCTTCAATTTTAAAACTTCCTGCACCTACTCTTAGTAAGTATGACATATATCCATAGGTGCCTAAATCCATTCCTATATCGTCACATAAAGTTCTGATATAAGTTCCCCTGGAGCAACTGGTATAGAATAAGATCTTTTTACAATCTTCTATACTCAATATTTTCTGGTCATATATTTTTATACTCCTAGGAGTACGCTCCACAGTTTTTCCTTCTCTAGCAAGTTCATAGAGCTTCTTACCCTTATGTTTTAATGCTGAATACATAGGTGGCAGTTGAGATATATCACCTATGTATTTTGACATAGTAGATATTATCTCATTCTCCGTTACTGATTTATTAGAGATAGATATTACTTTTCCATCTCCATCTTGAGTATCAGTTCTATATCCTAAGGTTAGTTCACCTATGTATTCCTTATTGCTGTCTAAGAGATATTCTGCAATCCTGGTACCTTTACCTATACATAATGGTAGTACTCCAGATGCATTGGGATCTAATGTTCCTGTGTGTCCTATCTTTTTTGTTTTAAGTGTTCTTCTTAATAAGTTTACTGCATCATGGGAAGTCATTCCCCTTGGTTTAAAAAAGTTAATTACGCCGTTCATACTACCACCTAAAATACCTTTTTTATTTGTTCTAAAATTAATTTTTCAGCCATGTTTATAGGTTGATTAATAGTACATCCTGCTGCTCTAATATGTCCTCCACCATCAAAGTTAGCACAAATTTCAGCAACATCTACATATTTCTTACTTCTCATGCTAACTTTGATGTCTTCTTCTTTAATTTCTTTTAACAAAACGGCTATTTCCACTGAATCTATTTCTCTAATAAAGGAAATTATCCCCTCTGTATCTTCCATTTTAGCATTTGAATTATTTAGCATATCTTGGGTTACTTGTATTATGCCTACCTTATTATCATGGTAAAACTTTAGAGTCTCCAGCACTTTTATAAATAGTTTTGTTTTTTGAATACTTCTATTTTGATATAGATTGATATTGATATTACTTTTATCAATACCTAGCTTTATTAACTCAGCTGCTATCTCATGGGTTTCTGATGTAGTATTATCATACATAAAGCTTCCAGTATCTGAACTTATGGAAGTATAAATACAAGAAGCTATATCCTTATCTATAATAATTCCCATTTTACTTATTAATTTATATACTAATTCTCCAGTAGCAGCTGCATTACTATCTACAATATTGATACTTCCAAAATTAGTATTGCTAATATGATGATCTATATTAATAATATTTTCTATTTTCTCTAAAAATACTTTATTTTTACCTAATCTGTTTTCATCGCTTACATCTAAAGCTATAAATAGATCCAATTCAATAGTATCATCATAGTCCATGATTTTATCTATATTTGGAAGAAATGAAAAATTTGTAGGAATATCATCACTTTTAAACATAAAAACTTTTTTATTAATCTTTTCAAGTGCATTGCCCAATGCAAGAATAGATCCAAGATTATCTCCATCAGGATTAACATGAGAAGCGATTCCAATGTTCTTGTTATTTTTAATTAAATCAATCCCTAAATCAAATTCACTTTCAATATTGTTAATCATTTTTATTGTCTCCATGATCTTTAGAATCCTTATTAACATCTTTAATTAATTTAGACATATAAATACCATGTTCAATAGATTCATCTAAAACAAAAATTGGTTCAGGAGTGTATCTTAAATCTACTTTACTGCTAATTTCTTTTCTTATAAATCCCTTAGCACTTTCTAAACCTTTTATTGTATTTTCTTTTTCTTCCTTATCTCCAAATACAGATACATATATTTTCGCATAACGTAAATCTCTAGTTACTTCTACTTTTGTTACAGTAGTAAGAGAATTAACCCTTGGATCTTTAAGTCCATTATAAATCAATTCAGAAACAACCTTTTTTACTTCTTCTGAAATTCTACTTATCCTTTTATTGTTCATTTAGTCACCTCTATTTCTCCATTTCTTTTGCCCTTTTTAATACTATATCTATTTCTGAACTTCTTTAAGAATATATGATTCTAGTAGGTCTCCATCTTTAATATCATTATAATTTTCTAACCCTAGCCCGCCTTCATATCCAGATAAGACTTCTCTAACATCATCTTTAAATCTTTTTAATGATGAAACATTTCCTTCAAATATAACAATATCATCTCTTAGAAGTCTTATTTTTGAGTTTCTAGTTACTTTACCATCTAATACATATATACCAGCTATGGTATTTCCATTAGGTAATCTAAAGGTAGCCCTTACTTCAGTTCTTCCTATTACTTCTTCAACTATTTTTGGTGCATGCATACCCTTAATTGCTGATTGAATATCTTCTATGGCTTCATAGATTACTCTATAAGTTCTAATATCAACTTTTTCCCTCTTAGCTACTTCAATAGCATTTAAATTTGGTCTAACATTAAATCCTACAACTATGGCATTAGATGCTGAAGCTAACATTATATCAGACTCAGTAATTCCACCTACACCACCATGTATAATATTAGTCTTAACTTCTTCTGTACTAAGTTTTTCAAGTGATTGTTTTAAAGCTTCAATAGATCCTCTTACATCACCTTTTATAATAATATTTAAATCTTTAATTTCACCAAGCTTTATTCTTTCAAATAAATCATCTAGTGATATTTTCTGATCTGATCTCATTTGTTCTGCTCTTGTATTTTCCTTGTTTTTCTCACCTATAGTCCTAGCAGTTTTCTCGTCATCTACTGCATATAGTAGTTCTCCTGCATTTGGAACTTCAGATAATCCTAAAACAACTACTGGCGTAGATGGGCCTGCTTTTTTAACTCTTTTTCCTTTATCATCAAGCATAGCTCTAACTCTACCAAAGGAAGAACCAGAAACCACCATATCTCCTACTTGTAATGTTCCTTTTTGAACTAATACAGTTGCTAAAGGTCCTTTACCCTTATCAAGTTGAGCCTCTACTATTGTTCCTACAGCATTTCTATTTGGGTTTGCTTTTAATTCCTGCATTTCTGCAACAAGTAAAATCATTTCTAATATATCTTCTATTCCTTCACGATTCTTAGCTGATACTGGTACTGTAATAGTTTCTCCACCCCAGTCTTCAGGAACTAAAGCATTTTCAACTAGTTCTTGTTTTATCCTATCTACATTTGCAGTAGGTTTATCCATTTTATTAATAGCCACAATTATAGGAACATTGGCAGCCTTTGCGTGATTTATAGCTTCAATGGTTTGTGGCATAACTCCATCATCAGCTGCAACTACTAATATTGCAATATCTGTTACCTGTGCTCCCCTAGCACGCATAGATGTAAAAGCCTCATGGCCTGGAGTATCTAAAAAACATATCTTTTTATTATTAATATTAACAGCATAAGCTCCTATATGCTGAGTAATTCCACCTGCTTCAGATTTAGTAACACTGGTTTCTTTAATAGCATCTAATAAAGATGTCTTACCGTGGTCAACATGACCCATTACAGTTACTATAGGTGCTCTAGTTTTTAAGTCTTTAGGATCATCTTCATAATCCAAACTATATTTTTCCTCTAAGGATTCAATACTTTCCTCTACAGTATCTTGTATTGTAAGTTGGACACCAAATTCTTCTGCAACTATTATTGCTATATCTGAATCTATAGATTGATTCTGATTAACCATTACTCCTAGACCTATTAGTTTGGAAATAACTTGGGAAGAACTAACTCCTATTTTGTCTGCTAAATCTTTTACGATTATATCATTTCCTATTTCTATAACAACCTCATTCCTTTCTTTACTAATTATAGTATTTTCTTTCTCTATACTATTATTCTTTTCATTATGTTTATTATTTTTCTGCTTTTTATTATTTTTGCTTTTGTTACTTTTGATATATTCAGTATCTATATCTTCATCTTCAATTTCCTCTTGTTCAGCAGGAGAATTTTGCACTTCTTCCCCGACTAATAGTGACTTTATTATGTCTGCTTCTTCATTTTCTAAGGTACTCATATGATTACCTACTGGTATTTCTAAATCTATAATTTTTTCAATTAAATCTTTGCTGCTAATTCCTAATTCCCTAGCTAATTCATATACTCTAACTTTTTTCATATTATATACCCCCCTATTATCTTTGAAGGTGATATCTCTGGTTTCTAATTAAGATTTAACCATGTTTTTCAAATCTTCATATATATTATTTGATACTTCTACCTCTAAAGCTCTAGACAATTTGTTTCCTTTTTGTGCAATTTCAATACATTCGATATTAGAACAAATATATGCTCCTCGACCATTTGTTTTTCCTGTTGGATCAACAACAACTTCTTGCTCGTTATTTCTTACTACCCTTATTAATTCTTTTTTAGTTTTACCTTGAGCACAAGCAATACATTTTCTTAGAGGAATCTTTTTCTTTTTCAAATAATCACCTCTTATTCACATTCTTCCTTATATTGGGATTCTGATTTAATATCTATTTTCCAGTTTGTTAGTTTAGCTGCTAGTCTAGCATTTTGACCTTCTTTTCCTATGGCCAAAGAAAGTTGATAATCTGGTACAACTACAATGGCAGATTTTTCCTTTTCATTAGCTATTACATCTACCACCTTAGATGGACTTAAACTATTTGCTATAAATTCTCCTATATCTTTACTCCATATTACAATATCAATTTTCTCGCCCTTTAATTCATCTACTATTACTTTTACTCTGCTGCCTTTAAATCCAACACATGAACCTAGCGGGTCTACGTTAGGATCCTTAGAGAAAACTGCAATTTTAGTTCTAGAGCCTGCTTCTCTTGAGATTGAGAATATTTCTACTATACCATCATCTATCTCTGGAACTTCCAACTCAAATAATCGTTTAACTAAATTAGGATGTGATCTAGATAATATTATTTGAGGTCCTTTTGTGGTTTTCTTAACTTCTAATATAAGTAGTTTTAATCTATCACCTTGATTATATTCTTCACCATCTATTTGTTCTACAGGTGGTAATACTCCTTCGGTTTTTCCTAAATCTATATATACATTATTTTTACTAATTCTTTGCACCTGTCCAGTAATTATTTCATTTTCTCTATTTATAAATTCATCAAAGATAACGTCTCTTTCTGCATCTCTTATTCTTTGTATGACTACTTGTTTAGCAGTTTGAGCAGCTATCCTACCGAAATCCTTAGGTGTAATTTCTATTTTAACAAAGTCTCCAATTTGGAATTTATCGTCTATTTGTTTTGCTTCATCTAGACTTATTTCTAAATATTCATTATCTATTTCTTCTACTACTTCTTTTAAAGCTATTACTTTTACTTTTCCAGTAGTTCTATCCATTTCTACTTCGACATTCTGTGACGCACCAAAGTTTTTCTTATAACTAGAGATTAGTGCAGACTCAAGGGCATCAAATATTATCTCTTCGGAAATGCCTTTTTCCTTCTGAATTTCACGAAGAGCATTGATAAAATCTCCATTCATTCATTAAACCTCCCTTAAAATTTAACAGCTAATTTAATTACAGCGACTAATTCTCTAGGTATCTCTATAGTAGTATTAGTTTCTGTTTTTAATATAATTAAACCTTCATTATAATTGTCTAAAGTTCCTTCTATTACTTTTTTGCCTTCTAAAGCTTCATATAACTTGATTTCCACATCTTTTCCCAAGTTTCTTTTTAAGTCTTTATCAGTTTTTAAAGGTCTATCTAATCCTGGAGATGATACCTCTAAATAATAAGCTACTTTAATTGGGTCTTGTTCATCTAATCTTTCACTTACTAATTGACTCATTTTTTGACAATCATCTAAGTTTATTCCGCCTGGTTTATCTAAATATATTCTAAGAAAGTGACTTGCACCTTCTTTTACGAACTCTATATCCACCAATTCATAGCCTAATTCTTCTGCTAGTGGCTCACATATTTCCTTAATAACTCCTAAAATACCTTTTTTGTTCAATTTATTCACCTCCATAGATATTTAGCTTAATTTAAAAACTACAAATGTCAAAAGCTTATATTAGATAGTAAATGTAGCTTTTGTTGAAACTTATTAGGGTCAAATCAAGTTCCCTTTGTAAAGTTTAAAAAGTAGAATTTTCCTATTCTTTATAAAAAATCAAGAGTGGGATAGCCCACTCTTCACCAGAAAAAAAATTTACTTTTGCCAAATTAATTATATCACACTTTAAGGAAAAATCAAATATTAAAAAGACTTATTTGATTACTCAATGGCAAATCTCCCAAGCAACCATGGTTGTTTAAAACTTCTAAAACAGGTTTGCTTACTTTACCACGATTAATTAAATCTTCCCTAGAAATAAACTTAGAAATATTTCTCTCTTCTACAATCTTTCTGGCAACGTTTTCTCCTAATCCTTCTAAACTTTTAAGTGGTGGCAAAATTCCATTCTCATCAATAGCAAATCTATCGCTATCTGATTTATAAAGATCAACATTTTGAATCTTATAACCTCTAGCATACATTTCTAATACAACTTCTAAAACAGTTAATAGATTTTTTTCTTTTGCGGTCATATCATTACCTAGTTTTTCTAGTTCCTCAATCTTAGTCTTAACCGTTTCTCTACCTTTTATAACTAAATCTGCATCAAAATCACTGGCTTTAATAGTAAAATAAGTTGCATAAAATGCTTCAGGATAATAAACTTTAAAATATGCTATCCTAAAAGACATCATAACATATGCAGCAGCATGAGCCTTAGGGAACATATATTTTATCTTTTTACAAGAATCTATATACCATTCAGGAACTTTTAGCTCTCTCATTTGGTCTTCTTCTTCTTGAGTTAAACCTTTTCCCTTTCTTACTTTTTCCATTATTTTAAAGGATTTCTTGTTATCCATCCCCCAGTTAATTAAATTTAACATAATATCTTCCCTTGTAGAGATTACTTTACTAAGGGAAGCAACATTATTCTTAACAAGATCTTGAGCATTATTTATCCATACATCTGTTCCATGAGATAGACCACTGATCCTTACTAGCTCTGAAAAAGTTTTAGGTTGAGTCTCAATGAGCATTTGTCTTACAAACTTAGTACCAAATTCTGGAATGCCTAAAGTACCTACTTCACAATTTATATCTTCCTTAGTTATTCCCAAGGGCTCTGTACTAGTAAATAGCTTCATTGTCTTAGGTTCATCTAAAGGTATTTTAGTAGGATCTACTCCAGTAATATCCTCAAGCATCCTTATAATAGTAGGAACATCATGTCCTAGAATATCAAGTTTTAGTATTCTTCCACTAATTGCATTATAGTCAAAGTGAGTAGTTATTACTCCCGACTTTTTATCATCAGCTGGATACTGTATTGGTGTAAAGTCTAAAATATCTTTATACTTTGGAACAATCATTACCCCACCAGGATGTTGTCCTGAAGTTCTTTTTATTCCTGTGCAGCCTTGAACTAGCCTGTTAGTCTCAATTGGGTTAACGTTTGTATCTCTTTCTTCAAAGTACTTTTTAACAAATCCATAGGCTGTTTTATCCGCTATGGTTCCAATGGTTCCTGCTCTAAACACATATCCTTCTCCAAATAATTCCTCTGTGTATTTATGTGCCACAGCTTGATATTCTCCAGCAAAGTTTAAGTCAATATCTGGTTCTTTATCTCCTTCAAATCCTAGAAAAACCTCAAAGGGAATATACTGTCCATCTTTATTTAATTCAGTATCACATTTTGGACATATTTTATCCGGAAGGTCGGCACCTGAAGCTACGGAACCATCATCAAAGAACTCATTATATTTACATTTTGGACATACATAATGAGGAGCCAATGGATTTACTTCTGTAATCCCACTCATAGTAGCTACAAAAGAAGAACCTACAGATCCTCTAGAACCAACTAAATATCCATCTTCTAATGATTTCCAAACAAGCTTTTGAGCAATTATATACATAACTGCATATCCATTTTTAATTATAGAGCCTAATTCTCTCTCTAGTCTTTTCTCTACAATATCTGGTAAAGGTTCTCCATATACTTCTATTGCTTTTTCATAGGTAATCTTTCTTAGTTCCTCCTCTGCACCATCTATAATTGGTGGATAAGTTCCTTCAGGTATAGGGAGTAATTCTTCTACCATATCATTTATTAAGTTCGTATTGTCTATGACTACCTCTTTTGCAACATCCCTTCCTAAATATGAAAATTCATCTAACATTTCATCAGTTGATTTAAAATATAATGGTGGCTGAATATCGGCATCTTGAAATTTTTGTCCTGACATTATTATTCTTCTATATATTTCATCTTCAGGATCTAAAAAGTGGACATCTCCTGTAGCAACTACAGGTTTATTATTTTCTTTACCTAATTTGTATATCCTTCTATTTATATCTCTTAGTTGCTCTTCATCTTTTAGAATTCCCTCTCTAACTAAATACATATTATTTTCTATAGGTTGAATTTCTAGATAATCATAAAACTTTACAATATCTCTTATTTCATTATTACTTCTGTTCTTTATTATCGCCTTATATAATTCTCCTGCTTCACAGGCACTTCCTATTATTAATCCATCTCTATTGGCTTCTATAAGAGATTTTGGGATTCTAGGTCTTCTATGAAAATAATTTATATGAGATTCAGAAACTAGCTTGTATAAGTTTTTAAGTCCAATTAAGTTTTTAGCAAGTATTATTATGTGAAATGTTTCCTCTTTAGATATATCCTTATTGGAACCTAGCCCATTTATTTGATCAAAACTTTTTACATTTCTTTCTTCCAACATATTTAAAATCTTAAGAAATATTTCTGCTGTAGCAGTAGCATCATCTACAGCCCTATGATGGTTAAGTAAGCTTATATCTAAATGTTTAGCAATAATATTTAGCTTATGACTTCTTAAAGAAGGAAAAACTGCCCTAGATAACTCCAATGTATCCAATACTGGATTGTTTAATTCCAGATTATATATCTTCATTTTCTCTCTAATAAATCCAATATCAAAAGATGCATTATGAGCAACTAAAACATCTTCTCCAATAAAGTTTTTAAAATCAGTAATTATTTCTCCTATGGTTGGTTTATCTCTTACCATTTCGTCTGTAATCCCAGTAAGATTTGTAATGAATTCTGGTATAGGTCTTTCAGGATTTATTAACTGACTATAAGTATCTGTAACTTCACCATTTATAATTTTAACAGCACCAATTTCAGTTATCATATCATTTATAGGAGATAAACCCGTAGTTTCTATATCAAATACTATATATGTGGAGTATTCCTTATTTTTATCATAGTTGGTTACTATTCCTTTTTTATCATTTATTAAATAACCTTCCATACCATAAATCATCTTTATTCCTAAAGACTTACTTAAATTCATAGCCTCTGGAAATCCTTGAACTATTCCATGATCGGTTATGGCCAATGCCTTATGGCCCCACTCCTTAGCACGGGCAGCAATTTTCTTTAAAGGAGAAATTCCATCCATTGAACTCATTTGAGTATGAAGATGTAGTTCTACTCTCTTTTCTTCGGAAAATTCCTTTCTTTCTTCCTTCACAATCTTATTAAGAGATTTTAACATTATAACTATACTCCTAGAGTAATTGTCGAAGATAACATCTCCAGCTACTCTTACATAGGATTCATTATTTATATTAGCAAGAAAATCTCCAGAATGTTCTTCCGATAAAAATACTTTTGCAGCAATAGAATCTGTTAAATCTGATATGTGAAAAGTAACTAAAGTTTTATTATTTCTTATATCTCTACTTTCAATATGAAAAATTTGACCTTCTATAACACAAGACCCTGTCTGCATATTTATAGTCTTTATCTTTACAGGTACATCTTTTATTTGCTTACCATATATATAGTATTTATTAGAAACAGTTACTTCTTTGCTAGTGGAATTGTTCTTGGAAGATTCAACAGTACTATTAACTATATTAATTGCCATTTCTTTTTCTTCTGCAATTATTGTATCCATAAAGTCTTTTTCTTCTGCAAAATCATTATCTGAGACTTTAATAGACAAATCTAAATCTAACTCCTCTTTAAGTTTCATCTTTATATCTTCTATTAATCCACTTTTTTCTATGGAGTAATGAGCCATTTTATTTGGTGGACAAATTATAAGGGAGTCATCTCTGATCTCCCATTTTAAATCCTCAATCCATGAACTACTAGATTGAATTTCTTTTTTTATAATTTCTAAAAGATTTTCTTCATAAAATTTTATCTTATCCATAATGCTGCCTGTAATATTATATTTAAGTTTTAATATAGTATTAAAATCGGTAAACTTTTTACTAAATATATTTTCCAGTTTATAAAGTGCATTATTATTGATAAGGTCGGAAGATTCCATATAAATAATTATATTCATAGAAGGTTTTATTACTTGGACTTTGTTAATAGCTATATCCATGAGTTCTTTTTCATCTAATTCATCTTTTTTTATTAATTCAGATATACATATCTTTTTCTTCATTTATATAACATACCCCCTTCTCCTTATTGGGATATTTTAGTATTACAGTTTTTCTATTTCCCTCAATAGTTCATTTAATAATTCTTCTTCTTTAACTTTTTTTATTATTTCACCTTTTCTAAATATCAATCCTTCACCTTTACCGCCAGCTATTCCTATATCTGCCTCTCTAGCTTCACCAGGCCCATTTACAGCACATCCCATTATGGCAACCTTTATATGTTTATCAATTCCTTCAAGTCTCTTTTCTGCCTCTTCTACTATATTGATTAAGTCTATATTAGTTCTGCCACATGTGGGACAAGAAATAATTTCCAAACCTTCATTTAATAAGTTAAGTGATTTAAGGATTTCCCTACCTACTCTTACTTCTTCAACAGGATCTCCTGTTAAAGAAATTCTTACTGTATCACCTATACCCATAGATAATAATGTACCTATTCCAACAGAAGATTTAATAGTCCCTCTCCATAATGGACCTGCCTCGGTAATTCCTAAATGTAGAGGATAGTCTACTATATTGGACATCTTTTCATAAGCTCTAATAGTAAGAGGAACATTGCTTGCCTTTAGTGAAATCTTTATATCATAAAAATCCATATCTTCTAATAATCTTATTTGCTCCAATGCACTGTAAACCATTGAATCTTCATTTACTCCATGATATTTATCCAAAAACTCCTGTTTAAGTGAACCTGCATTTACTCCTACCCTTATGGATATATCTTTTTCTTTACAAGCTTTTACTACTTCTTTAACTTTATCTAATGAACCAATATTACCTGGATTTAATCTAAGACCATCAACTCCATATTTTATGGATTCCAATGCTAATTTATAATCATATTGAATATCTGCAATTATAGGAATATTGATTTGTTTTTTTATTTCTACTATGGCTTTGGCATCTTCTAAATCTGTAATAGCAGATCTAATAATGTCACAGCCAGCATTTTCTAACTTCTTGATTTGGTCTACAGTAGAATCTATGTCTTTTGTTAAGGTATTTGTCATGGATTGAATGGAAATAGGATTATCTCCTCCAATCAATACATCTCCAACCTTTATCACTTTAGTTTTTTTTCTATTCATTTTCATCACCTATTAAAAAATATTAAATTTAATTATATCTCCATAAGTCACTAGTAACATTAAAGATATTAATAAAACAAATCCAACGAAATGTATGAAGCCTTCTTTTTGTGGGTTTATAGGTTTACCTCTAACTAATTCTATTAACAAGAACACTACTCTACTACCATCTAAAGCTGGTATTGGCAATAGGTTAAAGAAGCCTAGGTTAATACTAATGAAACCTAGAAAATATAATAGATTATTAATTCCTTGCTTCGCAGCAGCTCCCACCTCATGTATTACACCTACGGGACCTGAAAACTGTTTAAGTCCAACTTCACCTTTAAAGATCATGCTTACAGTAGTAAACATGAGTTTCAAAAACATAGCTGTCTTTTCAAACCCGCCTTTTATTGCAGAACCTATGGATTTTTCTGATTTAGGAGCTATACCTATTATAGTTCTATCATCTTCCACAGTAGGCTTGAGTTCTATTATTTTAGTTTCATTATCCCTTTGTATTTCTATTTCCATCGCTTGATTTGGATCAGATGAGTTTATGGAATCTACAACACTCTCCCAAGTTAGGGTAGATTTATTATTTATTTTAGTAATTATATCTCCTGATAATAAACCACTTTTTTCTGCTGGGGAATTTACTATTGTGTTTTCGATAATATTGGTAGGAGTACCTTGCCCATAGGAGACAATAGAAAGTATTACAATTGCAAGAATAAAGTTCATAATAGCTCCAGCTACTACAACTGCTATCCTTGATAATGCAGGTACTTTATTAAATCCCCTAGGATCATTAGACTCTTCATCTTCACCTTCCATTCTTACATATCCACCAATAGGTAAAGCTCTCAATGTATATTCTGTTTCTCCTTTTTTCTTCTGTATCAACTTTGGTCCCATACCTATGGAAAACTCATTTACTTTAATACCTACCATTTTGGCCACAGCGAAATGACCAAATTCATGTACTAATATTACTACTAAAAAAACAAATATGGCTGATATTGCCGTTAACATTTAACCACCGCCTATATATTAAATTAAAAAGATACTAATATAATAGTATATTACAGGAGCTGTAAATATTATACTATCAAATCTATCCAATACCCCACCATGACCTGGCATAATAAATCCATAATCTTTAATTCCACATAGTCTCTTTATCCTTGAAGCAACTAAATCACCTAGCTGTGCTATTATTGAACAAATTATAGCAAGTAAAATTAGCTTCCATATAGGAGTTAAACCAAAATATATAGAATATATAATTGATAAAACAGTACTTCCAATTATTCCGCCTATGGAGCCTTCCACCGTTTTATTGGGACTAATTTTAGGACATAATTTTGTTTTTCCAAATAAATTTCCTGCAACATATGCAAAGGTATCTGTTCCAAAGGCTATAATGAAAATTAGCCAGATATATTTAGTATTATTTAAATATACAATATGAAACATTAAGAATGGAATATATAATATTCCTAAAAAAGTTGCAGATATATCTTTTATGGATATATCCTTATTTGTAATAACTAATATAAGCAATGTAATAATAATTAAAGTAAATATAAGACCCAAATATTTATTTAGCAATATGGCATTTATAAACAATCCAACTACCCCTAAATAGCCTACAGCATATATAGGCTTAATATCGATTTTTTCTAAGGCTTTATATAACTCTCTTAAACCAATGGTTGAAACTATGTAAACAGCAAAAGATAATAAATATCCACCTTTTGAAACAACTAAAATCAATAGGATTAAACCTATTAAGCCGCTAAAAAATCTCTTGCTTAAATCTTTCACTTATATTCCTCCAAATCTTCTATTTCTCTTTTGATAATCGATAATTGATAACATTAAATGTTTTTCTGTAAAATCTGGCCACAGAACGTCAGACAACCAAAATTCTGTATATGCTATTTGATATAACATAAAATTACTAAGTCTTAATTCTCCGCTTGGTCGAATAAGCAAATCTGGATCAGGTTGCCCTTTAGTATAAAGATAATCGGAAAAATTCTTTGAGTTTAAATCTTCTATATTTATTTTACCCATTTCTATATCATTTAAAAGATTTTTAATTCCAAATATAATTTCGTCTCTACCACCATAATTTAGACCAATATTTAAAATCATACCAGTATTTTGAGATGTTTTTTCTATGGTCTTCATTACTTCCTTTCTTGCAAATTCAGGTAGTTTACTAATATCACCCATAATTTGCACTTTAACATTATTTTCATGCAATTTATCTAATTCTCGCATTATGTATTGAACTAAAATTTTCATCAACCCTTGCACTTCTTCCATAGGTCTTTTCCAGTTTTCAGTGGAAAAAGCATAAAGAGATAAATATTTTATTCCTAAAGTAGAAGCGGCACTAACAATTTCAATTACCCTTTCCATTCCTTCCTGATGTCCAAAATTTCTCGGTAAAAATCTTTTCTTTGCCCATCTGCCATTTCCATCCATGATTATTGCAATATGTTTAGGAAGGTTTTCCATATCAATTTGACTCTTTAATTTCTCTATAGGCTGACTTATATCTGCCATAATATCACCTCATTACTAAAAACCCCTTCCTATTTAGAAGGGGTTTTCACTATATTTCCATTAATTCATCTTCTTTTTTCTTTGTTACAACATCAAGTTCTTCAACGAATTTGTCTGTTATCTTTTGGATTTCGTCCTCTGCTGATTTCTTATCATCTTCGCTAATTTCCTTGTTTTTTTCCATTTTCTTTAACTGTTCATTTAACTCTCTTCTTATGTTTCTAATTGCAATTTTAGCATTTTCTCCATTTTTCTTAACAACCTTAGTTAAATCTTTTCTTCGTTCTTCAGTTAAAGTAGGAATAACTAATCTTATTAATTTCCCATCATTTGTAGGCGTTATTCCTAAATCAGATTTTAATATTTCCTTTTCAATTACAGGAATTAAATTTACATCCCAAGGCTGAATAACTAACAATCTTGGTTCTGGAGCAGAAACACTTCCTACCTGTTTTAATGGTGTAATCTGTCCGTAGTAATCTACTGTAATCTTGTCAAGTAATGCAGGATTTGCTCTTCCTGCCCTAATGCTTTGTAACTCTTCTTTGTACACTGAAATAGTTTTGCTCATTTTTTCTTCAGCTTCTTTGTAAAGTTTAGTATACATAATTAATCCTCCTTTACATGTGTTCCAATTTTTTTACCTAAAACAACATTAATAATATTATTTGGTTCATCGATTCCAAATACAATTAAGGGAATTTTATTATCCATACATAGAGAAGTTGCAGTTGAATCCATTATACCAAGACCTAGGTTTAGTATATCTATATATTTTAAAGTATCAAACTTTTTAGCATTACTATTTATTTTAGGGTCTGAGTCATATACACCATCTACACCTTTTTTAGCTAATAGTATTACTTCTGCTTCTATTTCAGCTGCTCTTAAAGCTGCAGTAGTATCTGTTGAAAAATAAGGATTACCAGTTCCCGCAGCAAAAATAACAACCCTACCCTTCTCCAAATGTCTAACAGCTTTTCTTCTTATGTAAGGTTCAGAAATCTGTCTCATCTCTATAGCAGATTGAACTCTAGTATTAACTCCTATATTCTCAAGAGAATCTTGTAAAGCAAGGGAATTCATCACTGTTCCCAACATACCTATATAGTCAGAAGTAGTTCTGTCCATGTCCTCAGTTGATCTACCTCTCCAAAAATTTCCTCCGCCTACTACTATAGATACTTGCACGCCTAGATTATGCAATTCTTTAACCTCTTTGGATATCTGGTTTATAGTATCTATATCAATTCCAGCTCCCTTATGACCCGCTAAGGCCTCGCCGCTTATTTTTAAGACTACCCTTTTAAATATCGGGTCCATTAAACTCACTCCTAATGTTAAGTATATTGTTATTTAAATGGAGAACAATTATCTGTTCTCCATTTAATTACATATTCATTTGCTTTGCAACTTCATCAGCAAAGTTTTCTTCTTTTTTCTCGATTCCTTCGCCAACTTCAAATCTTACAAATCTTCTTATTTTTATGTTTTCACCTATTTTAGCAATTTTCTCATTTAATAAATCTTTGATCTTAACATCTGGATCTTTAATGAAGTTTTGATCTAATAAGCATATTTGTTCAAAGTATTTTTCTAATCTACCTTCAACCATTTTAGCTGCAACGTGCTCTGGCTTACCTTCGTTCATAGCTTGCTGAGTAAGTACTTCTCTTTCTCTTGCTACTTCCTCTTCGCTTACTTCTTCTCTTGATACATATTTTGGATTTGAAGCTGCAATTTGCATAGCTATATCTTTAACAAATTGTTGGAATTCTTCAGTTTTAGAAACAAAGTCTGTTTCAGAGTTTACTTCTACTAAAACTCCTATTCTCCCACTATGGATATATGATTCTACTAATCCCTCTGCCGCTATTCTACCTGATTTTTTCGCAGCTTTAGATAGTCCTTTTTCTCTTAATAGGTCTATAGCTTTTTCTATATCACCACTGGTTTCTACTAAGGCTTTTTTACAATCCATCATTCCAGCGCCTGTTCTTTCTCTTAATTCTTTTACTATTGAAGCACTAATGTTCATTTTATCCCTCCTATATTGTTAAAAATGGTAAGAGCATAAGAGGAACCACCCCTTTAACTCTTACCCTACTTTTTTTACTCTTCTGCTGTTTCTATTTGTTCTCCTTGTTTAGCCTCTAAAACTGCATTTGCTACAGTTTCAGTTAATAGCTTAACTGCTCTTATTGCATCGTCATTACCTGGAATAACATAATCAACTTCATCTGGATCACAGTTAGTATCAACTATGGCAACAACAGGAATTCCAAGAATATGAGCTTCTTTTACTGCTATTCTTTCTTTTCTTGGATCTACAACAAATAGAACATCTGGTATTCTATTCATATTTTTAATTCCACCTAGGAATTTTTCTAATCTTTCTTCTTCGTGTTTTAATTTGATAACTTCTTTTTTAGGTAATACATCAAATATTCCTTCTTCTTCCATTTTACCTAGTTCGTGAAGTCTATCAACTCTATTTCTAATAGTCTTGTAGTTTGTTAACATACCACCAAGCCATCTTTGATTAACAAAGTGCATATTACATCTTTGTGCTTCACTTTCGATTGCTTCTTGAGCTTGTTTTTTAGTACCCACGAATAAAACTTCTCCACCATTAGCAACGATTTCCTTAATGAAATCATAAGATTCTTCTACCTTCTTAACTGTTTTTTGTAAGTCAATAATGTAGATTCCATTTCTTTCAGTAAAAATATACTGTGCCATTTTAGGATTCCATCTTCTAGTTTGATGTCCAAAATGAACTCCTGCTTCTAATAAACCTTTCATTGTAATTACTGACATACTATTCACCTCCAAGTTTTTTTCCTCCATCCCTTTCATACAATAAAGGAACCCTTAGGCACCACCTTTACTGTCAGGGGATGTGTGTAATCACTATAGTAGTATAACACATGGTTAATTGTAAATCAACGTTTTTGTATAAATATGTCTATTTTTTTATTTCATACATTTTTAATATGATTTCAATTTCTCTAATTCCCTTATTTAACTTCTTTGCTATCTCTTCATTTGTTAAGCCAATCTTTTTTAATTCAATGACCTTTGTATGAATAGACGATAAATTTAATGCTTCATCTGTTTCATTACTTTTTTCATCTTTATCTCTTAAAATATTATTATCTAATGTATTATCTATTTTAGTATCTATTGTATCCAGTTTATATTTAATTATATCATCAAAGCTTCCAGCAATTTCTTCTGTAAATCTATGATATTCCTTTAGCTTATCTTCTATTGTCTTTAAATCATTTACTAGTTTCTTCTGTTTTCTAGTATTTTTACCTATGACACAGATTGAAAAAGCAATAAGAATCAACCCTATTATATTTAAAATGATATTTAACATGTCGCACCTCTATTATATACGTATATCAATATTACTTCCTATATTTTTACATTTATTTTTTTCTTTTATTTCTTCCCTATCTTCAGAAATAGAATCTGATTTCTTATTTTTTTTATTACGTGAGTTTTCTTGCTCCTTATGTCGTTCTTCATCTCTAACTCTTGTATTGCTGCTTTTATCTGTATCTATGACTTTCTTTTTATTCCTGTTTATATTCTTCTCTTGTTGTATAAATCCACTTTCTACAATATTTCTATTTTTCATATTTTGTATATGTTTATTGCTCGACAGTTCTTGAGTTCTTGGAAGCATTACATTATGGTCAATGGGTTTAATGGACATACTATCACCCCTTAATATGTTCCTACTCTTATTTCGCCATTTTCTCTATAAAATCTGCATCTCTTCATTTCATCCCTTATGTACATATAGCTATCTCCTATTATAACTTTAACTCCAGGATAGATAGTATCTGCAACCATTATTTGTCCCCTCGATAGATTAGTCATCTGGTCTTTTATTTGATTTAGTTCTCTTTCTGTTTTCCCAATTTCCATATTTAATGTAAGTTGTCCTTTAACAAGATCACTGTATAATTGGCTCTTGCTACCATCTAGTTTATTGGAACGTTTTAGTGTTTCTAAGACCTTTAAAGATTGATTTATTTTTTCTAAATTATCTTTAGATGATTTTAGTTTTTCACTTAAACCATCATATCTATGTTTAATATCAGGGTCAACACCTACTTCTAATATAGTAGTAGTAGCCATAGATGAGCCTATGATTCTAGCCCTAATCTCGTTTTTTGCCTTACAGCTTCCTCCCACAATTAGCCCTTTTTTCCCTAAGACAATAATATTAGATTTGGAAGCAACATTACTGTGCATAATAGCTTCAGCCGTTATATTTTTTCCACAGTTAATTACAGAGTTTTCAATGAATTTAGTAGAAATGTTTCCCTTAGTATTTATAGTTAGCCTACTATATCCTTGAATTCCCTGACGTACTAGAATATCACCTTCTGATTCGATATAGCCCCCTTCTAATGCTCCCTTTACTTCAACAGAGCCAGTAGATTTTAAAATAAATCCATTTAATATATCTTTATTTACAATTACATTTCCATTAAAATCTATATGGCCTGTACTACTGTCTATATTTTCTATACTTAATACAGGTGATACTATAACTCTACCACCACTTAATTCTACTAGACCACTGGATTCTGCCTTTAAAAAAGTACCATCAAAAGAAACACTTACATTTTTACCATATCTAAACTTGGGTACTTTCCCCCTAACATAGGGTATTGGCTCACCATTTACCTTTGTTCCATTTACTCCCTCTCTTGGAGGTATAATTTCAGCCAAAATATCATTGGCCTCTACAGTATTAAGTGCATCTAGGTCTTTATAGTTTACAGTCCCATCTTGATTTAATTTAGGCAGTAAGGGTTTTTCTAAATCAAAATGATACTTTATACTGCCGTCTTTTCCACTAATAGGTGGCGTTCCTTCGGCAATGCACGTTTTTTCATTAATTATATTGCTGTTTAGAGTTCTTCTTAAAGTTTCTTCATCTAGACCATATTTAATATATTCTTTTATATTATTTAGTATTTCAATATAATTTAAGTTCGTATCCTCTTGACTATCCCCTGCTTTTAAAGTTATATAACCAAATAATCCATCTTTACTAATTTCTAGAATTATATTGTTATGTATATTATACATACTCCACCTCCTATAATCCTCTAACTATACCTCTTTTTTCCAATGAATTCTTAATCTTCAAAATAGCTTTGCTGTGTATTTGCGAAATTCTGGATTCTGAAAGTTCCATAATATGTCCTATTTCCTTATAAGTTAGCTCATCATAGTAATATAAAGAAATTACCATTTTTTCATTATCATTTAAGGAATCTATGGAGTTTGCTAATATTTCTTTTAGTTCTTTTCTTTCATAGACTACCTCTGGAGTTACTGTATCATGTTCAACTTCTAGGGAATAATCTCCCTTTGTTAGTAATATTTCCTCCAAGGAAGAAATATTAAATGTAGCTATATCAGATAATAGCAACTCTAATTCATTTAATGAAATCTGTAAATGAGATGCAATTTCTTCGTTATTTGGACTTCTTCCTAATTCATTTTCAAGATATGATATTGAACTTTGAACATCTTTTGATTTTTTCCTTAAAGATCTTGGTACCCAATCTAATTTTCTAATACTATCAATTATAGATCCCTTTATCCTGATTTGCGCATAGGTTTCAAACTTAATATTTTTAGTTATATCAAATTTGTCTATACTATCTATTAAACCTAATATACCATATCCTAATAAATCATCATACTCTATTTTACTACCGTAAAAATTATACATTCTTCCTGCAACAATTTTTACTAAACCAACATAATTTTCTATTAAAGATTTCTTTATTTCTTTATCTTTGGTATGATCGTACTCTATCCATAAATTTTTAATATCCATCTTATTTCCCCCCATGGAAATTATATTATTTTTTCTCCATGGCCAATTGTCTTAACTTGCAATGAACCGTCTGTAGAATTTAATATTATAGTTCTACCAAAATTTCCACCTGTATCTTCTGAAATTATTTTAATATTTAACTCCTTTAACTTCATTTTAGTAGCAGCTACATTTCTTTCACCGATTTTTAAAATGTCATTATTAGAATTAAAATTAAACATTTGAGAACCACCAGTTATTTTAGCTATTAAATTGTTCTTGTTTGCACCCATTTTAATCATTGAATTTAATAATTCTTCAATACCTGTATCTGCAAACTTAGCTTTATTTTCATTATTCTTTATTTCCCTACTGGAGGGCAACATAATATGAGCTAGTCCTGCAACTTTATTCGCTTTATCATATAATATAATTCCTACACAAGAACCTAATCCTAATGTGGTCAAAAAATTAGGAGATTTAGTTACATTCAGATCTGCCATTCCAACTTTTATAGTTTTTACATCCATTCTACTTTACTCCCAATGCAATTAATATTTTATCAAAAGAATCTAAATCTGGAAGGAAAAATAAATTTCCAGATACAAGATTTCTTTCTTCTTCAAAGACTGTTTCTATCATCAAGGCATGATCTGACATATGTCCATATTGAATAGCTGGTACACTAAGAATAGCACCTGCCATATCTATAGAAATTGAGGGAATAGATATAAAAACATTTAACCCTGTAAGAGAAGATAAAGAATTTGCATAGGATGATGCTATAATATTTCCTACCTCTGATAAAGCTGATATATCCATATCATCAAGCTCTTTACCTTTTTTCTCTCTATTATATAATAAGTTTGTTAAATTAATGGCAGAGTCCAAGTCTAATGCAAACATCATATTACCTACTACATCTTCTAAAAGTTCAAAGTAAATTCCAACTACTAAGTTTTCCTCTCCACCTAATATTTGGGCAACATCTTTAAACTCCATAATCCTAACATTAGGCACTCTCATATCTATCTTTTTAGATATCATACTTGCCAAAGCAGTGGCAGCATTTCCCGCTCCTATATTTCCTAACTCCTTAAGTATGTCTATCATAAAATTATTTAGATTTTCCACATTAATAGTCATATAATCCACCTCTAATACTCAAGTATTTTTAATGGCTCTAATAATATTATTAATCTATCAGTTAATTTACCAATTCCACATACATAAGATAAATATTCGTTATCAGGAGAAACAGGAGTATTATCTATATTCTCTTTATCTATTTCTATAACTTCTGAAGATGAGTCAACTATTAACCCTGCTAAAATATCTTCATCTGAAACTATAATTATACGAGTATTATTGTTTATCTCTTTTGATTCCATATTAAGTTTTAATCTTAAATCAATTACTGGAATAACTTCCCCTCGTAAATTAATAACTCCTTTAACATGATTTGGAGCATTAGGGATTCTAGTAGATGCTTCCATCTTTTCTATAGAAATAACTTTACTAATTGGGATTCCATAATATTCCTTTTCTAATTTAAATACTACATACTTATTATCTATTGTATCAGTCATATTGTCTCCCCCTTATATTAGTGAATTAACATCTAATATCAATGAAATATTTCCATTACCTAAAATTGTAGCGCCAGATAAATATTTAACTCCACTTAAATATTTTCCTAAGCTTTTAATAACTATTTCTTGTTGTCCAATTAAATTATCAACTATTAGACCTGCTTGCTTGTCCCCTTTTTTAACTACTACAACTATTAAATCTTCTTTTTCATCATCATCTGAAATATCAAGTACATTCTTCAATCTTATAATTGGTAAAGTCATACCTCTATAAAGTACAACTTCCTGACCCTGTACATCCCTTATCTGACTTTGGGATATATTTATTATTTCAGTAATAGAACTTAATGGGATAGCATATATTTCATGACTTAATTTTATAAGCAATGCTTGGATTATTGCCAATGTTAAAGGAATTCTAATTATAAACTTAGTACCCTTTCCTTTACTGCTAACGACTTCTATATTGCCATTTATTGCCTCAATTTTGCTTTTAACAACATCAAGTCCTACTCCTCTGCCAGAAACATCTGATATAGTTTCTGACGTACTGAAACCAGCTTCAAATAATAGGCTAATACTATCTTCCACTGATAAACTTTCAGCTTCTTTTTCATCTAAAATCCCTTTTTCAATAGCTTTATTCCTAATGACATTGTGATCTAAACCTTTACCATCATCTTCAACTTCGATTACAACATTGTTTCCATCGGGGTAAGATTTAAGAACAACAGTACCTTTTTCATCTTTTCCATTTTTTAATCTATCAGCAGGTAATTCAATTCCATGGTCAATAGAGTTTCTAATTAAATGAATCAAAGGATCTCCTATTTCATCTATTACAGTTCTATCAACCTCTGTCTCTTCTCCACTCATTTCCAATGCTATTTCTTTCCCAAGTTCTTTAGACAAATCTCTTACTAGTCTTGGGAATCTATTGAATACTCTTTCTATAGGAACCATTCTAACCTTCATCACGGCATCATGTAGACTAGTAGTTATTCTTTCTAGATATTCTATTGTTTCTGTTATATTCTCACCAGTGGTTTTTTCACTTAAGTCGTCCATTCTAGTTTTGATTATTATTAATTCACTGACTAAGTTCATTAGATTATCTAATCTTTCAATATCTACCCTGACAGTTTTGCCGACCTTTCCTTGATGTCCACTAGACTTTTCATTTTTATCATTCTTTTGAGGACTTGTATTAGTAGTCTTACTTTCATCTATAATGCTTCCTTCTTCGTAATCTACATTTTCAAAGTCTAATAAATCAATTTTTTCTATTTCTGATATTTGCTTTAATTCCTTCAATATATCTGATTTTTCATTAGAGCTTACCATAATAACAGAGAAATTAAATTCGAATTTTTCGTCTTCAATATCTTCTACAGAAGGATTAGAATAAATAATTTCACCAAATGTTTCTAAAGTATTGAATACTATGAAGGCTCTTGCTGATTTTAACATACAGGATTCACTTAAAGTAAAATCTATTGTATATATGGATAGCCCCTCGTCTTCTGCTTTCTTTACCGCCTCCATAATAAAGTCGTTGATTTTATCTTTTTCTTCAACCTCTAGTTCTGCACTTATATCAATATCCTTTTCTTTACTTAATATATTTCTTAATTTACTTATTAATGGTTCGTTCGTATCGCTATTTTCTACTCCCTCACTGATAATAGTGCTTACTGAAGAATCTAATGCGTCAAAACATTCAAATAGAATATCGATTATATCTTCTGAGAGTTTTATTTCGTTACTTCTTACTGCTTGTAAAACATTTTCCATCTCATGGGTTAGATTAGCCATATTATGAAATCCCATGGTACCAGACATTCCCTTTAATGTATGAGCAACTCTAAAGATTTCATTTATATTTTCTATATGTGAAAAATCTTTTTCTAACTCTAGTAAAACATCATTCATATTTTGCAAATGCTCTTTTGCTTCCTCTACAAATATATTTATATATTGACCGATATCTAAATCCATTTCTACACCTCCAATTTATTGACTATCTCTTTTCCTATTTGTTCCAAAGGCAAAATTTTATCTATAGAATTTGTAGCAATAGCTGATTTAGGCATACCAAAGACAACAGATGTGGACTCATCTTGAGCTACAGTGTAACTATTATTTTTTTTCATTTCAATTATGCCCTTTGTTCCATCAGAACCCATTCCTGTTAAAATAACTCCAACCTTTGAATAACCTTTTATTTTAGATACGGATTCCATCATTCTATCAACTGTAGGTCTTAATCCCATTACTTTAGATTCTTGATTTAACTTTATTACAAGATTATCTGCCATCTTTACAACTTCCATATGATAATCTCCTGGTGCAATATATCCATGTCCCCTTAAAAGTATATCACCATCTTCAGCCTCCTTGATTTTAATATTTGAAATAGAATTTAATCTTTCTGCTAAAGATTTAGTAAACTTAGGTGGCATATGTTGTACTATAACAATGCTAGCATTAATATCCTTAGGAAATTCTGGGAGTAAGGTCTGTAACGCTCGAGGTCCTCCCGTTGATGTTCCAATAGCTATAATATTGTCAAATTTTTTATCTACTAGGGTTTGTTTTTCAAATAGTGGCTTTGGAATATTTTTTTTCTTGGCGGATTGCCTAATATTAGGCTTTGCTTTCGCACCTGCTTTAATCTTTTCAATGATCTCATTTTTAATTTCATCTTGACTTAGACTAAATATATTAGTAGGCTTTGATAAAAAATCAATTGCTCCTTCGTCTAATGCTTTTAGTGTTAATTCTGCTCCTTCTACTGTTAAGGAGCTAATCATAATAACAGGTAAATCATATTTAGATATAATATGTTTTAATGTTGTTAACCCGTCCATTAACGGCATTTCAATATCTAATGTTACTATGTCAGGCTTCAGTGTTTCTATTTTTTCCAAAGCTTCTTTTCCATTTTTGGCAGTACCTACTACAGATATTTCATTATCTAGTATTAATACATCTGTTAATATTTTTCTAATTAAAGCAGAATCATCTACTACTAAAACTTTAATCATCTATATCAATCCTTTTAACCTTAAAATTCGCTGTTGCTCGAAAATATATTTAATAATTTCATCTCTCATTTCACTTTCAATCTCTAAAAATTTGATACCCATGCTATACTTGTAATTAAAACTATTCAATTCTTCCACCCGTATAACTCTAGCCTTTATCTTTATAGATTCTCCATTTACATTAAAGGAACATACTATTTCTTCTCCTTCTTTATGTTTGTAATTACAGTTAAGCTTCATTCCACCACCTGAAATATCTTTAGTTTCACAATGCTCATAAAATTTCTCAATATTATCACCTTGAGCTATTAAATGCTCTTTTTCTACTTTTAACCTCGTTAAAAGTCTATAGTGGTCCCTCAACTGAATCTTCTTTATTTCTGATATTCTTTCTATAGTCAAAGTATAAATAGATGAAAGATTTCTAGCTAATATTTTGGCTGTGAATAAATATTTTCCCTTATTTTCAACATTATAAGATATATATATTTTTTCATTTTTATGTAGCAAAACTAAATTACTTTGTTTAATTGGTCCGCTAATTATCATTTCATTTGATTCCAATATATCTAAAATTTGTGATGGATATGTAACACTTTTGTCGTTAGGTTTAATAATATCAATTTTTGAACCTATACTTAAATAATCAGCTCTAAAACTCACTTATTCACCTCTTCCCTCTAAAAATATCTACTATTTTTTTACTGAAGCTTTTTTTCGTATTTTCATCTTCCAAAGATTTGCTACCGAGAAAACTCATAGCAATTACATTTATTTTTCTCGAAATAGAATTATTAGGATTAGATATTGTAAAAGGTATCTGCTTTCTTACAGCATTATTAACTAATTCACTTCTCTCTATATACCCTAAATAATTAATATTTATCTGTAAGAATTTATTTGCAGCATTATAGAGTTTGTCAAATATTTCTTTTCCTTCATTTCTGCTGTTGACTAAATTACAAATTATATTTATAGGTCCTATAAATCCTGTATAAAATATGGATTTTATTAATGTATAAGAATCCATAAGGGATGTTGGGTCTGGGGTACAAATTATTATAGTTTCATCAGATGCCATTATAAAATCAGTTACAGCTTTTGAAATTCCGGCTCCTGTGTCTATTATAATATAATCTGCACAGGATTGTAACTTCTCCATTCCTTCCATTAACTTTGAAAAATTATCGTCCTTTAATAAACTTAACTCTTTTAAACCAGAACCTCCGGAAATAATCTTTACTCCTTCAGGGCCAGCAGCCATTATTTCAAATATATCTTTATTAGAAAATATTATATCCGATATGGTATAGTTAATATTAACTCCAGCCAGTATCTCAATATTACTTAATCCTATATCTGCATCAATTATGACTACCTCATAGCCCAATCTCTTTAAAGATATGGCAAAATTAATAGCAAAATTAGTCTTGCCTACTCCACCTTTACCACTAGATACAGAAATTACTTTAGCCCTATTCTTTACTACTGATATTTCCTCTTGGTTCATAGTCTTAGACTTCATAATATTTCTCAAGTTTTTTGCTTGATCATTCATTGTTATTCTCTCCAATAATCTTTTCAGCAATATGATCAACATCTACCATTTGAATGTCATCTGGTACATTTTGTCCTATTGTTAAATACGAAAGTTCCTTATTTGTAATATACCTGATATTTAAAATATTTCCGTAATTTTCGGCTTCGTCTACTTTAGTAATTATTAATCTATAATTATCTAAAAAACTATATTTTTCTATTAAGTTTTTTAATACCTTACAATCTATATTTGCATTAATCAGTAAAAAGATATCCTTAACATGGGTGGTATCTATAATCTGTTGTAATTCTTGTATTTGTTCAATATCGTTATGATTTCTTCCAGCAGTATCTATAAAAATAATATCTTTATCCTTAAATTTATGAAGTGCCTTTTCCATATCGACTTTATTATATGCAACTTCTAAAGGTAGTTGTAAAATATCACTATAAACTTTTAATTGTTCTACTGCAGCAATTCTATATGTATCAGATGTAATTAAACCTAGTTTATGTTTATCTTCAAGCACAAAGCTGGCTGCTACTTTAGCCAATGTAGTAGTCTTTCCCACACCTGTAGGACCTACAAAAAAAACAATCTTTTGTGAATCATCAATGGTAGTAGGTTTCGGGCTTCCTAAAATTTCAACTAAGTTAAACTTCAATAATTTCCTAATAGTATCTTTATCTTTTTCTTCTAAGTTAATTTGTTTTTGATTTTTTTCCAATATATCAGTAGCTATTTCAGAGTTTACTCCGTTTTTCACCATAATATCATAAAATTCCTTCAAAATAGGTGGAAGTCTATCTTTTTCTTCTCTCATTTGACTTATGGAAATGCTTGTCATCATATTCTTCAATTGGGTAAGCTCTCTATTTATATTACCTAGTTCCTTTTCATATGGATGAACAGTACTTTTACTTAATAAATTCTTTTCCTCAAAGCCCGCCGTAATTTCTATTAAAGGTTTTTTTAGAAAACCAAACAGACCTTTAGCCCTGATAGTTTTAGTACTTAATACTACTGCATCAGGGCCTAATTCCATTTTTAATTTTAGCATGGCTTCATGAGTTGTTTGACCTATATATTTTTTAATCTTCATTATATAACTACCACCCCAACTGATTGAACCTCTACTGAAGATTCAAGTTCATTATAAGATATTACAATTATATCACGAGTCATCTGCTCTGTTAGCTTTTTAAAATATAATCTAACAATTGGTGCTGTAAGTATTATAGGTTGTTCTCCTATTGATGTAAGTTTTTGAATAGCTTTAAATGTATTATTAAGTATTAGTTGTGCTTTATTAGGATCTATAGATAAGTATGAACCTGTTTCAGTTTTATTGATAGAATTCATCATCAATTCTTCTATTCCATTATCTAAAGTAATTACATTTAAACTATTATTTTCAACATATTTATTAGTAATATATCCTGACATTCTTTGTCTAACGTACTCTGTAAGTAAATCAGTATCACTTGTAATACTTCCATAATCCGCCAATGTTTCTAGTATACTAACCATATCTCTTATACTAATCTGCTCCCTAAGTAAATTAGATAAAACTTTTTGAACTTCTCCAAGAGACAGTACTTTTGGGATTACCTCTTCAACTACTGCAGGATATTCTTCCCTAACATTTTCAATTAATGTTTTTACATCTTGTCTGCCAATAAGCTCATAAGCTTTTTCTTTTATTACTTCAGTTAAATGAGTAGCTATTACAGAAGGTGGGTCTACCACAGTATATCCAAATATTTCAGCCTTTTCTCTTTCCTTTTCTGTAATCCATTTTGCTGGTAAGCCAAAAGCAGGCTCTGTAGTATCTATACCTTCAATATTTCCTTCTCCCATACCTGAGTCCATGGCTAAATAATGATCAAAATATACTTCACCTTTTGAAACTTTAACTCCTTTTACCTTTATTATATATTCATTGGGATTTAGTTGAATATTATCCCTTAATCTTACGATTGGAACTACTAGACCCAGTTCCATAGCAATTTGACGTCTGATCATTACTATCCTATCTAGTAAGTCTCCACCTTGATCTATATCAGCTAAAGGTATTAATCCATATCCAAATTCTAGTTCAATATCGTCTACCTTTAATAATCCTAATACATTTTCTGGCTTTCTTAATTCTTCTGCCTCCGTTGTAGATGCTATTTCCGGTTCCGCCATTTCTGGTTTAGCTGAAATGTTTGCTCTTAATCCAATGAACATAAAAATAGATCCTAATAAAATATTCGCAAATTTAGGTAGAGGTGTAAATAGACCTAATACCATCATTACTATACCTATGATAAATAATATCATTTTATTAGAGAATAACTGTTTAATTAAGTCTTGTCCTAGGTTGGCTTCAGATGCGGCTCTAGTAACTACTAGACCTGTAGCGGTAGAAATAAGTAATGCAGGAATCTGACCTACTAGTCCGTCTCCCACTGTTAATATAGTATATCGCTGTAACGCTTGTTGAAAAGGCATACCCTTTCCTACAATTCCAATAAGAAATCCTGCTCCAATATTAATTATTGTAATAATTATACCTGCAATAGCATCACCTTTTACGAATTTACTGGCTCCATCCATTGCACCATAAAAGTCAGCATATTTTTGTACATCTTTTCTTCTTTGTCTAGCTTCATCTTCCGTAATTAATCCAGCATTCAAATCAGCATCTATAGCCATTTGTTTACCTGGCATTGCATCTAAAGTAAATCTAGCAGCAACTTCAGATACTCTTTCAGCACCCTTCGTTATTACTAAAAAGTTTATAAGTACAATTATAAGGAATATTATAAAACCAACAACAGCATCATTTCCAATTACAAAATTTCCAAAGGCTTCTACTACTCCACCTGCATCTGCATCTTTAAGAATACCTCTTGTAGTTGAGACATTTAAACTCAACCTGAATAAGGTGGTTAATAGTAGCAGTGATGGAAATATAGTTATTTGTAGTGCATCCTCTGCATACATAGATAATAATAAAATCAATAAGGATAGTGAAATATTTAGACTTAATAAAAAGTCTAACATTCCCTTTGGTACAGGGATTATGATCATAAGAATTATCCCAATTATTGCTAAGGCTACAAATATATCTCCTCTCTTCATTTCCTATCCTCCTAAATCTCATCTTTTAAGCTATAAACATACGCCAATACTTCAGCAACCGCTTCATATAAATCTTCAGTAATTATATCACCAATATCTATTGAATCATAAATAGCTCGTGCCAAGGGTTTATTTTCTACTATTGGTATCATATTTTCCCTAGCTATTTTTTTAATATTTTCGGCTACTAGATCCACACCCTTCCCCAATATATAGGGAGCATAAAATTTATCTTTATCATATTTTATTGCCACTGCATAGTGAGTAGGGTTTGTAATTATTACATCTGCCTTAGGTATATCCTGCATCATTCGGCTCATAGCCATTCTTCTTTGTCTCTCTTTTATTTTCCCCTTAATAAAAGGATCTCCCTCAGTTTGTTTGTATTCTTCCTTTATTTCTTCTTTGCTCATCATAAGATTTTTTTCATGTTCACGCCATTGAAAAATATAGTCCATAATTGCCAAAACAAAAAGGACACTTAAAATTCTTACAATAAATCCATAAAGTAAGTCAGAAAAGTTTACCAATGCCTCTATGGGTTCTAGACTAGAAAGTTTTACTATTCTTGTTATTTGATTTTTTCCATAGTTTATAGTAACATATCCCACTAGTCCTAGCTTTAAGATTGATTTAACCAATTCCATTAAAGCACGTTTAGAAAATATTCTTTTAAAACCTTCTATAGGATTTAGTCTATCTAATTTTATCTTTAATGTTTTATTAGTAAATAAAAATCCTACTTGAAAGTAATTAATAATTAGGGAAGATAAAAAAGCAATTATTAAAATGGGAGAAGATATCGTTACGAAAACAATTAATATCTTTAAAAAGTTAATCATTAGATTATTATAATTTAAAAAAATATCTGTATTGTTTATTTCACTAAAAATATCAACCATAAATTTTTTTAGCTGCCCACTTATGAAACCTCCAAATATCTTTATCCCTATAAAGCAACTAAAAAGAATAACGACAGTATTGATCTCTTTACTTTGAAAAATTTGTCCTTCTTCTCTTGCATCTCTTCTCTTTTTTGGCGTAGGCTTTTCAGTTTTTTCAGAAAATAATTGTAAATTCAACTTTAATATCATAGTATCAACCTTAATCAAATCTTAATAAATTTATAAATATCATTAATAATTAAATCTAAAATG